>CAPYID010000012.1 GCA_948739805.1 uncultured Clostridia bacterium | reverse complement strand
TTATTTACATTAGGAGAGTTAAAAAATTTAAAAACTAATATCAAGGTTTTCATATAGGTATATAAATGTAGGTATATAAATTTCAAAATTTTCAAAGCTGGATTTATAGCTGGTTTTGCCTAATACTTCAATAAAAGCAGGCGTTTTATATCCTGCTTTTTGTCCTTTTTAAGTGGCAAACTCGGGTCATACCACAAAAACCTCCTTCTTTCAAGACTTTTGGTCAAAAAAAGACCGCTTCATTTTTTGAAACGGTTTAAGTTTTTGTGTTGTCAAATTCTTATAATCTTGAAATTAAGTTATATCAAGTATTATAGAGAGTTCGACAAAAACTCGTCTTGGTGCCGATGACGTAGTTATCTACAACTTTTTCGGCTCTCATAACGATTGATACAAATATCAATCAATTTATTAAAGTATATCATATTTTTTATACATTGCAACAAATTTATATAAAATTTTATACATATTTGTGAAAAATATTCATAAATTTAATGCACTGATTATTTATTAAAAAATAACTTCTTTATTTTGTTTAATATTTTTTTATACCATTTTTCATTTTCTAATTCAATTAATCCTATTTCTTTAATATCTTCATTTATATTAGCTCTCAATGTATCTTTTTTAAATAAATTTTCTGCACTATATTTTCTATTTAATTCTTCATTATATTGTTGTAATTCTAAATAATCTTGTTTTTCTAATTTGTTTTTAGTTTCTTCATCACATAAATAAGCTCTATATATTAATGATAAAATATCTTTTGTTTCATCTATTAATTCATTTTCTTTTATAAAAATATCATCTATAGCCTTGGATTGAAATGAGCTTGATTTGTTATTAGAAATATAACTATAAAACGATGATGGGATTTTTTTTATAATATCTTCTGGCATTATTTTTAATATCATATCAACTTCTGTTAATGCCTCAGCATATTGACCATTCATAAATTATTCCATTTCCTTTCCTTTATCCATATCTTTACTATTTTCAATTATTCTTCTAGACCAATTAAGTGCCGACTGTCTTCTAATAGGTGTGCTATATCTATCCACAGTTTCAAAAAATCCATATGCAGAACTTGGACTCATAGTTCTTGAATTTTTCTCCATTGATTTGTAATTCTCATGATTTATGTCTTTGCCAAATTCATTTGTAGCACAGACAGCTATGGCTTTGCCATATTCTACTGCACAAATACCATACTCATTTTTTGAAGTTTCTATTTTATTAATTAACTCTTCAATTTCTTCTGCACTTATAGTTTCCTTCAATAAATTTATAACTTTACTTTTATCTATCTTTTTTCCTATAGAATTTCTAAGTAATTCGTCTAATTGTAAAGTACCTTGTTCACCTTAAATTCCAATTTCTGGAGGAATTCTAGTTTTTAATCCACACAAATATAATTTCACTAAATTATAGGTTGTAAATTCGTCAGTAGCTCCTAATAGACTTTCTATAAAATTTTTAACATCACTACCAGCGGTTGTTTCATTTCCTTGTGATAAAGCTCCAACAACACTGCCTTTAGGCAATAAATCTTTATCTTTTAAACAAGCACCACTATGGCATGATGTAATTACTATATCAACAGGCTTGTCTTTAAATCTGGAATTTACCATTTCAAATAATTCTCGAGAACTTATATAAGAATCATCATTTATAAAATAAAATTGCCCTTCCTTTTCTGTTCCATGCATTTGTATTATGATTGTAGTATCGTCTCCATTTTGCGATATTTCTTCTAATTTACTTGCTATTGCTCCATTTTCTATTTTTTCAACTCCATTACCAACACATAACATTCTTCTAGAATTGTCTTGTTCAATATTTGAAGTTAATAAATCAATTTCTTCATTTCCAAAAGCTTCTTCCCCTGGACCTGCTATTACTAATACATTTCTCATTTTTTTATCCCTTCTTCTTAACTGATAATAGTATATAGTATTTTCTAATTTATTTCAACTATATTTCTAAATTAGAATTATTAGAACTTTAAACTAAATTAAATTAAATAAATACATTACCACTTTATTTCGTTCAACTTGTTCCATTTCCATTATTTTAGCCATTGTAAACATCACAAGTTTATATTTAGCAAAATTTATTAAAGTAGTTCTATATTCTTCATCAACTTCTTTTAGCATAGTATCAAATTTCTCATACATTTCAGTTTTTGTTATATAAAATATTAGCCCAATCACTTGTAGTTAAGCATATACCTAATCTTAATCTATCTTTCATATCCATATCTTTAATTATATTTATTACATTTTCAACTTTGTTTTCTTCCATAGCTTTTTTCCTCCTTTTAAAATCTTGTATCATTATTTTTCTTTTTACTTTTAGTTTGTTTGTTTTCATCTGGTATAGTTACTTTTCTAGCAATATTATTTGCAATTTCATTATCGTTACTATCAAATATGCCATTTTTATATAAATCATCACTTACAATTTTATAGTTATCATCTTTATCATAGCAAATTCTTTTGTGAAAATGGCTCATAATACTATGCCAAAAATCTTTGAATTTCTGTAATTCTTGTTTTATCTTTTCTTTTTCAGCTTGTAATCTACCTGTAATTGTGTCTTTAGTAGATAATTCATTTTTTAGACTTCCGATTTCATTATCTTTTAGTTCTATTTCATATTTAAGAGAACGATTTTCTTTTTCTATTTCAAAAGCGAAATGCTCAAAATCTTTAATTGCCATATTTAAGTCATTTACACTTCTTACTGTCTGGGTTATATCTTTTACATCTTTTGTATAATTTTTAATTCTCTGGACATCCTCGTTTGAAATAATCATATTATTTTTGTTTAGCTTAGCAGGTTTTAAATTATCTAATATTTCATTTATATTTGTAGTTGTATTATCGAGTTGTTTTGTTTGATTATTAGCTTTAGTCAGTTTCTGCTCTTTCTGCTTTAGTTGTTTCTTTATTTCTCTGTAATCTCCCATATCTTTAACATCTATATCTTGATTTCTTCCTTTTTTCTTTTGTTTTAGTATAGAAGTCTTTTCATAGTGTTTATTATATGATTTTATACAACAAACTCTCATTTCATCTTGTATTCGTTGTAGCGATTCTTTCGTAAATACTTTTGACTTTGCAGGTTGCTTTTTCATACCTTTCTTATAACCATCTTTTACAGGAACACCAACTAAATGTAGATGTGGAGATAGTTCATCAAAATGTATTACTGCATTTGCAACTTTAAATTCTGGTACAATTCTCATTAAGTCTAATACTTGCTCTTTGTAAACATATCTCATATTCATTCTAAAATCTAAATTTTTATTATTCCAAAAGTCCATATCTCCAAGCTCAATTATTAGTTCACATGCCAAGTCCTTTTGCTTATCTTGTGATATATGCTTAAAATAGTTATCTATCTTTCTATTTTCACGAGTTTGCTTATTATTATATTCTAGTCTTGCTTCTTCAAATTCTTGTAAATATAGGTCTTGAACATCTTGATATAAGTTATCAGTTCCATATAAAATGTAAATATTATCTTTATTATTATCATAATCTCTTAAATTGTGTTTATTCACTTTTGACAACTGTGTTGCATTTTGTATTCCATTGTTTGCAAATGATGTTTCTCCAGATGGATTGTTTTTTGCAACTTTTTTAGCTTTATTGGTTTTGTTTTTATCACTACCTAAGTGAATAGAATATGCTAATTCTTCGCTCATCTTTTTCCTCCTTTAGAATTTGCTTCGTAGCATAGGAATTTGACTTTAGTCAATATTCCTAACCCAGTAAGAATAAATTAAGTACACTTTAAATTTTATTAAAAATTGTATTTTATAAAAGACAGCTTTAGCAGATATAAAATTATAGTTCTAAAAGTAGTGAAATTAAATTTTAGGAGGTTTTTGTTATGGTAGAGATAACTTATCACAAAGAAGGAGATTTTTTTGTTCCTGACTTATATTTGGAAAAAGAAGATTATGAAAATGATTATATTATTGGAAAGTATGGGCATTTAAGATTAGAATATTTAAAAAATCACAAAAAAGCAGAATATATAATAATGTTTATGAACAAGACTTTAAGAAAACATATTGTTGAAACCGATAAACAAGCTAAAAGTAGATTTGAAATACTTATGAAACAAATGCTAGAAAAAAATCCTATTGATGAAAACTTGAAAAATACTGACCCTTTGAGATGGACTGGGCTTATGAATAATTATAAACATACAGCAGAAGAAGTCATACTAAAAGAATTAATCTATATTTAGTTTTCTAACTTTTCTAAGTTTTTTTCAAAAAATGCTATACTTTTTAAAATTTTTAGTGTATAATTAAATAAATTAAGGAATACTATGTATTGTAGATAGATATTCTACTAGGTCTGAAAGAGTTTAACTCCAATAGGACCTGACCCGAGCTAATTCAAAGAATTAGCAAAAGCCATTCAAACGAATGGCTTTTTATTATAGCTTTTTAATATTATTTTATATTAAGAATTTTTCTTTGATGAATTAATATATATGCCAGTGCTAATTGTAATAACATAAAAAATGCTGACAATCCAAACATATATCGTAAACCTATAGCATACATTATACCACATAAAAAAGTACCAATTGCTTCACCTAAAGACCCTACCATATATCTTAAATTTGTATAAGCTAATTGCTTATCAAGTTCTATACTATTAATATATGGTGCATCTGTAACATTTTCATAAGCAGTAGAAATTAACAATGACCAAGACATCGCACATATTACTACAATTACATTATTAGACAAAAATGCTAAAGTATATCCTAGAAATCTTATCCCGAATTTTATAGTTATTGTTATATAATCATTTTTCGGAGTAAGAAATTTAAGTGCTATTATTCCAATTATATCAGCTAGTATTCCTATAATTAAAAAATATTTTGTTGCTACACTATCTGAAAGGCTTAAATAATTAGTTAAAGTAAGCATTTTTAAGCCTAATGCTGTAGAATAAGCTATTTGACCTATTAAATAATATATAATATAAGTTGTTCTAAATCTATTGGTAAAAATATATTTAAATATATTTTCTTTTGATTTTTGGGTTTCAATACTTTCTATCTTAACATTAACCAAAATTAGTAATGATATAATAGAAAATATAATTGAGATTAATAAGCATAAATTATAATTAAATAGTACTCCAAATAATGTCTTTCCAATTACAAATCCACCTATTAAAACACCTAAATCTCTACCTGTATATTCCACTAGTTTTCTTTTGCTATATAATGTATTACTTTTCTTAATTGTAACAATTAATGGATATATACTAATAATTATTAATCTTTCTATAATTATATCCACGATAACCGATAAGTTAATAAATGAACTTAAATTTGTATTGTTTATAAAAAATAATATAATCAGATTTATAACTTTAACTAATAAAGCAATACTTATAAATCTTTTTATTTTATCTAATTTTATGTATTTTGAAAAAATCAATATTCCTACTACACAAAATAAAGTTCCAAAACTTATAATTTGACTTATTTCAGTAGCATTAAGACCATTATCTTGCATCCATAACTGTCTAAAATTATTCCATAATCCAATTGATATACTAAATAACAATAATATTATTAATATTTTATTTTCAGTTTTACTCCATATTTTACTCATGTATTGCTCCTTTTTAGTAGATTATTTTAAGTTATATTCTTTTATTAACTCCATATCTCTGTTGTAAATCCATATATGTTTTATTTTAGCAGTAAATGCATTGAATTTATTATTTGCTAATTGAACAGATTTATCTAGTGTATCACTAGTGCAAAGCGTAGCATGTGGGATATATTGTCTTTCTTTTCTTTTTTCTAACATATATATGTTTAATTCTTTATTAAAAAACTGTTTTAAATCCATTAATTGTTTTTTATTATATGGTTCAATATATAATGTTTCATCATTACAAGTGTTTAGATTTTTGAAATCTATATAAAACTCTTTAATATCTTTTATCATTATGTCTAGTTTATTAATAAATTCATGTTTGTTTTTACAATTATATAAATCAATAGTTATATGTGGTAACCAATTTCTTTCTCTATCTTTAATACCGTTATTTTTCAAGTATTCTTTAATACTTTGAATATAATTTTGAGATTTAATATCAAAACCATATTGTAATACATAATCATACATAATATAACTCCTATTCCTATCTATATTAAATTCTTTTATTTTTCAACAAATTTATAATGTGTCTAAAATCTTTACCATTAAAAAAGTACTTTTCAGCTTTTGTAAATGTAATATTATTTTTTCTTTTGTAGTCTAGCTTATCAATTACTGTTAACATGTCTGAAACTTGAAATAATCGTTTTTTAGTATGGTCAAACTCTATTCTTCTTTCTACTTTTGGATTAGTAGCAAAAAGTGTATCAAGTATTGTGGCTAAAGTTTCTTGACCATTATCGTAGTAAATAACGATTTTATCAAATGTATCAAAATATGCATTATTATCATTTATAAATTGTCCTATTTCTCTTGCCAATGCCATATTAAGTTGCATTTTCTTGTTTATATATTTCTTATCTATAATTACAGTTCTTATTTTAACTTTAACTCTATTTGAAAAGTAGAATATAGCCCAAAATATACTTTTTCTTCGTTCTAAATCAAAATGTGAATAATCTCCTCTTTTAGCTACTAAATATGCTAAGTGTATCATTCCATCATAATTAAGATCAGACAATTTTCTATTCAAATATTTTAGTTCACTCTCTATTGAATCGGTACTTTCGTGTAATGTAAATGAAACAGCATATAAGTCTGAACTTCCTTTTACAAAGCCAAAATCTCCACTTTCATCTATAAATATATTTAACCTTTTTATTATAATCACCTAGTTTTCTTTCTAATATTATTTTTTATAACTTTTTCTTTAGTGTATTGACATATTTATACCATAAAAGTAGCATTTTCTCAACATTTTCGCCAAATAAATTTGACTTTTTTCAAAAATCGTGGTATATAATATGTGTATTCTAATCAGGAATACAAGAATATTGATGTCTTCTTTGGAATTTTACAATTCCTCAGATGCCAGGCGAAAACGAGTCGCATATAGGATTGCGAGCTGGTTATTAGAAAGTGTGAAAATTTTTAAAATAATAGTAAACTTGTCCAGTATTTATAAGTAATTAAGAAAGCCATGAGTGCAAAGTTCAATATTCTATTTACATACACACTAAAAAATGAGTACATATTTAAAACTCAAATTTTGTTTGAGCTTATTAAAATTGTATTCATGTAGGTAAATAGAGTATTGGTATATCGCTTATGGTCTTTTTGTTGTGCATAATCTTCTGCCCTCTCTATTTTACAGACACAAAAAGAGCTTAACAATTTATTTTGGGTATGTAAATAAATTGTTAAGATGAGCAAAAGAATATATGAACGATATTAAATATATTCTTTTGCTTTGGCGAAGCCAAACATAAATTATCTATCGTAAGATTAGATAATTTATGAGCTCTCCGCAAGGAGCCCACTGACATCTTTGCAAAACGAAGTTTTGAAAGTGTCATAGTGGGTTACATACTTTCGTTAGAAAGTTATGTAACAGCTCCCTTCGGTCGCTTTCTTAGCTACCTACAGGAAGGAAAATATATTGGACAAGAACAAAACAAATTATTCAGTAGCTAGAGTAGAAACTTATACTAAAACAAGTATAACTAAAGCTGAAAGACACAACGAAAGAAAAAACAAATCATATTCTAATATGAATGTTGATTTATCTCA
Source organism: uncultured Clostridia bacterium (assembly GCA_948739805.1). Lineage (GTDB taxonomy): Bacteria > Bacillota > Clostridia > TANB77 > CAG-508 > CAKPSH01. The sequence continues at coordinate 43,678 of CAPYID010000012.1, read as the reverse complement.
AACACCAAACAATATACATTACAAAAGATGTGAAACCACCTACAATGAAAAGTTAAAAGAAAAACTTGATAATGGAGAAGTATCATTAAGAGGTTTGCAAAAAAATGCAACTTTATTTGATGAACTTATATTTGATATTAACTCTGATTATTTTGAAAAACATGGTGGTTATGAATTTGCAAAAGAATTTTATGAGAAAGCTTTTCACTTTGCTGAACAAGAAATGGGAACTGATAATATTATATCAGCAGTAATGCATGCAGATGAATTAAATATTGCTTTGACTGAAGAATATGGAAAGCCTATATATCATTATCATCTACATGTTGTAGCAATACCAATTGTAACAAAAGAAGTAAAATGGACTAAAAGATGTAAAGATAAATCTTTAATAGGTACTACAAAAGAAATAATCAATCAAGTAAGTCATAGTAAGAAATGGAAATCTGAACAATTACTAGATAATCAAGGAAATCCTATATATGATGAAAACGGAAAAGCAAAACTAATAAAATCATATAGCTTATTACAAGACAGATTTTTTAGGTATATGTCTGATAGTGGTTATAAAGACTTTATTCGTGGTGTAAAAGGCAGTCAACAAGAACATTTAGATGACTTACAATTTAAAATTAAAAAAGACACTGAAAGGCTAGAAAATATTACTAATAAAGTTGAAGAGAAAGAATCTTCATATAATTCCTATATAAAATATGATAAGCAAATTGGAGATATTTCTTCTTTAGGAAAGCAAAAGAGATTTTCTAAAAAAATTGAATTAGAACAAGAAGATTATGAAAGTTTAACTCAATATGCTAAAAAAGGAATTGTTGCAGATAAAGAAATATATGAGCTGAATAGCAGAATTGATAATTTAAGAAATGCAGTAGATAAGTGGAAATCTTTATATGATGACATTGTAGAAAAAACAAAAGATTACTTCCATGCTATAAAACTTGCACCTCAAAAAGTTACAGATTTTTTCAAAGGTTTATTTGATAAAGAAAAACGAGATGAATTAGAAAGGCAACGACTTGAACAAGAAAAAATACAAGCTGAAAGAAAAGCTCGTGAAGAAGCAAAAGAAAAAGCAAGATTAGAAAAGCAGAAACTTAAAAACTCTCCTGAATACAAGAAAAGGAGGGCTGATAGAGATGCAAGATAATGAAAAAATATATAGAATTGAACTAACTAATGAAGAATATGAGTTTTTAGAGAATTTAAAAAATGAATTTTGTAATAAACTCGCTAAAAATAGTAATGAAGAAATTATAGAATATTTAAAGAGTTTTTATCCAGAGCAGAATTTGAACTTTGAAAAAGAAATAAAAGGTACTGTTTATAAGGTAAATACCTATTTTAACAAAGATTCAGAACACACTATATTAACTAGATTTTTTGAAATCTTCCAAAAGTAAAGTTTTTGTATTGAATTTTTAGTTTGAAATATGGTATATTATAAACACTACTTGAAATTAAGTAGCTATAATTTTATATCGTATTTCAAGCTGTCAAAGAAAGGAGTAAATAATGAAACAGCTAGAAAGCGATAAAATAACTGCTTTATACTGTCGTTTATCAAGAGATGATGAACTTTCAGGAGAAAGCAATAGTATAAAAAATCAAAAATTAATTTTAAGTAAATATGCAGAAGATAACAAATTTCAAAATATTAAATTCTTTGTTGATGATGGGTATTCTGGAACTACTTTTACAAGACCTGCTTTTATGGAAATGATGGAACTTGCTGAAAGTGGACAAATTGAAACAATTATAGTAAAAGACCATTCAAGACTTGGAAGAAATAGACTTGTTGTAGGACAACTTCTCGAAGAAGATTTTGTTAGACTAAATATTAGATATATTGCTATAATGGATAATATTGATAGTAGTAAAGGTTTAAATGACTTCTTGCCTATTCAAGATTGGTTTAATGAAATGCATTCAAAAAACACAAGCCAAAAAGTTAGAGCAGTTCTTAAAAGTAAAGGCAAATCTGGAATTTCACTTGCTAATAATGTGCCTTATGGTTATAAAAAAGATGAAAATGATAAAACAAAATGGGTTATTGATGAGCCATCAGCAGAAGTTGTAAAGGAAATATATAATCTTTTTATACAAGGACATGGAACTTTTGAAATTTCAAGAATACTTACTGAACGAAATATTATGACACCAGCAGAATATTTTATAAGTATTGGACGAAAGTTCCCCTCTAAACTACAAGAATTTAATCATCAATGGAATGCTACAACAGTAGCAAGTATTTTAGATAGACAAGAATATATTGGAGATACTGTTAATTTTAAATATACCATTCGTTCTTACAAAGATAAGACTAAAGTTCCTATTCCAAAAGAAGACTGGCAAATATTTAAAAATACTCATGAACCGATAATTGATGAATATACTTGGAATATTGCACAGCAATTACGAAATAACAGAAAAAAGCCTACAAGGTCAGGCAAGAAAAGTATATTTTCAGGATTGCTATTCTGTAATGATTGTGGCAAAAAAATGTATTTTCAATCTCCTGTCATAGATTTAAAAGCCAAAGACCATTACAGATGTTCAAGTTATAAGAATAATACTTCTTTATGTACTTCACACTGGATTACAGACGAAGTATTACAAGTTCTTGTTTTAGAAAATATACAAAAAGTAGTTTCTTATATGAAAAATTTTGAAGATTTATTTATAAAAGAACAATTACAAAAATCTTCACAAGATGAGCTAAAACAAATCTCTAAAAACAAGAAAGAACTAGAACAAGCAAAGAAACGAATAATTGAAATTGACAATTTATTTATGCACATTTATGAAGATAATATATCTGGAAAGATATCAGATGAAAGATTTAGAAACTTATCATTCAACTATGATAAGGAACAAAAAGAACTAAAAACAAAAATAGAACAATTATCAAAGGAAATAAACAATACTGAAAAGAAAACAACTGACTTAACACAGTTTATATCTAATGTTAAGAAATATACTGAAATAACTGAACTAACACCAGAGATACTAAACGAACTAATAGAAAAAATATTAGTTCATCAAGCAGAAAAAGTTAATGGTAAAAAAGTTCAAGAAATAGATATATATTATAGAGGTGTTGGCATAATTTCTTTTCCAGTAAGTTTAGAAGATATGACAATGGTAATTGAAAAAATGATAAATAAAAGAATATCAGCTTAAACAAGCTATTTTATAGGGGAGAACATTTTAGTGTACTTAACTAAAGCGTTCTCCCCTATGAGTTGTGTCATACCAACACAACTTCGAGCTCTGCAAGACAATAGAATGATTTTTTGGCAAAAGAAAAAATCAACCATTTCTGATTGATTCTTTGTATTTGACTATTCGATTTAGTTCGAACAGAAACGTCATTGGTGGGCAGAGAAGGATTCGAACCTTCGTACTCGTATGAGAACAGATTTACAGTCTGCCGCCTTTAGCCGCTCGGCCATCTGCCCAAATATTGTCTCCTACTGAAACAACATTGTTATTATAAACTTTTTTAAGTTATCTGTCAATACCTATTTTAAAAAAAAGTTGATTTTATTTATTTTTTATTATATAATTTCCATATAATTTATATTTTATTCTGATTTTTTGTATTTTAGGGACTTTTAAAATATTTTGGAATAACTGTAAATGCTATATGGGAGGTTTTATACAATGAAAATTAAAGAAATTAGATTATTAAATGTAGATATTTTTCAAAATGAGGAAAAAATTTTTTCTGGCCAAATTGAGGATTCATATTCCCTATATGGAGACTTTGATGCTAAAGAAATTTACTTTGAAGATGGAAAAATGCATATAACTATTTAACATTTGAAAGGAGTTTTATCATATATGTGTACTAATAAGAGTAATAATAAAAAAAATGATATATCAAATTTTCATATTCCTAGATGGAACGAACTTCCTAATCTGGATTTATATTTAGACCAAACTGTTACTTTGCTTGAAACTTATTTACAGAATTATATTGGAAATAAAGATGAAAAAATAATCACTAAGACTATGATAAATAATTATGTTAAAGCTGGTCTTTTAAAAGCACCTAAAAAGAAAAAGTATAAAAAAACACATATTGCTACTTTATTTGTTATTTGCACTTTGAAACAAATATATAGTATAAATGATATAAATGAACTTATTCATCTTGCAATTAAGACTACAAAGATAAATAATGCTTATGATGAATTTTGTATTGCATTAGAAAAAGCTACAGCATTAACTTTTGCTGGTAAACAGTATACTGATGATGATAATATGACAGAAGAAAAATATCTTTTGAAAAATGTTGTACAGTCTTTTGCAAATAAATTATATGTTGAAAAAACATTTTTACATAAATAAAATTTTATAAGGAAGAAGGATTTAATTTATGACGCGTGAGGATTCAATTAAACGTGTTGGTATTGTCGGAATTACTGGTAATATTTTTTTACTTACTATAAAGTTTATAATTGGTTTTATTTGCCATAGTCAAGCTATGCTTGCTGATGCTGCTAATAGTGCTGGAGATATTTTCGCTTCTTTTATGACTACTATAGGAAATAAAATTGCTAAAGCACCTAAAGATAATGATCATAATTTTGGACATGGCAAAGCTGAATATTTATTTTCAATGTTTATAAGTATATCTATGATATTTGTAGCCTTTAAACTATTGTGGGATTCTGCTAATTCCCTTATTTTCGGCTCTAATTTCAATTTCTCTGTATTTTTAATAGTTGTATGTATTATTACTATTATTGTGAAGTTTTCCCTATTTCTCTATACTAGAAAATTATACAAATTACATGATAGTATTTTAATTAAATCAAGTATGCAGGATCATAAAAATGATTGTATTGTAACAATATGCACATTAGTATCTATTATATTTGGTTTATATGGAATATATTGGGTTGATGGAGTTGTTGGAATAGGAATTTCACTTTGGATATTCTACTCAGGAAGTATAATTTTCTTAGAATCATATAATGTTCTTATGGATACATCTGTTGATGAAACTACTAAGGATATGATTTTAGAGCTTTCACATACATATGATAATATAAAAGGTATTGAAGAAATAGCTTCTGCTCCTGTTGGATACAAATATATTGTTTTCATAACAATCTGTGTAGATGGTAATATTTCTACATTTCAAAGTCATAAATTGGCTGACGATTTAGAAAATGATATAAAAAAATTGGATAAGATATATGATGCAATCGTTCATGTAAATCCAGTTTAATTATCTATTTAGTTGCACAATTTCTATAATATCAGCAATATATTGACTAATAACTGGTATATTTAAAGTAATTATCCTTTGGAGAATAATTATAATTATCGCTGTAACTATTGAAAATCCTATTCCTATCCCCACTCCTTTTGAAATACCCGATAAAAAATTTCTTAATATTAATTTTTTCCAACTACCTATTATCTCACTTAATTCTAATATCTTATTCTTTGTAAGATTATTATTTAAATTTTCTATATTATTCTCTAACCCTTTTAATAACTTTTCATTAAATTCCATTAAATCACCTATTATTAGGATTTACATTTTTTTGCAAATAATACCTCCCATACAAAAATGTACAGGAGGTATTATTTATTATTCATTTTCTATCGTATTATTTTCATCATTATTATTTTTTTTATCGTCTTTATTAGTGTCATTATTATTATTATTTTTGTCTTTTGCCTTTTCCTTAGCTTCTTCTTCTTTTAATGTTTCTAATTGCTTTATTAAATCTTGTAATTTTGTAATGTCTTTTCCCATTTGTTCCCAATTTGTAATATTACTTGAATCATATAAATTATGATTTGCCTTTATAATTGAATTTATTAACTCATCTACTGTATCTGTATTTTCAACCTCAATTTCAACAGCTTTTTTTGAAGATAATAAATTCGTTAATGCTTCTTTTAAGTCATCACCTATTGCAACTTTAGTTCCTGAAGCTACTACTACTTTCTTTAATATTGGTGTACTTTGTGTCTCATTTAATGAAAGTTGGTATATTGGTACTACATATAATAATTTATTTTCTATTGGTACTATTATCATATTTTTAATTAATCTAGTACCTGTTACACTTAAAGTTGATATTTCACTTGAAATCGTCTTATTTTGGCTTAACATATTATTTAATTGTAATGGACCTAATGTATTACTATCTTGAGAAAATTTATACATTGTTAATTTTGTATCTGTTCCATTTGCTGTTCCAACTAAGTATGATGTTATACTCTGTTTTCCATGTAATGTATATGGTAATACAATACCTAATTGTTCTTTATCAGAATCAGTTGTTTTTAAAAGTGTATAATATGGATACATACTTTCTCCAGCAGTTGTTGTAGTTGATGTTGAATACATTGCTGGTTCCCATATATCATCACCTCTATATAATATATCTGTTGATACATTATGATACATTCTTAATATATTTGATTGTATCGAATATAGTAATCTTGAATATACAAATTGTCTTGATATATCTTCTGGAATTTCTGTTGCATCCTTAAATAATGTTGGATACATATTGTTATATGCCATTACAATTGGATCTGTTCTATCTGTTAAATAAAAGTCTATATTTCCATCATAAGCATTTATTAATACTTTTACAGAATTTCTTATATAGTTTAATGTATGTCTTCCACCGTTTTGTTCAATAGTAGTTGATTGAGAATATGGATATTGATTAGAAATTGTATATGCATCTAATACCCAAACTAAATCTCCTGAATCTGTTATTAATAAATATGGTTCATCATCATATAGTAAATGTGGCATAATTTTTTGTGCTCTTCCTACTATATTTCTATTTATTAAGATTGAACTATCACTACTTTCAAATACTAGTTTTGGCTTTTTTTGCTTAATTCCTAAAATTAACCTATCTAAAAATTCAGCTTTTAGTCCTCCATCTCCTTCATATTTTGTTTCTGCGTTTTGTGTTGAATTTATTGGATAATCAACTTCTTTATAATTATTATTTATAACTACTGTATCATTTGTTCTTAGCCCATAATATATTCTTGGTTGTTTTATTTTATTTGTATCATTAAAATCATTTGATAAGTATAATAAATTTCCACTTTCATCTACTTCTGAAGCTGATGTAACAACTGCTCCATATCCATGTGTATATTCATATGTTTTGTTATTATCGGTTCTACTTTCATTTGATATTTCTCTTGCTGAAACATATGCTAATTTTGAATCATACAGAGTTGGTCTTGTATAATTATAAAGATAATATCCTGTTTTATCTTGCTTTTCTGTTAAAGTTGATAATACAATTTCAGAATTTACAATTGGTATATTTTCAATTACATTATGATATTTGTTTGCTTCCTCAGATGATAAAGTATCTGTATTTTCTATATTTATATCTTCTACATTAATATTATATGCTGTTTTTGTAAATTCAATATTTTTTGATATATATTCTTTTTGTTTATCTAATTCATTTTGTTTTACATATACAACTTGATACCCTAGCATTACAATAAACATTACTACTAAATATGCTGGTACAGATAATAAGCTAACTATTATTTTTCTTGACTGTTTTCTATTAAATGCTCTTATAGCCATGTATACCGCTATTACCATTACAATAGCTAATATTCTATATCCCCATACCTCTATATATCTTTCTGTTAGTCCTGCACCACTTATTAGTGTTCCTTCTTTATCATTTAAGTTTAAGAAACTATTAAATATAATTCCTTGTGTTTTTACAATAACTAACATAGCTATACCAATTATAATTAACATTGCATATGTTAATAGTTGCTTAATGAAAGAACTTCCTCTTAACATTTTTCCATCAATTGATTCGAAAAATATATTAAATGATATTATATAATATATTCCTGTATAAATGGCTAATCCTATAAATAAAACTATAAAATAGTATAATATCATTTCTATAAATGGTTTTTGGAACATATAAAAGCTAACATCTGAATTAAATATTGGGTCTGTTATGTTAAATTGTGTTGCATTAATAACTGTCATTGTTGTTTTTAATAGCCAACCTGATGTAAGTATTGATACAATTAATGCTATTATAAAAGCTATACTTTTATTTGCAAGTTTTGGTAATTGTTTTCCCTCTTGTAGGAAAAACCTTTTTAATCCTCTTTTTATAATAATATTTGTTATGAAGACACTTATGAATATAACAACAAAATTAGCTAATGCTATATATTTTAAATATGTGTTATTTTGATTATATACGTCTAGATATTCCTCACCTATTTCTGATATTTCTAGGAATTGGGCTCTATAATTTACATATGAATATATTGCAAAAATAATAGTTACAATTAATACTAAAATTAATTTCCATTTTCCCTTTTTCTTCTTAGGGCTTTTTTCTTTTTCTATAACTTCTGATTCTATTTCTTCTTTCTCCATATTAAACTCCCTTCTCTATCATTTTAATTATTAATTACATTTATTGTTTTGAAAATAACCGTTATTTGGCACTAAATTATTGCTTTTGCAAAGTCTTTAGCATCAAATCTCTCCATATCCTCTATCTGCTCTCCAATTCCAATAAACTTAACTGGTATCTTATTCTCATTAACAATTCCAAGTACTACTCCACCTTTTGCAGTTCCATCTAACTTAGTTAAAACAATACCTGTCAATGGTGTAGTTTCTTTAAATGCTTTTACTTGTTGAATTGCATTTTGACCAGTAGTTGCATCTAGAACTAATAAAACCTCTTTTGTTGCTTCTGGTAATTCTTTTTCTACTACTTTTTCTATTTTAAGTAGCTCGTCCATTAAATATTTTTTATTATGAAGCCTGCCTGCTGTATCACATATTAGAACATCTGCATTATTAGCCTTTGCTGTCTTTATTGCATCAAAAATTACAGATGCTGGGTCTGTTCCTTCATTTCTTTTTATAATATCACAGTTTGCCCTATTTGCCCATATTTCAAGTTGTTCTACTGCTGCTGCTCTAAAGGTATCTGCTGCTGCAATTACTACTTTTTTTCCTTCTTTTTTTAGATTATTAGCAATTTTTCCTATTGATGTTGTTTTTCCAACTCCATTTACTCCTACTACCAATATTACTGATGGTTTAGTTTCTAGTTTTAATTCATTATCATTTTCCGACAAAATTTTTACCATTTCTTCTCTTAATGCTTCTTTTACCATTTCTACGTCTTTAATGTTTTCTTTTTTTATTCTATCTCTTAGTTTTGCTACTATGTCTGTAGATGTCTCAATTCCTATATCTGACATTATTAATATTTCTTCTAATTCTTCTAGTAAATTTTCATCTACTTTTCTAAAAGTGCTAAACACATTATTCATTTTACTATCAAAAGAAGATTTTGTTTTACTTAATCCTTGTTTTAATTTATCAAAAAATCCCATGTCTAGTCTCATTCCTTTTATTTATATTGTAGCAATTATACTACACAACTCGCTTTTTGTCTAGCTTATATGTATATTTTCATAATTTGAATTCTAATTTTGTTTATAAAATTTAAAGATATCTTTTAAATTTATTTTTGATCCATAATTTAATATTGCATTTGAATATATCTTAATTGAAATTCTTGCAATTATTATTATTGTTAATATTAATACTAATATAGATAAAATGATTTCTTTTGCTGTTGCTATTCCCATCATAATTCTAAATGGCATACAAAATGCTGATGATAATGGAAAAATTGAAGCAAATACGTTTAAATCACTTGTTGGATTCATCATAGTGAAATATGCTAAATAAAATCCTATAACTGCAAGAATTGCAACAGGTGAATTTGCTGATTGAACATCTTCTGGTTTACTTACTGTTGAACCTGTTAATGCATACATTAAAGCATAAGCAAAATATCCCAATAAGAAATATACTAATGTCATAATTAATAAAAATGGAGTTAAGTTTTCAATACTAATTATTTTATCTAATATACCTTGCTCTAAAAATAGATTATTAGATATTAGTGCTATTATTATCATTGCAAATACTTGTATTAATCCTACAATTCCTATTCCTACAGTTTTTCCTAATACTATTGTTCTTGGATTTGTTGATGTAACTAATGTTTCTATTATCTTTGATGTTTTTTCTGTTGTTATTGATGTAGATACTTGATATGCACAGAAATATATTGCATAAAATAATACTAAAGATAAAAACATCATAACAATATTGTTTCCTTGAACCTCTTGTGTTTCTGTCTGTTTCATTTCAAAACTAAAATTTGGAGTTATGTTTTGTATTTGTTGAGGTGTCAAGTTTAATTTTGAAATTTGTAAATTAGTATAAATCGTAGATAATGAACTTACAATATCTTTTGGAACTTCACTAACATAAAGTAAGTTTTCAACAATATATTCTATATTTATGTTTCCATTTTCTGATTTTATTATTATGGCTTGGTTTATATCTCCATTTTTTATTTTTTCTTTTATATTGTCAAAAGTTAATTCATCATTTGATGTTTGTATATCATATCCTAATTCGTTTTGCTTTAATATTTCTAGCGCTCCCTCAAATACATTGTTATTGTCAACAATTAATAACTTTTCACTTGAAGATGTATCATTATCTCCATTTATCATTTTTAATATATTGGGTACATTGAATAATGCTATTATTATTACCCATATTACTATATTTGAGATTATAAAAGATTTTCTTTTTAGTAAATCTTTCATTGTAAATGTTGCTACTGTAAATAAATCTCTCATTTTATTTTTTCCTCCTCTACTTTTTCTATAAATATATCATTTAATGATGGTTTTTTTATTTCAAATTTTAATACCTTAACATTATTTTTTGCCAATATATCAAATAATTTGTATCCCTGTTCTTCATTTTGAATTTTAATCTCATAGTCGTTGTCTTTACTATTATATATTTCTAAGTTTAACTCATTTATGTATTTATCTACATTTTCTTTTGTGCTTAGACTAATTCTATTTGCTGGGTATCCTTCTTTTATTTCTTTTAAATTCCCTTTCAATACGGTTTTTCCTCTATTAAGTATTAATAAATCTGTACAAAATTCTTCTATTGATGTCATTTGATGACTTGACATTATTATATATTTTCCTTCATTAACTAAATCAAGTATTACATTTTTTAATAGTTCTGCATTTACAGGATCTAATCCACTAAAAGGTTCATCTAAAACTATTAATTCTGGCTCATGTAATATTGCTGATATAAATTGTATTTTTTGTTGATTTCCTTTTGATAATTTTTCTGCTGTCATATTTAAGTATTCAGAAACTTTTAATTTTTCTGTCCATTTTTTTATAGAAATATCTGCTTCTCTTTTATCCATTCCTTTTAATTTAGCAAAATATAATAATTGTTCATAAATTTTAGTTTTTGGATATATCCCTCTTTCTTCTGGTAAATATCCAAAATTAACATTTTTCCTTTCTACTGTTTTACCATTCCAAGTTATTTCTCCAGAATCTTTTTTTATTATTCCTAATATCATCCTAATTGTTGTAGTTTTTCCAGCTCCATTTGTTCCAAGAAGCCCAAATACACCTGGTTTATCTATTTCTAATGAAATATTATTTACTACTGTTTTGTCTCCATAACTTTTCTTAACGTTCTCTAACTTTAATCCCATCTTTTTTCTCCTTCTTTTATTTCTTTTAAATTTTTTTTATTATAACATTATTAATCATTTTGTACAACTATAAAATTAATTTTTTTAATATTTACATACTATATTTTTTGAAAATAGCATAAATTTTTACTTTAAATTATTTCATAATTGTTATATAATATATTTGTTAATATTTTTATGTAAGGAGATATATTCATGATTAATCGCAATGATAATCCAGATTACTTAAATGCTTTTTTAGATTATACTTTAATTATTTTAAATAAATCACCTAATTCTGTTAAAGAATATAATTATGATATTGCTAATTTTTTGAGATTTATAAAACAAAGATATTGTTCATTAAGTAAGGATGAAAATGAGTTTAAAAAAATTATATATAAAGATGTTCCATTTGATGTTATTAATAAGGTAAAATTATCTGATATTCGTTCATATTTATCTATGCTAAGAACTGAAGGAAATTGTAAATCAACTACTATTTCTAGAAAATCTTCTAGTATTAGAATTTTCTTTAATTATTTGTCCTCTAAAGATGAAGATTTTAAATTAGATAAAAACCCTGCACAAGATTTAGAAAATCCTAAACTTGAGAGAAGATTACCTAAGTACTTGTCTTTAGAAGAGAGTAAAAGCCTACTAAGTGCTGCTCAAGCTGTTTCTACTAATGAAAGGCAAAATAGAAATATACAAAGAGATTATGCTATAATTACTCTATTTTTAAATTGTGGTATGCGTCTTTCTGAATTAGTTGGAATTAATATTACAGATATTGATTTTAGTGAAAATAGAATGACTGTAATTGGAAAAGGTAATAAAGAAAGAACAATTTACCTAAATAAAGCATGTATTAATGCTATTAATTCTTATTTAAAAGTGAGACCTCATGATGTATCAAAAATAGATGATAAAAATGCTCTATTTCTTTCCGAAAGACATGAAAGAATTGCGAATAGGACTGTACAATATGTTGTAAAAGAAGAACTTAGAAAAGCAGGAATTGATTCTAATAAATATTCTGTACATAAATTAAGACATACTGCTGCTACTCTTATGTATCAATATGGTAATGTTGATATAAGAGCCTTACAAGAACTCTTAGGACATGAAAGTATATCTACTACTGAAATCTATACACACGTTGCTAATGAACAAGTAAGAGCTGCAGTAGAAGCTAATCCTTTAGCTGATTTGTAATTTGTTTGTTTTTATGATATAATTATTAATGTTGTAGCTAGTTTTAATTTAATTATCTAACACAAGCACAGGGATTTACGTTGTACCCTGTGCTTGTGTCTTTTAGTTTACAAATATGGTAGTATTATTTTCTGATTAATATTTAAATTTGAATCTGACAAATTATTTATTTTCTGAATATGAAATATTACCTCTCTAATGTCTTTTCCTTTATAATAATCATTGTTTTCTTGTTCATGTTTTGCAATATCCCATAATGTATCACCACTACATACATAAATCTCACGATATTGTATATCTTTGTATGACAACGATGTAGAATGTACTAATAATAAAACTATTAATATCAATATAACCATTACTATATTTAATTTGATAATTCTTTTTACATTTAACTTTTTCATATTTACCCCCATTTATATTTATTGCGAACATTTATTCCTAATATAGATAGAGTATATATCAAACAAGAGTTCTTGTCAATAGTTTTTGTTAAAAAATACGAAAAAATGTTTCTAATTTAATAATGGTTGTATTTGTTCCTTATCTAGTGCATTTTCCAGAGTTTTTATTATATATTTATAATCATAGCATATTGAATATGGCTTAGTTATTGGATTATCTTGCCTAAAAGGAACAAAGAATAAATCTTTCCTGTTGAGTAATTTTCCTATATTCTCGGCATTAAGACTTAATCCATCTTTACAGCAAAGTCCTAAAACTAATGGTTTACTATCTTTTAAATGACTTCTTGCTCCAACTAATACTGGTGTATCTGTTATCGAATTTGCAAGTTTTGCAATTGTATTTCCGTGAACATGGAGCAATAATCATTATGTCTAATTCATTATAATTCGAAATATATTCCGCTTCTTGCATACTATGTATAACTTTCTTCCCTGTAATATTTTCTATTTCACTTACAAACTCTTTAGCATTTCCAAATTTACTATCAGTATTATAAGCATAATAAGACATAATAGGGATAATTTCTCCACCTTTTTTTATAATTTTTTTCATTTCATCAAAGGTATTTCTAAATGTATAAAAAGAACCTGTTAAACAAAAACCTATCTTCTTCCCCTTTAGTTCCAAAATATTATCCCCCTAACTATTTTGAATATATAATATATTATGTAATTATGTAAATTTTTGAAACTATATTTCTCCGAATTTGTAAATTATCTAAAATCGTGATATTTCATCTCTTTTTCATTGACTCTTTTAAATAAGTAAAACACACACAATATTTTTATCGTGTGTGCTTCTCTTATATAAATAAATTATAATACCTTAATACTAACTATTAAAACTTACAGAAGATACACCGCAATCTTTAAACATATTTTTAGTAGATGCTTTTTGCGTCGTCCATTTTGATGAAACTTTTATCTCTTTTGCTATTCTGCAATTTCCGAACATAGCATCCATATTAATAACATTATGTGTATCAAAACTTTTTAAATCCATTATTGGTAATGATTGACAGTTCTTAAACATATAAGACATATCCGTAACTTTACTAGTATTTAAGTTTGAAACATTTAGATCAACCAAACTAACACAATCATAAAACATAAATTTCATATTTGTGACATTTGTAGTATTAAATCCACTTAAATCAATTTTTTTAAGAAATACACATACTAAGACTTCACTGCTTCCACCAAAAAGATATGAGCAGTCTTTAATATCTCCACTATTATCTTCAATTTTAATTGTTTCTAAAGTAGTTCTTTTATCAATAATCCATTGTTTTAATATAGTCCCACCTGAGTCATGATTATCTCCTTTATATACTTTTTCTATCTTTTGATTAGAATCACCTTTTTCTGTATATGTAATTAAATAATAATTACCTCCAGTATCAAATGTTGCTACATTTAATGTATCTTTAAATACATATTTAGCAAAGGTTTGATTATTATTAATTACAATTAATATATTTAATATTAATACAATTATATATTTCTTATACACTCTTTCTCCTCTCCTTTATAATTTTATAGATACTAATGATATTTCAAAAGAATATCCTAATCCTAAAGTCCCCTCTAATGTGTCTTTAACATCATCTCCTTGGTAATCCCAACACCATTCAATCTCCAAAAAATTTGTTTTATGTGGTTTTAATGAACCATTAAGTTGTGATATTAATTCCTCAATCTCATAATATCTAATTCCTTTAAATTTAAAATATAATCCCTCAGGTTTTAAATTATTCTCTTTAAATTTAAAGGAGTATTGATAATCACGATTTGTATTATTTTCAACAACTATAGTAAATTTACCTATAGTACCAGGTGCAATTTTATCATTTAAAACAGTCGATTTTTCATAATTGTCCGTTAATTCTATATTTTTAAATCCTACATCAGTAGTAGTAAATATATAAACATTTTTATTGGGGGTATAAGAAAAATTTTGAGATGTAAATCCAAAATAAAATGAAGTGAATAGAATAATTCCTAATAGAAGTATAATTATAAATAGTCTCTTTTTTAAATAGAAATGAATTAAATATTCATCATTAAGTATTAGTTCATAATTTCCATTATTTTTTAATTTATATCCAGAACTAATTTTTAATGCATTTTTTATTTCTCCGCTTCTTGTTAAACTTTAATAAAAGTGCAGATCCCTCAAATTTAAACCTAATATTTTCTCTATAAGTTTTTTTATGTTTTAAATCTGCCTCTTTGTTATTGAATAATATCAACTTCTTCCCTCCTTCATTTGATAAGCATAAACATTTATTTTTATACTACCTTTATAATCCTCTGGAGCCTCTATCTTCAACCTATATTTATCCTCTTTAGGATTGCTATGAGGTAAAGTAAAAGTATTATTGATATCTACTAAATTACTATTACAAAATAATTGATATTTTATATTTTCTTCACAAACTATCTCTACTTTATAATTGAGACTAACTTCACTAATATGGTTATTTACATCATAATTTTTGACAGAGAAATTATAATCATTTACACTTCCATATTTCTCAATTAAAATTTCTTTGTCACCATCTACTATAAAAATGGGCTTTGCAATTTTAGCATTTATTGAGGATTTTTTAGAATCAACATATTTTGCGAAAGAAAAAAATGAATTAGGGAAAAATGAATTAAAATGAAAAATAACTTTACCGTAAATCTGACTATTTAGTATCGGCTCAGCATCCTCTACATTATTAGCATCTCCTTTTGTGTAATATCTTCCCTCGTTTTCAGAAACAATTCTATGCGTTATTACTTCTAAATCTTTTGTAGTATACGTTATAATATCACCTACCTTATAATCTTTACATTTTTTTATAATTACATTCTCACCAGTTTTTATCTCAGGCTCCATACTACCTGTTAAAACCTTCAAACAACTATATCCAAATATCTGATTAATTTCAGATCTACTTATAAAATTAAAAAATATTATAATGATTATAATTGATAGAATTAATGAATAAATAATGAATTTAATAAAACTTTTCATTGTTTTGAACATTATAAATAAAAATTTAATTGTAGGAACTAATCAATATTCATAAATTAGTTCCTACTTTGAATAATGATTATTTTTAGAAATTATAAGAACAAATTTGAATTCCAAAAATTAACTTGAATTTTCTGAAAGCCTTTAAGCCCTTGGAGTAACTTGTGTACATATTATAGTTACATCAAAACTGTATGGAGAGTCATAAATAGATTTAGCATCTAAAGTATCTTGAATATCTCCTTGTACAGAGCTTCCATCAGATAAAGTTTCATATGGCCAGCACCAGCCAATCTCTAAACTTACAATTTTATTGTCTGAATTTGCTGCAATATTACCAGTTAAATCATTTGATAATTCTGAAAGACTTGAATATGATTTACCATCATAGATAAATACTAAATTTCCAATTATTGGTCCTAAAGCTGTACCAAATTTAATTTCATAATCAATTCCAGTCTCTGTACCTGTAGCATCTATCTCTATTCCGAATGTTCCAGATGTACCTGGTGCTACTTTTCCATTTACTAAAGTTTCAGGATTATAAGTTGTCGCAAGATTTATCTGTTCAGATGTGTTACTAACACCGTTTACTAAAAATTTCTCTGATACTGACCATCTTGCCACTTGAAATGAAGCTACTGTTTTGTGCTTAGTTAAATATTTTGCAAAAGTACTACCAGTAAAAAAAGATAATGTAACTAGAGCAATGATAGCTACTATTGAAATTATTCTTTTTTTATTCATAATGTTCTCCTCCTTTCTTAAATTATTTAGCGTGATTATGTAACTCATGCTATGTTTTCATTATACTCGCCTAACTTACAAAATGCAAGCAAAATCGTACGACAGAATTCGACACTAAATCAAAAATTGGCTAATTTTATTTACATTTTGTGGGCATTATGATAAAATATATACATATATTTTATTATCAAATTCTTTAGGAAGCGGACGACTACTAGTCGTCCCTACAAGGTATCAATATAATAAATTCTTATAAAATAGATTAGGAGGAAAATATGGAAAATAAAGAAACTATATTAATTTTAAATTTTTACGGGCAATATAATCAATTAATAGCAAGACGTGTTCGTGAATGTAATGTTTATTCAGAAATTGTACCTCATGATATATCAATTGAAGAAATAAAAAAGAAAAATCCAAAAGGAATTATCTTTACTGGTAGTCCCTCTAGTGTTTCTGAAAAGAATGCTTTAATTTGTGATAAAGAAATTTTAAATCTTGGTATACCAGTACTTGGTATTTGTTATGGTATGCAATTAATTAGCCACTTGCTTGGAGGAACTGTCGAACAATCCGATAAACGTGAATATGGAGAAACTTTAGTAGATATAGATAATACCTCTCCTCTATTTTCTGGATTTGAAAATCAAAATGTATGTCTTATGAGTCATACTTATTTCGTAAACAAATTACCAGAAGGATTTAAAAATATTGGACATACTTCTGATTGTCCTAATGCTGGTATTGCTGATGATAATAGAAAAATTTATGGAATACAATTCCATCCAGAAGTAAACTTAACCAAAAATGGTACAGAAATTATTAGAAATTTCGTATATAATATTTGTAATTGTTCTGGTGATTGGAATATGGCTTCATTTGTAGAACATTCAGTAGAAGAATTAAGAACTAAAATTGGTAATGGTAAAGCACTATGTGCTCTATCTGGTGGTGTTGATTCTTCTGTTGCTGCTGTATTATTAAATAAAGCAATAGGAAAAAATTTAACTTGTATTTTTGTTGACCATGGTCTTCTTCGTAAAAATGAAGGTGATGAGGTTGAAAAAATTTTTAGAGAACAATATGATATAAATTTAATTAGAGTTAATGCTAAAGAACGTTTTTTATCTAAACTTGCAGGTGTTACTGACCCTGAACAAAAAAGAAAATTTATTGGTGAAGAATTTATAAGAGTTTTTGAGGAAGAAGCTAAAAAGATTGGAAAGGTTGATTTCTTAGTGCAGGGAACCATTTATCCAGATGTAATTGAAAGTGGTGCTGGAAATGGTCAAACTATTAAAAGTCATCATAATGTTGGGGGACTTCCTGACTATGTAGATTTTAAGGAAATAGTAGAACCTTTAAGAGATTTATTCAAAGATGAAGTTAGAAAAACTGGTCTAGAACTTGGCATTCCTGATTATTTAGTATATCGCCAACCATTCCCTGGTCCAGGACTTGCAATTCGTATAATTGGAGATATTACAGATGAAAAACTAGAAATTCTGAAAGATGCAGATGCTATATTTAGAGAAGAAATTGCAAATGCTGGACTAAATAAAAGTTTAAATCAATACTTTGCTGTACTTACAAATTTACGCTCTGTTGGAGTTATGGGGGATGAAAGAACTTATGACTATACTCTTGCTTTAAGAGCTGTAGAAACGTCAGATTTCATGACTGCTACTTGGGCAAAAATACCTTATGATATTTTAGAAAAAGTATCTTCAAGAATTGTAAATGAGGTTAAACATATTAATAGAGTTGTTTATGATATAACCTCAAAACCTCCTGCAACAATTGAATGGGAATAAATAAAAGGTGGATAACCACCTTTTTAATTTTTATACGATTTGTCAATCTCCTTTAATATAACATCATGAGCTCCCCCCTCAGTGATGCTTACTTCTGATACAAGTGTTAGTCTTGCTTTTTCGTGTAGTTCTGGGATTGATATTGCTCCACAGTTGCACATCGTTGATTTTACTTTTGATATGGTTACATCTAATGTGTCTTTTAATGGTCCAGCATATGGAATATATGAGTCTACTCCTTCTTCAAATGCAAGCTTGTCTTTTGCTTTTCCTCCCATATCATATCTTTGCCAATTTCTTGCTCTGTTTGAACCTTCTCCCCAATATTCTTTTACATAGTTGTTTCCTATTTTTAATACTCTTGTAGGGCTTTCATCAAATCTTGCAAAATATCTTCCCATCATTACAAAGTCTGCTCCAAGTGCTAATGCTATTGTTATATGATGGTCGTGTACAATTCCTCCATCTGAACAAACTGGTATATATATTCCAGTCTCTTCATAATATTTATCTCTTTCTCTTACAACATCTATTAATGCACTTGCTTGTCCACGTCCTATACCTTTAGTTTCTCTAGTAATGCAGATAGAGCCTCCACCTACTCCAACTTTTATAAAGTCTGCTCCTGCTTCTGCTAAATACCTAAATCCTTCAGCATCCACTACATTTCCAGCACCAATTTTTACATCATCACCATATTTTTCTCTTACAAATTCAATAGTGTTCTTTTGCCATACTGAATATCCATCAGAAGAGTCCATACATAATATGTCTACTCCTGCATTTACTAAAGCTGGTATTCTTTCAGCATAGTCTCTTGTATTTATTCCCGCACCTACTATATAACGCTTATTTTCATCTAATAAAGAATTTGGATTATTTTTTCTTTCTTCATAATCTTTTCTAAATACTAAATATTTTAAATGGTCATCTTCTGTTAAAACTGGTAAACAATTTATTTTATTTTCCCATATTATATTATTTGCTTCTGATAAAGTTATTCCTTTTCTAGCGCTAATAACTTTTTCTCTTGGTGTCATAAAGTTATCTATTGGAGCATTTCTATCATCTTTAGATGGCCTATAGTCTTTATTAGTTACAATCCCTAGAAATTTTCCAGATGATGTTCCATCATCTGTAACAATTACAGTTGAGTGACCAGTTTCTTGTACCATATCCATAACTTCTCCTAATGTTGTTCCACTTTTAACATTAGAATCACTTATTACAAATCCTGCTTTATGTTTTTTTACTCTATAAACCATTGCTGCCTGTTCTTCAATTGATTGAGCACCATAAATGAAAGCCATTCCTCCTTCTCTTGCAAGAGCCACTCCCATTTTTTCCCCTGAAACAGATTGCATAATAGCTGATACTGTTGGGATATTTGCTGAATATTTTGGTTCTTCACCTTTTTTAAATTTAACAAGAGGTGTCTTTAATGATACATTATCTGGAACACATTTTTCTGTTGTTAAGTTTGGTAATAATAAGAATTCATTAAATGTTCTTGAAATATCTTCTAATACTTTTGACATCTTTTACCTTTCCTTTCTTATATTTATATCTAATATAAATTGGTAAAGAATTGTTCTCTATCTAGGCGTGTGAAATAGATATTCTCTGGGGTGTGCTTGTGCACATTGAGGAGAAATCTATTGAGCAACAACAACGCTAGAGGGCAATTATTTTCCAATTAAACGTTCTGTTTCTTTAGCAATAACTAACTCCTCATTAGTAGGAATTACATATACTTTTACTTTTGAATCAACTGTTGAAATCAACTTTTCTTCTCCACGCATATCATTAGCATTTACATCTATATTAACTCTCATAAAAGCTAATTGTTCACAAATAGATTTTCTAATATTTATTTGATTTTCTCCAACTCCACCAGTAAATATAATATAATCAACTCCACCCATAGCAACTGCATATTTTGCAACATAACTTGCTATTGAATAAGTAAATTGTTTTATTGCAATTTGTGCTCTTTCATTATTTTTATCATAAGATGCAAGTTCTATTTCTCTAAAGTCAGGAACCATTCCTGATACTGCTGTTAAACCAGATTTTTTATTTAACATATTATCAGCTTCTTCTGGTGTCATATTTTCTTTTTTCATTATAAAAGTTATGGCACATGGGTCTACATCTCCTGAACGTGTAACCATTGGTAAACCGGCAACTGGAGTTAATCCCATTGATGTATCAATTGATTTACCACCTTTAATAGCACATACGCTAGAACCTTGACCTAAATGACATGTTACTATTTTTAAATCTTTAATATCTTTATTTAAAATTTCTCCAAGTCGTTTAGAAACATACATATGTGATGTTCCATGGAATCCATATTTACGTACACCATATTTTTCATAATATTCATAAGGAATTGAGTATAGGTACTTATCTTTAGAAATTGTTTGATGAAATGCAGTATCAAATACTCCTGCCATTGGTTTACCTGGCATAACCTTTTTGCATGCTTCAATTCCCATAATTCCTGCTGGATTATGAAGAGGTGCTAAATCAGTACATTCTTTTAATACTTCTATAACATGGTCATCTATTATAGTTGATTCACTAATCTTTTCTCCACCATGAGCTAATCTATGACCTATAGCATTTATTTCGTCTAAACTTTCTACTACTTTATATTCTGGATTTACTAATTGTTTTAATGTAAAATCTATTGCTTCTGTATGATCCATAGCAGTATGTTCTATTGTTACTTTTTTTCCACATGCTTTGTGTGTTATAAATGCCTCTTTCTCTCCTATTCTTTCATATTTTCCTGAGGCTATTACCTCGTCTGTTTCCATATCAATTAATTGATATTTTAATGATGAGCTTCCACAATTTAATACTAAGATTTTCATTTTTTTCTTTCCTTTCTTTTATATTATTTCTGAGCTTGAATACATGTAATTGCAACAACCCCTACGATGTCTTTTGCTGAACATCCCCTAGATAGGTCATTGACTGGCTTAGCAATTCCTTGGCATAGTGGTCCATAGGCTTCTGCTTTGGCTAATCGTTGTACTAATTTATATCCTATATTTCCAGCATTTAAGTCTGGAAATATTAATACATTGGCATTTCCTGCTACTTTACTTTCTGGTGCTTTAGATTTTGCTACCTCTGGAATTATAGCAGCATCTAATTGTAATTCTCCATCTACTAATAAGTCTGGAGCTTTCTCTCTAACAAGTTTTGTTGCTTCTACAACCTTTTCTGTTAATTCAGAATTAGCACTACCCATTGTTGAATATGAAAGCATTGCAACTTTTGAAGTTTTTCCTGTTAATTGTTCAAAACTTTTTGCTGAGGATATTGCTATTTCTGAAAGTTTATCTGAATCAGGATTTTCATTTAATCCACTATCTCCAAATATAAAAGTTCCATTTTCTCCATATTCACAGTTAGGTACAACCATAAGAAAAAAGGCAGAAACTAATTTTGTACCTGGTGCTGTTTTTAAAATTTGTAATGCTGGTCTAAGAGTATCAGAAGATGAATGAATTGCACCTGAAACAAGTCCATCTGCTTCTTCCATCTTAACCATTATCATTCCAAAATAAACAGGATCAAGTAAAAGTTCTTTTGCCTTTTCTATTGTAATTCCTTTTTCTTTTCTTAATTCATAAAATTTTTCTACATATGTATTATATTTTTCTGAATCCTTAGGATTAATAATTTTTGCTTTTGATATATCAAAATTATTATCTTTTGCTATTTTATTAATTTCTTCTTCATTTCCTATTAAAACAATATTTGCAAATCCTTCCTTTAAAACATTAGCAGTAGCTTCAATTGTTCTTAAATCAGTTGCTTCTGGTAATACTATTGTTTTTATATCTTTTTTTGCTCTATTTTTTATTTCATCAATAAAAGACATTAAGATTTCCTCCAAATACAATATTTTTAATATAAATATTATATAGTAAAAGGAATAAAAAAACAAGTACTTTTATCTTGAAAAAGTAAAAATAACTAACTATAATATATATTATTTAGGAGGATTAATTAAATGTACGATTTAGAGTATAAAATAATTGATAATAGATATTACAATATAAAACAAATTCTAAAAGAAGAATTTAATATTTCAGATAGATTATTAAGACGTTTAAAGGCTAATAATAAAATATTTTTAAATAATCATACTATAAATCCTAATTATACTAATCTTAATGTTGGAGATATAGTTTCGATTGATTTTAATTTTGATGAAGACTATGATAATATTCTTCCTGTTAAAATGAATTTAGATATAGTTTTTGAAGATAAATATTTATTAATTATAAATAAATTATCAAATACCCCTATTCATCCTTCTTGTAACCACTTTTCTGATAGTTTATCTAATGGAGTGAAATTCTATTTTGATTCTATTGGACTTAAACGCAAAATTAGAATTGTTAATAGATTAGATAAAGATACTTCTCGGTCTTGTAATTTTTGCAAAGAATGAATATATACAAGAATGTTTAATTCGCCAAATGAAAAACAATGATTTTAAAAAAGAATATATTGCTGTTTTAGATGGGATTTTATCAGAGAAATCTGGAATAATATCTGCACCTATTGCTAGAAAAGATAATAGTATAATTGAAAGATGTGTTGATTTTAAAAATGGTGAAATTGCAATAACTCATTATGATTTAATTAAAACCATTAATAATTCTTTATCTTTAGTTCATTTTGTACTTGAGACTGGACGTACTCATCAAATACGTGTACATTCTGCTTATATTGGTAATCCTATTGTTGGAGATACTCTCTATGGTAATTCATCTAAATTAATAGATAGACAAGCTCTACATGCTTATAAAATTACATTTATTCATCCTATTACTAAAAAAAATATAATATTAGAAGCAGATTTACCTAAGGATATGAGAGTATTCTTCTAATATATCTTCTACACATGTTACAATTTTAGCCCCTTCTCTTATCATTTCATTTGTACCTTGTGAAGAACTATTATTTAGGTTTCCGTGGAACTGCAAAAATTTCTTTTCCTTGTTCTAATGCATAATCTACAGTTATTAAAGTTCCACTTTTCTTTCTTGCTTCTACTACAATTACTCCATCACTTAATCCACTTATAATTCTATTTCTAAGTGGAAAATTAGTTCCTATTGGCTTTACATCTGGTGAATATTCAGTTATAATTGTTCCACCTGTTCTTATTATTTCTTTAAGTAATTCTAAGTTCTCTTTAGGATATATATTATTAAATCCACTACCAAGTACAGCTACTGTTTTTCCTCCTGCTACCATACACCCCATATGTGCAAAACTATCTATTCCTCTTGCCATTCCACTTATGATGTTTATTCCCTGTTTAGCTAATTTAAAGCTTATATCTTTTGCTACTTTTTTACCATATTCTGAATATTGCCTACAACCTATTATTGCTAATCCAAAATTGTCTAATATTTTTTCATTTCCCAATACATATAATTGTTTTGGTGGATTATCAATATTTTTTAGTTTTTCTGGATAATCCTCATTTTCAATTCTTATTATTTTCATTTTTATCTCCTTCTTATACTTATAATCTATTTGTATAAAACGTGAACAAAATTGGCTTCTCCATGCAGACACACACTCAGTAAAATTTGCTCCGCAAATTTTTCATGACTCATTCGCGAAAGTATAAAAATAATAAAATAAATTTTCTTATTTTTATATTTTCTCTCATTTCGTCCACCCCTACATATGATTTACCTAAAAGGTCAAAAAGAGAGCATAAATTTAATATGCTCCCCTAATTTATATCTTATTTTATCCCCCAATAAAACTTTAATAGATTATTTTGCCAATATAGTACATGTCTGCTTAGAATTTTCTAATGTGTTTTTAGCTGCTTTAACTACATTCTGCATTAGCATTGCTATTGTCATTGGTCCTACTCCTCCTGGAACTGGTGTAATATATGATGCAATTTCTTTTACACTTTCAAAATCAACATCTCCTATAATTCCATTTTCTATTCTATTTATTCCAACATCTATAACAACTGCTCCTTCTTTTATCATATCTTTTGTTAAAAATTTAGGTTTCCCTAATGCTACCACTATAATATCTGCATTTTTTGTAATTTCAGATAAATTTTGCGTTTTTGAGTGACATATAGTAACTGTTGAGTCTTTGTTCAATAAACATAATGACATTGGTTTTCCTACAATATTGCTTCTTCCTAGTACAACTGCATTTTTACCTTCTAAACTAATGTTATATTTTTCAAACATTTTCATTATTCCAGCAGGTGTACAAGAAACAAAGCCATCTTGTTTTAGACATAATTTTCCCACATTTACAGGATTAAAACCATCAACATCTTTTTTAGGCGAAATTCTTTCAAAAGCCTCATCACTGTTTAAATGTTTTGGCATTGGGCTTTGTAGCAAAATACCATGAATATCTTCTCTTTCATTTAGTGTATCAATTAATGAAAGTAATTGTTCCATTTTTATATTCCTATCTAATAAAAATTCTTCATATTTAATTCCTATTTCTAAACATGCTTTACTTTTATTTTTTACATATATTTGAGATGGTTTATCTTCGCCTACAAGAATTACTGCCAAATTAGGTATTATACCTTTGTATTTTAATTCTTGTACCTCTAATTTTAAATTTCCCCTAATATCTGTTGCAAGTGTTTTTCCATCTATAATCTCCATATTATAGTATCCTTCCTCATTAATTATCTAACTTATAAAAAAATTATGTTTCACGAGCCCATACAATTATTCTTTTTCCAGATTCATTAGAACATGTAGAAAGTGTTATTTCTTTTGCTCCTTTAGTATCACGTGTTGCATATGTCATATCAGAGTCTGTGGTTTCATAATTATTATATACTTGATATTCTAATTTATTACCTGAAACATCTTTTATGTATATCTTAGCTCCTGTTGTTAATCTTCCAATGTCTGAGAAAAAGGTTCCGTTTTTATAGTTATGTCCCCATAACACAAGATTTCCTGGTTTATTTACTGCATTTGCTCTATCATCTTGAGGATATACTGCAACTATTGCTATTTTTAATGTTTCTGAAGTATTCTCTTCAAGTATAGGATATTCAACATTTATACTTGGTATAGATATAGTTCCTATTACTTTATATCCTTTATAAGTAGTATCTTTATTACCTTGTTGTTGATATATAGAATTTGAGTTATCATTATTATTACCAAAATTGTTTAATAGCTCCCCTAATGATGTGTCATTATCTTGGTTTCCATCTTCTTCATTATTTGAATTATCAGGATTGTCTGTTTTATTAGACTCTTCAGAATTTTTGTCAAATTCCGCAACTAAACTTTCTGATTTTTTATTTGTCTGTTCACTTGTATAAACTTTATATCCAAAAAAGCCTAGTATTGCAACAACTATAACTATTGCAACAATTAACATTATTGTTAATAAATTTCCATATTTATTTTCCATATCATATTCCTCCTAACATATTATTACATTATTAGCCTGATATATATATTATAACACACTTTTTTGGATTTTTCGACCTTTTCTAGTAAAATTTTATTCAACTCTTGCCCATACGATAGTTCTTGTACTTGCATCACTTGTGCAAGTTGTTAAAGATATTTCTGTTCTTCCATTAGTCTCTCTAGTTGCATAATCAAAGTCATTTGCCCCTGCAGTATAATTATTATATACTTTATATTCTAATGTAACTCCATAAATATTTGTTATAAATATAGAATCACCATTTTGTAGTGTATATAATTTTGAAAACATTCTTTTATTTCTATAATTATGTCCCGCTATTACTACATTTCCTGGTGCATTTAATGCTTCTTCTACATTAGCTGGATAAATTGCTGCTGTTCCAATTTTAAGTGTAGCAGTATTATCAACATTAAATATAGGATATTGAATTTTAAGTTTTGGAATAGAAATTATTCCTATTACCTTATATCCCTTATAAAATGTACCTAAATTATATGCTGAGCCACTACTACCACCAGATGATGTTGATGGCTTTTTTGTTGATGGTTTTGAAGGGTTAGAATTATTATTATTTCCTTCTGAGGGTTGTTCTTGATTTTCAGAACCTTCTGATGGATTTTCTTCTGAAATTTGCCCCTCCTCAATTTCTTCATAATTGTTTTCAAATTGAGCCATTAATTCTTCTGATGATTGGTCAGATGTGTAGTTGTCATATAAAGTATATATGGCATATCCTACTAATATAATTAAAAATATTGTTAATACTATTATCAATATTGTTAAAAATTTACTATATATCTTCAATTTATTATATCTCTTCATATGATTACCTTTCTTCTAATATTATAAGTAAAATTAAATAAATTTTTCTTCTGTCAATATATGAAAATTCAAGTTACTGTCTGTCCTTTATTAACTCTAGCAAAATTTATTTCATAAATTTTTCATGAGCTTAAATTATTTCTTCTGACATTTTTTCTCCTGCTAATATATGAAAATGCAAATGTTTTACTGTCTGTCCTGCATCTTCTCCGCAGTTAGATATTATTCTAAATCCTGTTTTGTGTATTCCTATGTCTTTAGCTATTTTATTTATTGCTGTAAATATTTTTCCAGTTAAATTTTCATCTTCTACTTTTAAGTCAGCTATTGATTTAATGTGCCTTTTAGGAATAACTAGTATATGTATTGGCATTTGAGGAGTTATGTCTTTAAATGCTAGTACATTTTCATCCTCATAAACTATATCTGATGGAATCTCCCTATTTATTATTTTGCAAAATATACAATCATTCATGTCATTTATTTCCTTTCTATATACTCTTAATATTTTAAAAAATTCTTTGGCATGGACGAGCAATGCTCGCCCCTACATCTCATATAATTAAATTGTCTATTTAAAAAGAATATAAATTATTTTTCAATTTATTAAAACAGCTTTGATTCTACGTACACCCGCTGATGATGCTTCTTCTTTTTGAATTTTGAAATGTCCTAATACTTTTGTATTTTCTACATGTGGTCCCATACATATTTCTTTTGATACATCACCTATTGTATAAACTGTTACAATATCTGGATATCTTTCTATAAACATTGCTTCTGCACCTGTTGCTACTGCATCTTCCTTCTTCATTTCTGTATTTGTAACGTTTAACCCTTCTTCTATCCATTCATTAATTAAGTCTTCGATTTTCTTTTTTTCATCATCAGTTAATTTATGGTCACAAGGAAAGTCAAATCTCATTCTTTCTGGAGTTATATTACTTCCAGCTTGATGTGTCTCTGGACCTAAAATTACTTTTAATGCAGCATTCAAAAGGTGTGTAGCTGTATGATATTTCGTTTCCATTTCTCCACTTCCACTTAATCCACCTTTAAACTTTTTATCAGAACCAGTTTTAGATTTTTCTTGATGCTCTTTAAATAGTTTATCAATTTCTTTTAAATCTACTGAATATCCCTGTTCTTCTGCAATTTCTTTTGTAACTTCTGGTGGGAATCCATAGGTTTCATAAAGATTGAATACAGTTGATGTTTCTAATATAGTTTTATTTTCTTGTTTTGCTCTGTTTAAAACCTTTTCTAACTCTCTTTGACCATGTTCAAGTGTTTTTACAAATTTATCCTTTTCGTCTATTATAACTTGTTTAATTTCTTTATTTTTTAATACTAAATCAGGATACATTTCTCCTAGAGTATCTTTATAAACATCTACTAATGTAGATATTTCATTTAAGTTTATTTCAAGTTTATTTAAGTGTCTTATCATCCTACGTATTAATCTTCTTAATATGTATCCTCTATCAATATTTGATGGTCTTCCTCCGTCTGAAATAATCATCATACTTGCACGTAAATGTTCTGCTACTATTCTTCTACTTTGAATATTTTCTTTATATGGAGTTAATTCTAATAACTTGTCCATTACTGGTACAAAAAGTTCTGTATCATAAGGAGTTTCTTTTCCTTGTAATAACATGTTTATTCTTTCAAGTCCTAAGCCTGTGTCTACATTTTTTTGTGATAATTTTTTATATGTACCATCTTCATTTTTATAAAATTCCATAAATACATTATTCCAAATTTCAACATATTTACCACAACCACAAGATGGGTTACATTCTGAAGAACATTTTGGTTTACCTGTATCATAAAACATTTCAGTATCTGGTCCACAAGGTCCGTTTTCTCCTGCTATCCACCAGTTATCATCTT
Source organism: uncultured Clostridia bacterium (assembly GCA_948739805.1). Lineage (GTDB taxonomy): Bacteria > Bacillota > Clostridia > TANB77 > CAG-508 > CAKPSH01. The sequence continues at coordinate 14,565 of CAPYID010000012.1, read as the reverse complement.
TTCCAAAAAAATATATTTTTTCTTCTGGTACTCCTACTTTTTTCCAAACTTTTGCACTTTCTTCATCTCTAGCGCAATCAGAATCTCCTGCAAAACATGTTACAGATAATTTTTCTACTGGAATACCTAATTCTTTTGTTAAAAATTCATAACTCATACTAATAGATTCTTCTTTAAAATAGTCTCCTAATGACCAATTTCCTAGCATTTCAAAATATGTTAAATGTCTATTATCTCCTACTTCATCTATATCAACAGTTCTTAGACACTTTTGATAATCTGTAAGACGAGTTCCATTAGGATGTTTTTGTCCTAATAAATAAGGGACTAATGGTTGCATACCTGCCGTTGTAAATAAAACAGATGCATCATTTTCTGGAATTAATGGTGCACTTGGTATAACAACATGTCCCTTTGATTTAAAATAATTTAAGTATTTGTTTCTAATTTCAATTGCTTTCATAATCTACCCTCTTTTTTATATATACTAATTAAATTATATAATATAATTTAATAAATTTCAATTATAATATTATATTTTTTATAATATTATTTTAAAGGCTTATGCACAACAATTTGCATAAGCCTTATTTTTTATATTTCCATTTGATTTCCTAAAAATCCTGCTGCTGATTGAACTAATTTATATTCTGTATCACCCATTTTTGTTTGAGCATCTTTAGACATTAAAATTACACTTCCAATAACATCTCCTTGAGAAATTATAGGATATACTACTTGAGAATTAAACTTTCTATCTTTATTATCATTTTGAGTTATTGGTATTGATATTTCATTATTTTCACTGCTTGTATACACTTCTTTGTCTTCTAATAATTGTTCTAATTCAGATGACAAATTTTGTTCTAAAAATTCCTTTTTAGGTCCACCTGAAACAGCAATAACTGTATCTTTATCTGTAATACAAGCAATATGTCCTGTTGTTTTTGATAATGTCTCTGTATATCCAGAAGCAAATTCTGAAAGTTCTCCAATAGGAGAATATTTTTTTAAGATTACTCCTCCTTCTCTATCTGTAAAAATTTCTAATGGGTCTCCGTTCTTTTATATGAAGTACTCTTCTTATTTCCTTTGGGATTACGATTCTTCCTAAATCATCTATTCTTCTTACTACTCCAGTTGCTTTCATTTGGCTTTTCCTCCTTTAAGTTAATTTTAGTATATTCATTTTAGTTTCTAGTAAATTGCATTTTATATAATTGCAATTTATGTAGAAATAAATTTTGTTTTTATAAACTTATTATTACACTTGAGGAAAATTTTATGCATTTTATTTAAATATAATTTTTAATCTTTTGAAATAGTAAAAATTCCTATTTCTCTAGCCCCATTCTCTTTTAAAATTCTTGAACATTCATTTACAGTATTTCCAGTTGTATATATGTCATCTAATAAAATTATACTTTTCCCTTTAATTAAATCGTTATTTTGAACTTTATAAATATTTTTAACATTTAAAACTCTATCTTCCTTAGATAAAGTACTTTGTGCGACATTATTTTTTGTTTTAATTAATAAATTATTTATAAATTTAATATTTTTTGATTTTCGACTTATTTCTCTTACTAATAATTCACTTTGATTATATCCTCTACTATTAAGTCTTTTCTTATGAATAGGTACAGGAATAATTATTTCATAATTATTTATAAAATTAATTATTTTTTCATTACTTAAAATAATACTTGCAAATGTTTTATATAAATATGGCTTATCGTTAAATTTATAATCTATCAATAATTTTCGAATTTGTCCTTCATATTTAAATATGTATCCATGTTTATTAAAAAATTTATCAGTTTTATTTTCATAATTATCAATCTTTCCTATAACTAGTTTATCTATTTGTTCTTTACAATTTCCGCACAAACTATTTTTATGTATTTCTTCACAAATCCCACAGGCATTTGGATATATTAATTCTAATAAAAAATCTAAAATTTCTATTTTAAATCATTCCTTTCTCTATTTTTTAACAATTTTCGATAATTTTGCATATTTTATAATAATGATAATTAAAGGAATTAGCTTCCTATATCATAAAAACTTATAAGGAGGAAATAATAGTGTTCACTCGTAGATGTAGACGTAATTGCTGTTGTCCTATGAATAATATGGATAATAACAATTCTTGTGATTATGAAACAATATGTAATGATGTTTCAAATAATTGTTGTTGCAATAACAATGACGATTGTGGTTGTGGATATGATGATGATAACTGTTGTGGAGATATATTCCCATATAACCCAATGTTTGCTCAAAGCTATGTTCCTATTCAACATATGGATAAAACTTTTGTACCTTGTGTTGGATTAAAAAAGGGAACTATATTCCCTGAATTGGTTGACCCATATTATCCTTGTCAATCAATCGATTTTATAAACTTTATTAAAGATACTAACGATATTGGAGAGGGGTGTAATGGATGAATAACGAATGCTGTGAAAACAATATAGAAGAAAGAAATTGTTGCTGTGATTGTCATGAAAATGATTTTGACAAAACTAGAAGAGAAATGTTAATGCAAATAAAAGAATATGATTTTGCTTTAGATGAATTAAATTTATATCTAGATACTCATCCAGATGACTCTAAAGCTCTATGTTTGCATAATAATTATTCAAGAACATTAAGAGAACTAGAAACTGAATATCAAAGAGTTTATGGTCCATTAACTGCAAATTATCCATGTAAAAAATGGAGATGGCTTGAAGAACCATGGCCTTGGGAAAGGGGGATTATGTAATTATGTGGGATTATAAAAAGATTTTACAATATCCAATAAATATAAAGACGCCTGATCCAAGATTAGCTAAAGTAATAATTTCTCAATATGGAGGTCCAGATGGAGAACTTGCTGCTTCTTTAAGATATCTAAGTCAAAGATTTGGAATGCCAGACCAAAATGCTAAAGCTATATTAAATGATATTGGTACAGAAGAATTAGTTCCTTAGGAGGTCGTTTGTTGATAAAATTAACAAATAACCCCCTTAAACGTCCTCATTATGTACATATTGTTTGAACCAAAATGAAGTCGTTTGAGACTTAAAAAAAATTAAATTAATTTATTGTCATGTATATATCGTCTAATTTTATATTTGTTGAATCATCATGTCTTTTATTATATCATAAAATTTGCTAAACTGCTTTATTAATTTTAGGATATAAATTTATAATAAAATTTGTTGGATCTGAATCTTTTCTTATTGATTTCTCAGTTTTTAAATATGTTACTTGAGTTAAAACTGTTTTAAATAAATCATTTTTTTCTTCTGCTGTTTGTAATAAATTGTATACATCAAGAAGATTTTCAATTTTAGGTACTAATACCTCTTTTTCCTTATCAACTATCTTTTCCTGTGATAATTTTGTTTTATATTCTTTAATAGAATTATTAATTTTTGCTACATTTTGTGATACAGATTCACTTCTAGCTTTAAACATTTCCTTTGTATAAGTTCCATCTTCTAAAAAATTAAATATACTCAATAATTTATCATTTTCCTTTTTTACCTCTGCCTCTAGCGATGCTATAGTTTCTTCGATAGATTCAATTTTATTATGATTTATTTTTTCTATATGTTGTTGATAATCAAATTTATATTGCTCTAGCCATTTTTTTAACCCATCCAAAACTTTTTCTTCTACAAAATGAAATTTTGTTCCTACATTATCACATTTAGAATTTGCACAATATAAAGTTGGTTCTTTACTATACTTGCTATATGATCTTCTTTTCATTTTTTTACCACATTTAGCACATATAACTAAACCACATAGTGGGTTTTGTACTACATTATTATGTACTACTGGTGCTGAATTAAGGCTTCTTTTTGCAGAAACAATATTCCATGTTTTATCATCAATTATAGCTTTGTGTAATCCATCTGCCAATATATAATCCCCATTTCTTGGTCTAGTTTTTACAAGTTTTTCCTTTTTATATACTTTTACTTCTTTCCTTGCATTCCATTTTACTTTACCTATATATACAGGATTCGCCAATATGTCTTTCACACTAGCTACAGTCCACTCATTATTTTTTCTAGGTTTTAATCCCATTTCATTTAATTTTCTAGCTACCTCATGCAATGATAAATCATCATAAGCATATAAATCATACATTATTTTTACTGTATTAGCCTCTGAATTTTTCCTTAATGTATATCCTTTGTCGCCTTTTATTTTAACTCTATCATATCCAAATGGTGCAATACTTCCAACATATTTTCCTTCATTAACTGATAATAATCTACCCCTTTGTAATCTTCGATTAATTACTTTATATTCTCTCCTAGACATAAATAATCCAAATTCAAAATATTCTTCATCAAATTCATCATTTGGATCGTAGATTTTCATTGGCGTAATTATTTTTGTATTAGATATTTTAAAAGCTTTTGCAACAATTCCTTGATCCATAGTTTCCCCACGAGCCAATCTTTCTACTTCTACAACTAATACGCCTTTCCATTTTCCAGCTTTGACATCTGATAATAATTCTTGCATTTGTGGTCTTGCTTCAATGGTATCTCCACTTACTATTTCCCTGTATATTTTTCCTATTTTTAGTCCTTTTCTACTTGCTAAATCTAATAATATATGTTCATGTCTCGCTAATGTCTCTCCTTCGCCTTTGGATTCTGCTTCCATATCTGCTCTTGATTTTCTTAAATAAATTGCATATTTACCTAAAACATCTAATACTTTTTCGTTTGAATAACCATTATATATATCTTGCAAAATACCTCCTTCCTTTGTTAATTTTATTCAACTGTTGTGAGTTTAGCATAGGTTAAATAAAATTACAAATCGTTTCAAGTATATTCTGAGATTTTCTTCATTGTTAAACTTAATAATATATTTAATGTTTCTTTATTCTCTTCCTTTGTACCAATATCTCTATCATCAAATCTAATTAATGTAGATTCACTTTTATATTCTTCTACAATCATACTACACCTCTTCTTTATATGTATGATTCATAAAAAATAAAAGAACATTAAGTTTATCCCTACTTAACATTCTTTTATAATTGAAATAAATTAACAAATTTATTATTTTATTGCTTCACATTCCTTTAATATCTGCTCAACGCATTCATTTATTGTCATATCAGGATTTTCCGTATAATATTCAAATTGACCATATTTTCTATAATTATCTTTTGAATATTGTTCATTTTTCTTTCTAATCTCATTTCCATTGTTTACTGCTGTAATAACATCACTCAAACTTATTTTTGATAGTATTCTTTTAAAATTCTTTTCTTCTTTGTAATCATTTATAAACTGAAACTTTTCATTATAAGCTTTATTAATTCCATCCACATATTGTTTTCTATGATTTACTGAGCCTATTTGTTGCCTTTTATGTAAAATAATCCATAAATCAAATGAAAAATTGCTATATCCTAATTTATATTCAATATTATCGTTTATTTCTTTTACATTTTTTAAGTCTTCTAAAACCTTATTAAATTGTTTTACATGACTTTCATCATTGCTCTCATAATCACAAATATGGAATACTTTGGTTGATTCATATAGTGCTGGTATTGATTTTGCTCTACTAATAATAGATTTACCTATCTGTAGATGAAAACTGACTTTAAATGGTATGTCGTCTGTATTATTTATTAATTTTTGCAAATGTTCAAAATACCATTTTTCAGTTTCGCCCTCTACAGAGAAATAATATTGATTACATATCTTTTTTTTCATTTATTATCCCTTTCCAATTTATTCATAAAAATTTCAGAAAAATCAATATTTTTAATTGCTCCATATTTATTGACAAAATAATTCTTTATATAATCCTCTTTATTTCTAACTCCGTTTTCTCCATTAGTTCCAAAGTCTGATAGAGAATAATGTGTACTTCCTTTTTCTTCCTTTTCAACAAATTTAATTTCATCTCTTCTCAATAAAGCGTTATTTAAAAATATTGGATTATGTGTATTAAAAATCAATTGTGCACCTTTTATGTTTATCTCATCATTATGAAAAATATTAATAATATTCATTATCGCCATAGGATGAATAGATGCATCTAATTCGTCAATAACTAAAGTAGCTCCATTATCTATTGTCATTAATATCATTGGAAAAATATTTAAAAATCTAATAGTTCCAAAAGATTCAAAAATTTCTGCTGGTAATATCACACTACCGTCTTTCCAATCAATTACTGATAAAGGTTCTATTTGATCCTTATTTTCATTTACTGGATATGCAATTTGTTTTGATGTTAACCCAAAATCTTTTACAGCTTTATTTAAATCCTTATCAATATAATATTTATTTTTTTCATTATCTGATGATATAATTGGTGAATATTGTATCATATCTGTATGATATACAATTTTAAACTTATCTTTAAACCATTCATAAATGATATCAAATATCCTTTTACTATATAAAGTCTTAAATATTCCATTGAACAATAGCTCTTTATTGTCTAGATTAGTACTTGCTATTCTTTCTGCTGTATCTTTTGAAAATTCATCTATCAGATAATCTTTTATTACTTCAATTTTTCCAATTTTTAAACTATCATTTCTCTTATATATTAAATCATTATTTATATATAATTCTTCATTTATAATTTTTCTATTATATTCGGAATCAAGAAAAGTTCCTAATTCCATAGATAAATTAAATTCTATAATCATATCTTGAGTTACAAACTTTATATAAAAAGAAACTGGTTCTTTTTCATCATTATCAATATTAGGTATTAATTCTAGTTTATTTGCTGCTATATTAGGACTAGTAATATTCTCCTTATTCTTAATGTTTCCATTTAATATTATAGAACGGAACACTTCCATACCACCAATTATATTAGTTTTGCCAGCAGAGTTTGGTCCATATATGGCTGCAGAAGATAATGCTTTTATTTCTTTTCCTTTAACTTCTTTTGTTATTAAACTATATTCTAAATCTTTTATTGAAACTGGTGTCATTTTAAAATCCATTTCCTCCCTAAAAGATTTAAAATTACTCATTTTAAATTCTAATAGCATGCCTTACTCCTTTCATAATTTGCAAATTTATTGCAAATTATTATATATTATACTATTATTATGAGATTTAGTCAATAAATTATGCACGTTTTCTGCAATTTTTGTATTGGAGGTTTTCAAACGACAGCTCTATGTACAGAAGAATTAGCACACTTAGAAATGGTTGGAACTCTTGTACACCAATTAACAGATGGTGTATGTCCTAGAGAAATTGAAAAAGCAGGACTTGGTCCTTATTATACAGATCATGGAACTGGTGTATATCCACAATCTGCTGCTGGAACACCATTTACAGCATCATATATTGCAGTAAAAGGTGACCCTATTGCTGATCTTCAAGAAGATTTAGCTGCAGAGCAAAAAGCAAGAGCAACTTATGAAAAATTAATTGACTTATGTGCTGATAATGCAGATGTAGTAGATGTTTTAAGATTTTTAAGAGAACGTGAGGTTGTTCACTTCCAAAGATTTGGTGAAGCATTAAGAAATGTTCAAGAGAAACTTGCTCAAAAGAAATTTTATATGAATAATAATTGTCTAATGACAAATATGAATGATAGTACTGCTAATGATACAGTAAATAATATGACTGCAAATTTACCTAATGATAATATGATGAACAATAACAATTGTGGTTGTGGATATAATAGATAAAATATATTATATTTAATAATATTTATCAACACAGGGGCACAGTTAAACTGTGCTCCTCTCTTAATTGCGAAACTAATTCTAATAATTCATATAAATAATATGTTTATTGGATTTTTATTGTAACCAAATAATATTTTACTCATAAAATTATTACAGGAGGTATATTTATATGGATAAGACAAAAATAAGAAATTATCAAATAATTAGTGCGATATTTGTATGTATATTAGGAACTTTATTACATTTTACATATGAGTTTCTGGGAGAAAATATTTTTGTAGCAGCATTTTCTGCAGTTAATGAAAGTGTATGGGAACATTTAAAATTACTGTTCTTCCCTATGTTACTTACTACAATAATTGGTTATTTTTATATGTGGAAAAATGTATCTAATTTTTTATGTTCAAAAGCACTTGGAATAATTGTATCTATGTTATTTATCATTATATTCTTCTATACATATACAGGAATCATTGGAAAAAGCATTGTTTTTATTGATATAGCTTCCTTTTTTGTTGCTGTTATATTAGGAGAATACTTAGCTTATAAACTTATGATTAGTAATTTTAAGTGTAATAATATAATATCAGTCGTTATTCTAACAATTATATTAATAAGTTTTATTGTATTTACTTACTTTACCCCTAATATAGGATTATTCAAAGACTCAGTAACAAATCAATATGGTATTATCAAAAATAAAGTAAAATCTAATTAAAAATAAGTATGTGTAAATTTTGCACATACTCATTTTTTATCTATATTATCATTTTTGTTCATACCATAGTTAATTATTTAAGAATTGTATTAAATTTTTATTTAGATTATCCTTCACTTCATAAAAAGCTCCATGTCCTGCTTTTTCAAAAGGATATAAAGTAGAATTTCTAATGTTTCTATTCATTATTTCTGCCATTCCAAATGGTCATATTTTATCTTCTTTTCCATGAAAAATACCTGTTGGTACATGAATATATTTCAAATCATCAAAAACATCTTTATCTCTTAAGGCTATTAAGGAATTGATTTCTCCTAATCCAGAGGCACTATTATTTAAATTTTGAAACCATACTTTAAAAGGTTTTGATTGTTCATTATAAAAGAATATACCTCCGAAATATTCATTTAATGATGGTCTATCATTAAAACCAAGTTTAATTAGATTATTAGTATCTTCTATTGATTGACCATATGGATTATAATAAGATTTAACATAAGATGGAACAGCTGCATCCAATAAGCATAACTTTCTAACTCCATATCCTTGATAAATTTTCATATATCTTGTAACTATAGCTCCTCCAATTGAAAATCCTAATAAATCAAAATTCCATAAGTTTAATGAATATATAACATAATATAAATCTGTTGCAAATTGATTGTAATTATATCCCGAATATGTTACATCTGAATTTCCAAAACCTCTTAAGTCTATCATGATAATTCTATAATTTGCATTTAATAAAATAGGTATTTGATATTCAAACATCTTATGTGATAAAGGCCAACCATGTACTAATATAATTGTTTTTTCGCTATTTGGATTCAATTCATATACTGCTATTTTTGCATTATCATTTGAATTTATAAAAAACATAAAATTTTCCTCCTATAGTTTTATTATAGTTTATTCAAAATTTTTATATTAGTCATAGATTATAAAAAATGTCATAATATAAAACTCTGGATTTATTCTTTTTTAATATTACACTATGTGCCCTTTATTTCTTCTCTATTTTCTTCTAAGATTATATATGCTCTTTCTTTTAATCTATATAACTCATCTTCTCTTTTTCTAATATGTACCAAATAAAGTAATGTTAATATCATAAACAAACTTTGAGTTATAAAGCAAAAAATTAAACTTATAGTAAGAATTATAAATAAACATATATTGGAAAATAAATTTGTATATTTTAATGCTTTTCTTCTTCCTAATAATATTATTAAGATTTGTTTTAATACTCTCCCTCCATCTAATGGATATATTGGCAATAGGTTAAATATTGCTAATAATATATTGATATAAGTAATAATTATATAATCACTTTTCATACAAAATATAATTGCTATAATTATATTTGCTATTGGTCCGGCTAAAGCAACAAATAATTTTTTTAATGCGCAAATTGTACCCTTTAATATTTTCATATTATAGCTTTTCATATCAATTTTGAAATTTATATATGCACCAAAAGGCATTATTTGTATTTTTGATGGTTCAAATCCTAGCAATATTCCTATTATCATATGAGAGAGTTCATGTATTATTGCAAAAATTAAAAATAGTAAATATAATTTTTCAAAACCTAATATAAAAAAAAATAAAACGAATAATATTACTTTTAAGTCAAATTTAATATGCATACTATACCTCGTTTTCTCTAAAAATCAAGTATTAATCTTGGGTTTATCTTATTATTATTTATTCTTACTTCAAAATGTAGATGTGAACCTGTGGCATTTCCTGTATGACCAGCTTGGGCTATTTGTTCTCCTTGCTTTATTTCCTTTCCTTCCTCTACTAATAGTTTGCTACAGTGAGCATATACTGTTCTTAGTTCTCCTTTTTCTATCATTATATAATTTCCATATGTAATTGAATTTGTGGCTATTATTACTTTTCCATCCATTGCTGATACTATACTAGTTCCCTCTGGCACAGCAATATCTATTCCAGTATGATTAGTTGATACTATTTTAGATGTTGCTTCTCTTTCTCCAAATTCTGATGATATACGACCTCCGTTTAACTGGATTTATTAAAGAATATTGTTGTTTCAAATCTGGCTCCTCTACAGAGGCTTGCTGAACTTGTACAGGTACTTCTTCTTTATTTCCTTGTTCTTCTGGAGTTGTTTGACTAGGTATGTTTTCATCTGATTGATTTTCATTTACATTGTTTTCTTGATTGATCTCATTTCCTTGATTATTATTTTCTTCTGATTTATTTTCACCACTATTTTCTCCTATTGAGTTTTTCCCTTTTTCTATAAATCCTTTTATATTTTCACTAACATATTTATATATTTCATCAAAATTAATGTCATAGTTTAATATCTCTTGAGTCTTACTTATAGTTGTATCTGAAAAAGAATAGTTAGTATCATAAATTAAATAAAAGATACAATATAATAATAAACAGATGACTATTTGTAAAGCCATTTTCTTAAATAGTTTAAAGTTTCTTATTTTAGGTAGTTCTTGCCTTTGCCTAGTATTTGTTGTTTCTCTAATGCTTCTGTATTGAGGTCTTGTATTCCTTCTTCTTAAGTATATTTCCTCTGCTCTTCTTATTCTTTCTTCCTGTGTTAAAACTCTTTCCATATGTATTTCCTTTCTATTTTTCTATTGTTTTCCTATCTCATAATATGTAATAGAAAGAAATTTTATTCTTATTTTATAAAGTTAATTAAAAAGCTAAGTATCATTCCACCTGTTAGTAATATACTAAGAATCTGCAATTTTTTATATTTTAATAATAGTTTTTTCTCATTTTGCCTTTCTTTTTTAGGTCTTTCTAATCTTTCTATATATTCAGAAATTACATTTTGTGCTTCACTAATAACATTCGCATTTATAAATTCAGTTTCATTTTCTGATTTTTCTCTTTTTTTGATTTTATTATCTTTTAAAATGACTATAGCTTCATCTATAATATTTGATGGTAAATCCTTAAGTACTATTATATTCTTCATATCTAAATTATTCATAAAATCATCTCCAAATTAAACATATTTTCACTGATATTATTAACAGAAAATGGTAATAATATACAAAAGTACCCAATAATTATTTCTTATTGGGTGCTATGATTATACTTATATCATCTGATTTTTTATATTTTTTAATAATGTCTTCTGAGAATGATGCTACTTGATTTGATAATACAATTGTTTTATAATTATTATCTACTAATTCCTTTAGCTTATTATCTATCATATCAAAATCATCTATATCATATACATCCATTCCTAAGTTTTTAAATAATTTAAAACTATCATCCTCTTTATATTTTATCCAAGATATTTTCATGTTCTCTCCTATTAATTCTATTTCTATTATCTTGAACAATTTGTTGTTTTTTATACATCTATTTAATTAATAATTCATTGTCTTTGTAATCTATAATTACCATTGTATTTGGTAATATTTCTTGCATTATTATCTTCTTTGCTATTAATGTTTCTAATTTCTTTTGTACAAATCTTTTTAATGGTCTTGCACCATATATTTCATCATATCCATTGTCTATTAGATAATCTTTTGCATTTTGTGTTAATTCTAGTTTTATTTGTTTATCTTCAAGTCTTCTTTCTAGGTCTTTTATTAATAATTCTAAAATTTTTGATATTTCATCTTTCATTAATGGTTTATAAAATACTATTTCATCAAGACGGTTTAGAAATTCTGGTCTAAAGTTTGATTTTAATAGTTTTTCTACTTCGTCTTTTGCTTTTTCTGATATTTCACCATTGTCTTGTATTCCTTCTAATATATAATCTGAACCTAAGTTAGATGTAATTATTATTATAGTGTTTTTAAAATCTACTGTTCTTCCTTGCGAGTCTGTAATTCTTCCATCATCTAATACTTGTAATAATATATTAAATACATCTGGATGTGCTTTTTCAATTTCATCAAATAGAACTACTGAATATGGTTTTCTTCTTACTGCTTCTGTTAACTGTCCTCCTTCTTCATACCCTACATATCCTGGAGGTGCACCTATTAATCTTGATACAGAGTATTTTTCCATGTACTCAGACATATCTATTCTTATTATATTATGTTCATCATCAAATAAGGCTTCTGCTAATGATTTTGCAAGTTCTGTTTTTCCTACTCCCGTTGGTCCCAAAAACATAAATGAACCTATTGGTCGTTTCGGATCTCCAATACCTGCTCTTGAACGTATTATTGCTTCTGAAACTTTTTCTACTGCTTCTTTTTGACCAATAACTCTTTTATGCAAAATCTCTGGTAAATTTATTATTTTTTCTCTTTCTCCCTCCATTAGTTTAGTAATTGGAATTCCTGTCCATCTTGAAATAATTTTTGCAATTTCATCTTCTGTAACTTTGTTTCGTAATAAACTATCTTCTTTACTTTTTTCTGATATTTCTTCTTCTATTTTTAGCTGTTTTTGTAACTCTGGTAATTTACCATATTTTAATTCTGCTGCTTTATTTAATTCATATGATCTTTCTGCTCTTTCGATTTCAGAATTTATTTTTTCTATTTCTTCTCTTAATTTCTGAACTTTTACTATTGCTTCTCTTTCATTTTCCCATTTAGCTTTCATTTCATTAAACTTTGTCTTTAGTTCAGCTATTTCTTTTTGAATATTAGATAATCTTTGTTTTGAGATCTCATCATTTTCCTTTTTTAATGCGGTTTCTTCTATTTCTAATTGCATTATCTTTCTTGCTATTTCATCTAGTTCTGATGGCATTGATTCCATTTCCGTTTTAATTAATGCACATGCCTCATCTACAAGATCTATTGCTTTGTCTGGTAAAAATCTATCTGAAATATATCTATGTGATAAAGTTGAAGCGGCAATTAGAGCATTATCTGCAATTTTTACTCCATGATATACTTCATATCTTTCTTTTAATCCTCTTAATATTGAAATTGTATCTTCAATATTAGGTTCATCTACTTGAACTGGTTGAAAACGTCTTTCTAGTGCTTGGTCTTTTTCTATATATTGTCTATATTCATTTAAAGTAGTTGCTCCTATGCAATGTAATTCTCCTCTAGCTAACATTGGTTTTAATAAATTTCCTGCATCCATTGCTCCATCAGTTTTACCTGCACCAACTATTGTATGGATTTCATCTATAAATAATATTATTTTACCTTCACTTTTTTTAATCTCTTGTAATACTGCTTTTAATCTTTCCTCAAATTCTCCTCTATATTTTGCTCCTGCAACTAATGCACCCATATCTAAAGAAAATATTGTACATTCCTTCAATCCTTCTGGAACATCTCCTCTTACAATTCTTAATGCTAATCCTTCTGCTATTGCTGTTTTTCCAACTCCTGGTTCACCTATTAAGCAAGGATTGTTTTTTGTTTTTCTAGATAGAATTCTTATTACATTTCTAATTTCACTATCCCTACCTATTACTGGATCTAGCTTTTGGCTACGAGCAAGTTCTACTAAATCTTGACCATATTTCTTTAATACATCATAAGTAGACTCAGGATTATCTGATGTAACTCTTGTGTTTCCTCTTACACTTACCAAAGCCTTTAGAAATTCATTTTTATTAATATTATATTTTGTGAATAAATCTTTTACTTCTTTATTAGCATTATCCATTAAAGAAATCATAATATGTTCAACAGATACATACTCATCTTTCATATTTTTAGCTATTTTCTCTGATTTAGTTAATACTAAGTCTACATCTTGCGATACATAAAATCCATCGTTTGGTCTAGCTCCACCTGTAATTTTCGGCTTCTTTTCTACTCTTTCTTTTACATGATTTTCAAAAGCATTTTCGTCAATTTTCATCTTTTTTAGTAATTCTTTTATTAAACTATTATCTTGCTCTAATAATGCTAATAATAGATGCTCTTGCTCTATTTGGGCATTTTGATTTTCTATTGCTAATTCTTGTGCTCCTTGTATTGCTTCTAATGATTTTTGTGTAAATTTTTGTACATCCATTTATATTACCTCCTATATGGTTTTTATCTATTTATATATGTATTTTTATCAATATATTTTATTATATACTCAAAAATTAGCACTGTCAATATGAGAGTGCTAATTTTCACATAATATTTGTAAGTATGTCAATGATGTGAAACAAACTTTTATAAAAAATTTGTAGTATTA
>CAPYID010000011.1:47057-53221 GCA_948739805.1 uncultured Clostridia bacterium | reverse complement strand
AAAAGAAATCTGTTCATGTTAGTCGAGCTGGTATCTATTTAAAACCTTTACTTATTCAATGTGCCAACAATGCTATTCGTGATAAAAAATGTCCTTATTTTAAACTTAGATATGATGCTATCAAAAAGCGTAGAGGTAATAAACGTGCAATTATTGCTATTGCTAGAATGTTGCTTACTTGCATTTATCAAATGCTATCTAAGAATGAACCGTTTAATCACGAAATTTATGAGCAGTTAACTCAAAAAAATTTTAAATCAAAAGACAAAAAACTAAATATCAATAATGCTATTAAGTTTCTAGAATCTCAAGGCTACAAAGTTAGCTAAGTCTTATATTGTTTGGTAATTTTAATTTCATATTTTATTTTTTAAAACGCTTTTTTGGGGTTTTTATTTTTCATGTGATTTTATCATTATTATTTTTCAACCTTTATCACCTCCTAAAATTAAATTGTAAAATCATTATAACACTATAAATAAAAATATACAAGTCAAAAAAGCAAATTTAACAAATTAAAAAAAATGTGTTATAATAATGAACATGATAGGAGAGAAAGATGTATAGAATAGAAAATATAAAGATAAGGGAAGATTTAGAAAAGGAAGAATTAATAAAATATATTTGCAAAAAATATAGAATTAATATAAAAGATATATTATCTTGGCGAATATATAAAAAATCTATAGATGCAAGAAACAAAAATGATATCTTTTATAATTATACGATAGATATTGAATCAAATAAAACAATAAAATATGCTAAAATAGTTCAAAAAGATAAGATAGAACTCAGAAACTTTTGTACAAATCCACCAAAAGGAAGACCAGTAATAGTAGGAGCAGGACCTGCTGGAATATTCTGTGCCTTAACATTAGTCCATAATGGAATAAAGCCAATAATAATAGAACAAGGAAAGAAAATACAAGAAAGGCAAAAAGATGTTGAAGAATTTAGAAAAACAGGCAAATTAAATATACAAAGTAATGTGCATTTTGGAGAAGGGGGAGCAGGAACTTTTTCAGATGGAAAATTAACATCACGGAGTAAATAATATTTATGCAAAAAAGGTGATACAGGAATTTTACAATTTTGGTGCACCAGAGCAAATCTTATATACAAGTAAACCACATATTGGAACAGATAATCTAATTAAAATAATTAAAAACATGAGAGAAGAAATAATAAGACTAGGTGGAGAATTCTTATTTAATGAAAAAGTCATAGATTTTGAAATAAAAGATGGAAAAATAGAAAAGATTATTACAGATAAACGAGATATAGAAACAAATATAGTAGTACTAGCTATTGGACATAGTGCTAGAGAGACCTTTTATAAATTATATGAAAGGACTATAGAAATGAAAAGAAAAAATTTCTCTGTTGGACTAAGAATTGAGCATTTACAAACTATGATAAACAAGTCTCAATATGGAACAAATACAAAATTAAAACTTCCACCAGCAGAATATAAACTAGCATATCATGGTGAAGATGGACGTTCATGTTATACTTTTTGTATGTGTCCAGGAGGAGAGGTAATAGCCTCATCTAGTGAAGAAGGTACTATTGTAACAAATGGAATGAGTATATTTGCACGTAATGGAATTAACGCAAACAGTGCAATCCTAGTAAACATTACACCAGAAGACGTAGGAGAAGGAAAAAATCCTTTAAATGGAATAGAATTTCAAAAAAAATTAGAAGAATCTGCATTTAAATTAGGCGGAAGCAATTATCATGCACCAATCCAAAGAGTAGAAGACTTTATAAATAATAAAAAATCTGATATTATAGGAGAAATAAAACCTACATATAGACCAGGAGTTACATTATCAAATTTAAATAATATATTACCAGATTTTGTATCTAAAACTTTAAAAGAGGGAATAATATATTTTGATAGAAAGATTAAAGGATTTGCAAATCCTAATGCAATATTAACAGGAGTAGAGACAAGAAGTTCATCTCCAATAACAATATTAAGGAATGAAAAATTACAATCAAATATAGAAGGAATATATCCTTGTGGAGAAGGTGCAGGATATGCAGGAGGAATAACATCAGCAGGAGCAGATGGAATAAGATGTGCAGTAGAAATATGCAAATTAATTATATAGATAAAAAATTATTTAATAGTGAGAAGAAAGGGAGTTAAAATAATGGAAACAAAACAAATCAAAAAATTTAACATAATAGCCATAATATGTATTGTAATATTTTGCATAACAATATCACCGAAGACACTACAGAATGATACATTTTACACAATAAAAATAGGAGAGCACATTATAGAAACTAGTACAATAGATATGAAAGATCCATTCTCTTGGCATGAAGATTTAAAATATACATATCCTCATTGGTTATATGATACAGGTATATATTTAATATACAATGCAGGAGAAAACATAGCTACAAGCATTGGAATAAATGCTGAAACAGGAGGAATGACAGCCATATATATATCAACAATGATTTTAGCATCAATATTGGGAATATTAATATATAAAACAAATGTTAAAATAAACCAAAATTATATAGTATCATTTTTCTTAAGTTTAGGAGTTATATATCTATTAAGAAACTTTATAGCAGCAAGGGCTCAACTAGTTTCGTATATATTGTTTACATTAGAGATATTATTTATAGAGCAATTTTTAAGTACAAAAAAGAAGAGATATGCAGTTGGACTATTTATAATAGCTACATTAATAGCAAATTGCCATGCTGCTGTATGGTATTTATTCTTTATACTAGCATTACCATATGTAGGAGAAGCATTACTAATTAAGCTAATGGAATCAAATTTATCTTATAGAACAAAGAGAATGATAACTAATTATAAAATAAAAAAATTAGAAAAAACAATTATAAATATACAAGACGAAAATAAGAAAAATAAAGTAAATTATAAAATAGAAAAACTAAAAAAACAAAAAAAAGAATTAGATGAAAAAATAATTAGAGGTAGTTTAGCAGTTAAAAAAATGGAAGAAAAATCATTAAGGATTAAAATCGAAAGAAGACCTAATATAAAATGGTTAATATTAGTATTAGTAATTTGCTTATTTTCAGGATTACTCACACCACAAACAAGTTTTGAACCTTATACACATATGATTAAATTATTAAGTGGAAATACAACTGCAAGTATATCTGAGCATCTTCCGATAGTATTAATAGACTCAATAGACACATTAATTATTCTAGCAATAATATTAACATTATTAATATTTACAGATACAAAAGTGACATATAAAGATTTTTTTATGTTAGGAGGACTAACTATATTAACATTAATATCTAGAAGACAAGTTTCAATATTAGCATTGATAGGAGTATACTCTATAAATAAAATAATAACAGATTTTATTAGCAAATATGATAAAGAAGGTATAGAGAATAAAATAATAAAAGAATTTGTTAAACCATATGGAATATTAGTAACAATTTTAGTTTTGATACTTTGCGGTATAACATTTTATCGTCCCAAAATTAAAGATAAATATATAAATGTAGCTTTATATCCTGTACAAGCAAGTGAATTCATTTTAAATAATTTGAATATTGATAATATAAGACTGTTTAATAATTACAATTTTGGTAGTTATTTATTATACAAAGATATACCTGTATTTATTGATTCTAGATGTGATTTATATAGTCCAGAATTTAATGAAAAAGACATTTTTTCTGATGCATTAAACATTACAGGTTTAGGGGTATATTATGAAGATAAATTTGAGGAATATGGAATAACACACATAATAACAAATGCAGATAGTAAATTAAAGATGTTATTAGAAAAAGACAATAACTATACAGATATATATCAGGATGATTATTTTTGGATTTTCCAAAGAAATATATTGGTTGAAAAATAATCGCCATTTGGCGTTGTTAAACATCGATTGAAATCAAATCAATGTACACTAGTACGCCTCATTGATTTCAATCTTGTTTGCCTAGCCAAATAACAATTCTTTTCCAACCTGGATTATGCATTGATAAAGAGATGATATTAAATATAGGAGAATAAGATGGACACATATATAGTAGATAAAGAAAAAGCAGGTATTAGAATAGATAAGGCAATAGGATTAATGGAAGACACATTATCAAGAGTTGCTATTCAAAGATTATTAGATGAAGGGAATATTTTAGTAAATGGAAAAACAACAAAGGCTTCATATAAGACGAAATTAGGGGATGAAATAACAATACAAAAAGAAGAACCTAAAAAAGTAGATATTATTGCACAAGATATTCCTATAGAGGTTTTATATGAAGATGAAGACATAATAGTTGTAAATAAACCAAAAGGAATAGTTGTACATCCAGCGAATGGAAATCCAGATGGAACACTAGTAAATGCAATAATGAATTTATGTGGAAATAGTCTTTCTGGTATAGGAGGAGAAATTAGACCAGGAATAATACATAGACTAGACAAAGATACTTCAGGAGTATTAATTGTTGCCAAAAATGACATGGCACATATTAATATTAGCAATCAAATAAAAAATAGACAAACTAAAAAGATATATATAGCATTAGTAAGGGGAGTAATAAAAGAAAACGAAGCAACCATAGATATGCCAATTGGGAGAAGCAAAAAAGATAGAAAAAAGATGGCAGTCACAAAGGACGGGAAAGAAGCAGTAACTCATTTTAAAGTTCTAAAAAGATATGATAATTTTACATTATTAGAGATAAAGATAGATACTGGTAGGACACATCAAATAAGAGTTCATTTAGCAGAAATAGGATATCCAATAGTTGGAGATTATGTGTATTCAAACGGAAAAAATCCATTTAATGTAGAAGGACAAATGTTACATGCAAAACAGATTGAATTTGTAAATCCAAGAACAGGAGAGGACATGAAAATTGAAGCACCAATACCTAAATACTTTCAAGACATAATAAATATTTGCGATGCCAAAACAATATAAATAATTTGGTTGTAGGGGCGCCCTTGGTACAGTGAGAAAAAATATAGAAATGAGAAAATTCATTTTCTTCTTTTATATTTTTGCGAACGAAACATGAAAAATTTGCAAAGCAAATTTTACTGGGCGTCCGATGTAAAAAATAGAAATGATAAATTAAAGGAGAACAAAATGGAGAAAATACGTTTACAAAAATATCTAGCAGAATGTGGAATTGCATCAAGGAGAAAAGCAGAAGAATACATACAAGAAGGAAAAGTACAAGTAAATGGAAAGACCATAACAGAATTAGGAGTAAAAATAGACCCAGATACTGATATAGTATATTTCGATAATAAAAAAGTAGAAAAGCAAAATGAAAAAATATATATATTGTTAAACAAGCCAATAGGATATGTAACAACAACAAAAGACCAATTTAATAGACAAACAGTATTAGACTTAATAAAAGGACTTAATAAAAGAATTGTACCAGTCGGAAGACTAGACATGTATACATCTGGAGCATTAATATTAACTAATGATGGAGAATTTATATATAAAGTAACACATCCAAGTCATGAAATAACTAAAACATATGTTGCTACATTAAAAGGAATAATAACAAATGAAGAAATTGAAAAATTAAGAAGTGGAGTAGAAATAGAAGACTATATAACACGTCCTGCAAGAGTAAAAATATTAAAAACAGATACTGATAAAAATATATCTAGAATAGAGATAACGATACATGAAGGAAAAAATAGACAAGTAAGGAAAATGTGTGAAGCAATTGGAAGAAATGTAATGGCATTACACAGAAGCAAAATAGGTAACATAGGTGTAAAAGACTTAAAAATAGGAGAATGGAGATATTTAAACCTAAAAGAAGTAAAAACAGTTATAGGTTTTTAGAAAAAAATCAAAAAAAGGTATACAAACAACTTAATCTGTGTTATACTAACATAGAAATTTTAATAATATTATAATATTATTAGTACGAGAAAATCAGAAAGAAGGAAGGATTTAAATGAAAAATTTTAGAAGAACAAAAATTACATGTACAATTGGACCAGCAGCAGAACCAGAAGAAATGCTAACAAAATTAATTAACACAGGAATGAATGTTGCCAGAATTAATTTCTCACATGGAGGATTTGATGAAAATGCAGAAAAAATCGAAAGAATAAAAATGATAAGAGAAAAATTAAATCAACCAATCGCATTATG
>CAPYID010000011.1:0-47047 GCA_948739805.1 uncultured Clostridia bacterium | reverse complement strand
TAAAGGACCTGAAATAAGAACAGGAAAACAAGAATCAGGAGATCAAAAAGTAGAAATAAAAGAAGGACAAACATTTACATTTGTTAATGAAGAAATAGTAGGAAATGAAACAAAAACATCAATAAGCTATAAAAATTTATATCAAGATGTAAAACCAGGTGCAAAAATTTTGGTAGACGATGGAGCTATTGAATTTGAAGTTCAAGAAGTAGTTGGAAAAGATGTTGTTTGCAAAGCCTTAAATACAGGAATGTTAGGAAGTAGAAAAACAGTTAATATTCAAGGAGTTGTTGTAAATTTACCAGCACTTGCAACAAAAGATATAGACGATATTACAAATGGTGCAAAAGCAGGATTTGATTATATATTTGCTTCATTTGTTAGAAGACTATCAGATGTTCAAGAAATAAGAAAATTATTAGATGAAAATGGTGGAGAAAAAATAGGTATTATTTCAAAAATTGAAAGCCAAGAGGGTATAGACAATTTTGAAGAAATATTAGAAGCATCAGATGGAATAATGGTTGCAAGAGGAGATATGGCAGTTGAAATACCATATTACAAAGTTCCAGCAGTTCAAAAACACTTTATTAAAAGATGTAATGAAGTAGGAAAACCAGTTATAACAGCAACACAAATGCTTGAATCAATGACTAAAAATCCACGTCCTACAAGAGCTGAGGTTAGTGATGTTGCAAATGCAGTATATGATAGAACAAGTGCAATAATGCTATCAGGAGAATCAGCAATGGGAGCACACCCAGCACTTTGTGTTGATACAATGGTTAAAATATCTGAAGAGACAGAAGCTAATGTAAACTATGAAAAGAGATTTTATGAAAACAGATATAATCCAGAAACAGCAGATGAAACAAAAACACTAGGATATACAACATGTGTTACAGCAGCAAATATAGATGCAGACGCAATTATAGTATGTACAAAAGATGGAGAAGAAGCAAGAATGATAGGTGGATTATCACCAATATGCCCAATAATAGCAGTCACAGACGATAAAAAGGCATATCATAAAATGTCTGTATATGGAGATGTATTACCAGTTTATATGGAATCAAAAGAATGTGGATGTAAAACAGTAGATGCTGCTATTGAACAATTAAAAGCAAGTGGAATCTTAGAAACAGGTGACAGATTAGTTGTAGCAGGTCATAGAAAAGATGAAAATAAAATTACATTAGGAAAAATAATAGATGTAAAATAAAAAAATGAGGGAACACCCTCATTTTTTATTTTACATTCTTATTAGTCTTTTTGTATAATCCAAATTTGCCTGAGAATTCTTTCTATAACCAAGAGTATATATATCAGTTGACCTAATATCTTTTTGTAATAAATTAAGAATTTTTTTATTTTTACATCTATCAGTAAAGTGTTTTACTGAAGTAATGATTTTTAACTTTTTATTAGATTTTGATATAATAGACAAAAGAGATTTACCTGTTTCAGTGAAACCTAAAACACGAATATAAGGAATATTTTCATGTACAAAATTCATATCCTCTTTTGTATAACCTAATAATGCATAAAGCAGTATTCTTTGAATTCTAGTTCTAGTAAATCTTTTTGACTTTACTTTTTCGATTAATTCATCTAAAGTGTTACAAGTAGAGGCTGCTTCTTTAATGGAGTTTTCTAAACCTTCAGATACAGAAGGTAAATTAGCTATAGATTCTCTTGACATACACCTTAATAAAAATAGAATTTCTTTTTCAAAATCTTGTAAACCGCATACAAATTCACCAGAACGCAAAGCCTCCATCAATATTTCATAGGATGATTGAGGCATTGATGAAAACAAATTATCATAATCATTATTATAAATCATTTCACGTATAGCAGTTGCACTAGCAAAGCCATTAATAGCTTCTAAAGAATTATACTCAGCAAATTGTCTTTTAATTGTAAGAGGTCTGATTTTAGAATTGCTATTTTTTAAAGCTATTAAATATTCAAGTCCAAGGGTGTTATTTGGACAGTTTAAAATATTAGAATATTTAAGAATATCATTTAAGTATAAAAGTAAAGCATTTTCTCGAGCTTTTGGAAAAGATATTCCTTTTGATAATTCATGTTGCAATAATGCTTTAAACTCAGGAGGTTCATTCGACAGAACATTTGCGAACTCTGTAAGCGTTTCAAGACTACCACATTCACTTCCAAATGATAAGTAATTAACAACTTTTAAAGAGTTTAGAACTTTAATTGCACTAGAGGCAAAGCTTTCTGCACTAGATATACTACAAAGAATTGGTAACTCAATTACTAAGTCAATTCCATTTTTTAAAGCCATTTCAGTTCTTTTCCATTTATCAATTAATGCACAGTCGCCTCTTTGAACATAATTTCCACTCAAAATCAAAACTGTACATTTGGAATTAACTAGCTCAATAGATTTATGTAATTGATATAAATGACCATTGTGGAAAGGATTATATTCTCCAATTATTCCTAAAATTGATTCCAATTAACCTAAACCTCCTTTACTTTAAAAAAGATTATTGTTATAATATCATATAATTAGTAAAAAAACAAGTTAAAAAAAAAAGATATAAAATATATAGGAAAAAGGAGAAAAGCTATGGAGAAAGTTATTATTTATACAGATGGAGCATGTTCAGGTAACCCAGGTCCAGGTGGATGGGGAACAATACTTATATATAAGGATTACAAAAAAGAATTGTCGGGTGGTGAAAATTATACAACAAATAATATAATGGAGATTACAGCTGTATTGGAAGGATTAAAAGCACTAAAAATGCAATGTGAAGTTGAAATTTATAGTGATAGTGCATATGTAGTTAATGCCTTTAATAATCATTGGATAGAAGGATGGAAAAAAAATGGATGGAAAAATTCGCAAAAAGAAGAAGTAAAAAATAAAGAATTATGGCAAGAATTAGAGTTATTAGTAAAAAAATATAAAGCGAAATTTATAAAAGTTAAGGGGCATAGTACCAATGAATATAATAATAGATGTGATGAACTAGCGCGTAATGCAATAAAAGATCTATAAATGTTACAATATTGTTACAAAAGCATTACAGAAAGATGATATTTTTTGCTAAATATTGAAAAAAAATGGAAAATGAAATATAATATGATAAAATAATATATAGATACAAATGAATGGAGGATAAGATGGAGAGTTTTGCTGAGTATATCCTAAATGAGAATAACTATTTTAGAAAAATAGAGATAGCTTATTATTTACATAAGAAAGCAAATACTTTTTTTGATAAGTCAGTTATATGTAAAGCCGAATTGGCAAGAAGATTTATAGAGACAATGAACCTTGATGTTGATGAAAATCTAATTGTAACAGCATGTTTATTATATGCAAGTAAAAAGACTAAGATGACAACAGACTTAGAAAAAGTGAAGTTTTATGCAAAAGATGGAGCAGAGTATTTGTCAAATATTGGATTTGATGAAAGATTTTGTCGTATTTGTGAAGGAGTTAATAGATATAGTGGATTAGAGCCACGAGAACCAGAAAGTGACATTTTAGAATTAGTCGATAACCTAGGAACATTACTTTTAAATGGTGAAGAAAAAATTTCATATGGTATGAAACATGCTATGGAATTACTAATAAATAAAAATTTAGAAGGCGTAAAAAACAAATATATAAATGAATTTAAGCAATTTATTTATAATGAAGAGGGGGTTATGATATAATGCAAATAGCTGAAATAGATAATAATGATGAAATACAGAAGATACAAAAAGTAAATAAAGGAATAAGTAAATTATTTACATATATAAATCAGGAAAAAACATCAATAGGAGCAATATCAAGAAAATATAATTTTGAGGAAATTGAATTAAGAGGAAAAATAGTAACAAAAGATAAATAATACAAAGGGCACGAAATATCGTGCCTTTTAAACATAAAATAAGAAAGGAAGAAATAAAAGATGTATGAAGTATTTGCAGATTTACATATTCATATAGGAAGAGCAAAAAATAATAAACCAATTAAAATAACAGCAGCAAGAAGTCTAAACTTTGAGAATATAGCAAAAGAGTGTGTGGAAAGGAAAGGAATAAATATTGCAGGAATTATAGATTGTGCATCACCATATGTCATAGAAGATATAGATGAATTTTTAAAAATTGGGGATGCATATGAAATAAAAGATGGAGGAATAATATACAAAGATAAACTTTGCATAATTTTAGGAAGTGAGATAGAAACATCAGAGGAGAGAGCAGATGGAAAAAAAGGCTGTGCACATAATTTATGTTATTTTCCTTATTTAGATAATATAAAAAGTTTTTCGGAAGAAATGAAACAGCATATATCTAATATAACTTTAAGTTCGCAAAGAGCAGATATATCTGCATATGAATTAATTGATATAGTGCAAAAGTATAATGGAATATTAATACCTGCACATGCATTTACACCACATAAAAGTTTTTATGGACATTGTACAGACAGACTGGAAAAAGTATTTAAAGAAAAATTTAGCAATGTATTTGCAATAGAATTAGGATTAAGTTCAGATACATATTTAGCAGATCAGATATCAGAATTAGAAACACGTACATTTTTAACAAACTCAGATGCACATTCACTGCCAAAGATTGCGAGAGAATATAATAAATTTCAAGTTGAAGATATTAGTTTTAAAGAATTACTAAAGGCATTAAAAAATCAAGATAATAGAAAAATATCATGTAATTATGGACTTAATCCTATGCTTGGAAAATATCATAGAACATATTGTGAAATTTGCGAAAAAACGATAGAAGGAAATGCTCCAGTTACAATATGTGATACATGTGATAGTAAAAATATAACTATGGGAGTTTTTGACAGAATTGAAATGATAAAAGATAAAAAGCAGAGCAAAAGCCCAAACTACAGACCACCATATATATATCAAATCCCATTAACCTTCATACCAGGTATTGGAGGAAAAACAATAGAAAAACTTTTAGCCCAATTTGGAACAGAAATGAATATATTACACAAAATAGGAAGTGATGATATAGAAGCAGTAGTAGGTAAAAAAACAGCAAATCAAATAATACAAGCAAGAGAAGGTAAGCTAGAACTACAAGCAGGAGGAGGAGGTATATATGGAAAGGTATGTAATGTGTAATCTCCACTTTATAACATTTAAATTGTAGGATATAAAAAATCATAAAATTAACTAATACTACATAAACATGTTTTAGGAATATAAAACTTGAAAGGATGTAGTAAAAATATGATTAACAAAAGAATATATAGAAAAAGTGTAATAAGTGAAATTCTAATTGGACATATAACAAATAATATTACTGAATACATTGTGATGATAATAATATTTCTAATAGGCATTATATTAGGAACAATGTATATAAATAAGACAGATTTAAGTCAAAGACAAGAAATATCAAGCTATGTTAATGAATTTATAGTAGATATACAAAATGGAAGTAATATTGATTCTAATAAATTGTTAAAGACATCAGTGTTTAACAATTTATTAATTACAATATTATTGTGGCTATCAGGGTTAACCGTAATTGGAATGCCAATAGTATATTTAATAGTTTCTATAAAGGGATTCTGTATGGGATATACTATATCAGCAGTCATTGCAACATTAGGTGTTACACAAGGGTTAGAATTTACATTATCAACAATGTTACTACAAAATATAATATTAATCCCAAGCATATTAATATTAGCAGTTAGTGGCATAAAATTATATAAAGCAATAATGAAAGATAGAAGGAGGGAAAATATAAAAGTTGAGATTATAAGATATACTGTAATAGCAATATTTATTGGAATTATAAATGTAATTGCATCAGTTATTGAAACATATATATCAACTAATATTTTCAAAATTATGTTTATATAATTATTCTCTTTGCTTTATACTCAAATCATTTATTTATTCATTAATAAACAAAATTTACATAGTAACAGAATTTCATAGTTTTTATGTAAAATTTCTATAAAACTATTTACAATTTAAATTTTATTTGATATAACATATATGATTATGACAAGTAATAAATAAGGAATGTTAATGGTGAAAAAATTTTTACCATTATGTATGCATTAGGAAGGAATGAAATTAAGTATGGAAAAACAAATAAGCAATTTTTTAGAATTCATACAAAATGATAAAAAAGCTTCAGATAATACATTACAATCATACAAAAGAGACATAGCACAATATCAAAAATATGTTGAAATAAATCGAATAAATTATGTGAAAGTTGATGATGAACAAATATTAAAATATTTAGATTATATGAAAAGTCTTGGAAAGAAAAGTTCAACAATATCAAGAAGTCTTGCATCAATAAGAGCATTTTATCAATACTTATTAAGAAATAAGAAAATAAAAAGAGACCCAACAGAAGGAATACAATCTCCCAAGATTGATAAAAGGGTTCCAACAGTATTATCTGCACAAGAAGTAGAACTATTATTGGAACAACCAAAAAGCATTGACTTAAAAGGAATTAGAGACAAAGCTATGTTAGAATTTGCTTATGCTACTGGAATGAAAGTTACAGAAATAATATCATTAGATTTAGGTGACATTAACTTTGAGGAAGGTCTTGTAATGTGTAAAACTGGAGAAAAACAAAGAAATATACCTTTAGGAAAATTATCAAAGGAAGCTTTAAAAGATTATGTTGAAAATGCAAGACCAATAATTATAAAAGATGATAGTGTTAAAGCATTATTTGTTAATACTAATGGACAGAGATTAACAAGACAAGGTTTTTGGAAGATAATAAAATACTATAAAGAACAAGCACATATAACAAAAGATATTACACCACACGTTTTAAGACATTCATTTGCAACGCATTTATTGCAAAATGGGGCAGACCTAAAATCTATACAATT
This sequence comes from uncultured Clostridia bacterium, assembly GCA_948739805.1. GTDB lineage: Bacteria > Bacillota > Clostridia > TANB77 > CAG-508 > CAKPSH01. The sequence continues at coordinate 40,158 of CAPYID010000011.1, read as the reverse complement.
GATGTTAGGACACTCAGATATATCATCTACACAGGTTTATATGCAATTTCAGGATGAAAGTCTTCAAAATATTTACAAAAAAGCACATCCACGTGCATAATGATATATTAAAGGAGTATATATAGGGTAGATTTTTTAATCTGCCCTAGCACCTTAATTTATAATCGGAGGAAAAAGGTTGAAAAAGGAAAACGAAATAAATAGCAAATTAGCAAAACTCGAAGAAGAAATAAAAAGCAAAAAAAAATTACCCAATTCTGAAAAGAAAAAAATACTAAAAAAAAGTATAATTAATATTATAATATTGTTAATAATATTAATATATCTATTTTTTTTACAACTAGGGGAACAAAATATAGAGACGGAAAATTTTATTACGATCTTAAAAATATGTAGTGTAATATTAATATTAGGAACAATAGTTATATTTGAAATATCCTATAAAACTAATAAAAATGAAATAATTTTACATAGCATAGAAATATTAATATTATCATTTTATACATTATACCTAATATCTGGATATTCATTATACTATGGGAACTTCAATAAAATAACAATTAGCGGAATGATAATAAGTGGAATATATTATATATCAAAAGGTATATTAATAATAAGAAACTCAAAGAAAAAATACTACAAAAGTCAAAATGATATAAAAGCTATAGTTGCAAAATAGTTAAATATATATTATAATATAAAATATGAAAGATGCGAAGCAAATCTTACATATTTCATATTATATATATATTTAACGCAAAAACCTGGAAAATTTACAAAGTAAATTTTACTGGCTTTAGTTAAATATTAATGAAATAGTAAAAATATTGCGAAGCAAATCTTACGAAGGAGTGATTAAAAATGATGGTAAAACCAACTGTTACAGAACTATTAAAAAAAGTAGACAATAGATTTGGGCTAGTAATAGTAACAGCTAAAAGAGCGAGACAATTATCAAAAGGCGAAACACCTTTAACAAATAAAATTGAAGATTCAAATGTAACATTAGCAGCAGTAGAAATAGCAGAAGGTAAGGTAGGTCCAAAATGTTAGTAATATTATCAGGAGTAGCAGGAGCAGGAAAAGATACTGTAAAAAAGGAAGTAGTAAAAAGACTAAACTATGTAGATACTTTCCCAACAGTTACAAGTAGATCTATGAGAGAGGGAGATATTCCTGGAACAACATATATTTTTGTTACCGAAGAAAAATTTAAAGAAATGATAGCAAATGGAGAACTATATGAATATGATATACACCATAATAAATACTATGGAGTTGCAAAAAAACCATTGCAAGAAAAAATAGCAAATGGAAAAGTAGCTATAAGAGATGTAGATGTAAATGGAACAGAAAACTTAGTTAAACAATTAGGTGAAACAATCAAAATCATAACAATATTTTTAAGAGTTCCAAAAGAGGAACTAAGAAAAAGACTAGAAGCAAGAGAAGACAAGCCAAGTGAAGAAGAGATAGAATTAAGGTTAGGTAGATTTGAATATGAGGAATCTAAAATTGGACAATATGATTATGTGATTGACAACACCAATCAAGAAGAAACTATACAAAAAGTAATAAAAATAATCGAAGAAAACATTAAATAATGTTACTTCGATTATTTTTAGTTTAAAATCACCTTGAAATTACTGAGGGAATTACTCTGTGCCCCTGGAATTACCCATTGACAAATTGCATAAAAATATTATATAATTTTAATGTATCAAAATAGCAAGCTGAAAGGAAAAATATATGGATTTAATTGATATTAAAAATTTAACTTTTAGGTATGAATCTAGAGATGATGAAGATACTTTAAAAAATGTAAGCCTCTCTGTAAATGAAGGTGATTTTTTATGTATAGTTGGTGAAAACGGTTCAGGTAAAAGTACTTTAATTAAATGTATAGTTGGACTTAACAAAGTACCAGAAGGAAAAATTACATTAAAAGAAAAGTTAGGATATTTGCCACAAAAAACAGAAATACAAGCAAATTTTCCAGCATCTATAGAAGAAGTGGTATTAAGTGGAACTATATCAAATAATATTAAGAAGATATGGTATACAAAACAGGATAAAGAAAAAGCAAATGAAATTATGAAGGAATTAGATATTTATGCTATTAGAAAAAAATGCTTTAGAGATTTGTCTGGAGGTCAACAACAAAGAGTTTTAATTGCAAGAGCTATGTGTGCTACAAATAATCTAATAGTGTTAGATGAACCGACAAATGGTTTAGATCCAAGTATTGCAAGAAAGATATACTCAACACTTAAAACATTAAATAAAAAAAGAAATCTAACGATAGTTATGGTATCACATGATGTAGAAAGAGCAGTGCAATATGCAACAAGACTTATAGAGATAGAAAAAGGAAAAGTAACATTTGATGGATTACCAGAGAGATACAAAATAGTATAGAAAGGGATAATTAGATGATAAATACAATAATTGAAATGCTACAATATACATTCATTCAAAGAGCAATTTTAGTTGGAACATTAGTGAGTTTATGTGCAGCTCTTTTAGGTGTTAGTTTAGTATTAAAAAGATATGCAATGATAGGTGATGGATTATCTCATGTAGGATTTGGTATTTTAGCAGTAGCATTAGCCATAGGTTGGAGCCCATTATTCGTATCAATACCAGTAGTAATAATTGCAGCAATATTACTACTTAAAATAGGAAATAATAGTAAAATTCAAAGTGATAGTGCTATTGGAATTATTGCTAGTAGTAGTTTAGCAATAGGAGTTGCAGTAACATCTGCAACTACTGGTATAAACACTGATGTATGGAATTATATGTTTGGAAGCATACTAGCAATGAGCGAAAGTGATGTAATATTAAGCGTAATTGCTAGTATCATTGTTGGAATATTATTTTTAATATATTATAGAAAATTATTTGCAGTAACATTTGATGAAAATTTTGCAAAAGCAAGTGGATTAAATGTAAAATGGTATACAAATATAATAGCACTATTAACAGCAGTGATAATAGTAGTAGGAATGAGAATGATGGGAACTATGCTTATAAGTAGTATAATTATATTTCCAGCATTAACCTCTATGAGATTATTTAAAACATTTAAAAAAGTAGTAATTTCATCTGGTGTAATTAGTATATTTTCATTCTTTACAGGGATTTATCTTTCATATATATATAATATTAGTACTGGAGCAATGATTGTAATTGTAAATCTAGTATTATTTATAGTATTTACTTTATTAGACCAGATTATATATAAATAAATATTTGTAACAAAGAGGGAGATGGTAATAAATGGAGGAAAATATTAATGAAATAAAAGAATTAATAGAAAATAAAAAAATGAATAAACTACATGAGAAATTAGAATGTATAAACTGTGCCGATTTCCCTGCTTTATTTGAAGAATTAGATAAAGAACAAATTATTGTAATATATAGATTGCTATCAAAAGAGAGAGCAGCAGAAGTATTTGCAGAACTAGATTCAGATGTACAAGAAGCTTTGATAAACTCGATAACAGATAAAGAATTACAAAACATAATAGACCAATTATTTATGGACGATGCAACAGACTTAATAGAAGAAATGCCTGCTAATGTAGTAAAACGTATTTTGAAAAATATAAACTCAGAAAACAGAAAAATAATAAATGAATTGCTTAAATATCCAGATGATAGTGCTGGAAGCATAATGACGGTCGAATTTGTAGACCTTAAAGAAAATATGACAGTACAAGAAGCCTTTGATAGAATAAAAAAAATAGGATTAAAAAAAGAGACCGTATATAATTGTTATGTAACAGATGCAAAAAGGAAACTACTGGGAACAGTTGAGCTTAAAGATTTATTAGTAGCAGAAAGGGATGAGCTAATAAAAGATATTATGGATACAAACACTTTTAAAGTAACTACAGTTATGAATAAAGAAGAAGTTGCAAAAATGTTTGATAAGTATAATTTTATAGCATTACCAGTAGTTGATAAAGAAGAAAGATTAGTAGGAATTATAACTATTGATGATGCGATTGATGTTATGCAAGATGCAGTAGCAGAAGACTTTGAAATAATGGCAGCTATGCAGCCAACAGAAGATAGTTATTTTAAAACAAGTATATTTACACATTCAAAAAATAGAATAGTTTGGTTATTATTTTTAATGTTATCCTCAATAGTAACAGGTTCAATTATTACACAATATGAAGAAGCATTTGCAACTATACCATTATTAGTAGCATTTATACCAATGATAATGGGTACAGGAGGAAACTGTGGTTCTCAAAGCTCAACATTAATAATTCGTGGACTAGCAACAGACGAAATTAGAATAAAAGACTTTTTCAAAGTATGGTGGAAAGAGATAAGAGTATCTTTAATAGTTGGAATAATATTAGCAGTTGTAAATGGAGCTAGAATAATGGTACAATATCAAAATTTACAGTTAGCATTTGTTGTAGGAATTACATTAGTAATAACAGCAATGATTGCAAAATCCTTAGGCTGTATTTTGCCAATATTAGCAAAAAAATTAAAATTAGATCCAGCAATAATGGCAGCACCACTAATAACTACAATAGTTGATACATGTTCAGTACTAGTATTTTTCAATGTTGCAGTTTTAATAATGCATATATAGTAATCTAGAAATTAGAAGTTAGAGATTAGAAAAGTAAAATATTGTTCATCAAAGAAAATGTGCTAGCTAAGTAGGGGGTACCCTTTGGACATCCGATAATAGAAGATTAGATTTTAATATAATATATAATCATGCCATAGCAAAAAATGGTCACAGTGCACTGTGACCATTTTTTTAGATCATAATATAGTAGATGTTGTAACATATGTTTCATCTGGAGGATAAACATATTCCTCTTTAGGTTTTTGAATTTCCTCAATACTTTCAATCTCAATTACTGGAATTTCTCCATGATAATCACCTTTTGTTACAGTTCCGAGTTATATTAACCCAACATCCATTTGAATATGATGAAGCTGTATCGCAATGACATAAAAATCCTACAACCAAAGTCTGAAAATCAGAACTAATAATCATATCTCTTGCCAAAACAAATTGAGTATCATCAAAATCATAAACTCTATATACATAACCAGAAAAACATATTTGTTGACCAACATAATTATCAATATTATTATGTACAGCTTTCAATACATTAGTATAATTACTAGGGGTTAAATTATATACATTAGAATTACTTGGATTATCAGGAGAACCATTAAAAAGTTTTAAAATGGAAATACCAATAATAGATAATACAATAATCAACAAAACAGTAATAAATAATTTTAATATAAAATTAGAATTAATTTTGAAATTACATATAAACATAGAAAACTCCTTTTAAACTCCATTTTTACAATATCTATGAAAGATTTAAAAGATATATGACAGCATTTTAGAAAATAGCATGGACTTTTTTTTATAAATGTTATAAAATACAAGAGTAAGTGGAAAGGAATGGTAAATATGATAATAGCTGAAAAAATTATATTTAGCATAATTGCATTCTATCTGTTTATAATTATGTTTTTCAAAATGATAAAAAAGAGTGATACAGTATATATAGTAGTATTATTAATGCAAGCAATAGGAATTGCATTAAACTTTATAGAAATAATATCAAAATCGACTTTTAATATGTTTTTAAAAATATTGATATATTTAATTTCTATAATAATACCTTTTATAATTATTACAATGGAGATGAAAGGACAAAATATAGCAGAAAGATTAAAGTTATTGCTTGTTAAAATTGCTTTAAAATTTAACAATACGAAGTTTGCAAAAAAAGTTTTGCTAGAATTAATAAGTAAATATCCCAAAAGCTATAATGCACATAAACTTTTAGCAGAAGTTTATGAAAAAGAAGGAGGGATGAGAAAAGCAATAGATGAATATGTAGTAGCGGTTGACTTAAATAAAAAAGATTATGATTCTTATTATAAAATATCATTTTTATTAAATGAATTAGACAAAAAAGAAGATGCAAAAGTAATGTTACAAAATTTACTATCAAAAAAACCAGAATATCTAAAAGCAACGATGTTATTAGGAGATATATGTTGTGACTTAGAACAATATAAAGAGGCATTAAATGTATATTCAAATGGACTAAAATACTCGCCCAATAATTATGATATACTATATAGTATGGGAATTGCATATACAATGTTAAACGACTTTCAGAATGCCAAAATATGTTATGAAGAAGCAGCAATAATAAATAGTTTATTATATAAAGCATATTATAACATTGCACAAATTAATCTATTCTCAAACGATTTAGACGAGGCAGAACAATACTTTACAAGATCCTTAGAAGACAACGAACTTGAAGCAGATGCATATTATAATTTAGGAAAAATATACATGTTAAGAGGAGACTATGACAATGCAGTCAAATTTGTAAACCTAGCAATTCAACTAGACAACAACTATATAAAAGTAGCAACAAATGAAACAATGTTTATACCAATACTAAGTAAATTCAACATACCAATAATAGACGAAGAAGACATAGAAAAAAAAGAAAAAAGTTTAACACCAAAAGAACAAAAAGCAAAAGAACATCTGGAAAAGACCTATAACGTGGTAGATATGTTGAACATGGCGAAAACAAGAGTGGCAAGAAAGGAAAAACAAAAAGAAGAACAAGACAAAGATATAGGAGAAAGAGAAAAATAAAAATGAAATTATTGCCACTCGTTAAGCGTGAAAACTTTACATTGTAGGGGCAGGTTCTGTGTCTGCCCATTGAATAGGCAATAAATTATAAATAAACAAAATATTAATCAAAGGAAGGAATGAAAAAAATGACAATTTTACAATCAATTATTTTAGGAATAGTACAAGGATTAACAGAACTTTTACCAATTTCAAGTTCAGCACACTTAAAACTATTACCATGGTTTTTTAATTGGGAGATGCCAGAAAGCTTTGATATAGCTTTACACTTAGGAACATTATTTGCAATAACAATATTTTTCTTAAAAGACTGGCTACTATTAATAAAAGGAGGATATGAGCAAGCATTTAAAAAGAAAAAATCAACAGAAGGAAAATTATTTTGGTACATAGTTGCAGTAACAATACCAGCTGGAATTTTAAGTTTAATATTAGATAAAGTTTCAGACTTAATATGTGATAAATTCGGAATAGAAATGATATTAATAGCAATAGCTTTAATAGTGCTAGGTATAGTATTATATGTAGTAGATAAAAAATCATCATCAGAAACAAAACTTGAGAACATCACATTTAAGCAATCATTTTTAATAGGAATATCACAAGCTATAGCTGCAGCTTTTCCAGGTACATCAAGGTCAGGCATAACAATGACTGTTGCAAGAGCACTTAAAATAGACAGAGAAAGTGCAGCAAGATATTCATTTTTATTATCAACACCAATAATTTTAGCAGCAGTTTTAGTAAGTATTACTGATTTTGAATTTACACTAGAATTTTTTATGGGAGTTTTATTCAGTTTCTTATCAGGAATATTAGTAATAAAATTCTTATTAGATTATTTAAAAAAGGGAAGCTTCAAAGGATTTGCTATTTATAGAGTTATTCTTGGAATAATAGTAATATTATATTCAATTCTAGTTTAGCCAATATTCACTTATAAAAAAACGTATGGGCGTGCATTGCACGTCTGTAATGATATGTGACAATTTTATATTAATACACGACCAATACTACAAATCATTTATACATAAAATTAAAATGAAAGGATTGATAAAATGAAAATTACAGATATAGAAGAACTAAAAAATATTTCAAGAGAAATAAAAAGGGGAATTATTGAAGGAGTTTATAATGCAAAATCTGGTCATCCCGGAGGTTCGCTTTCATGTTCTGATATTTTAACTGTATTATACTTTAATCAAATGAACATAAATCCAGAAAAACCAAAAGATGAAGCAAGGGACAGATTTGTATTATCAAAAGGACATGCTGCTCCTGCTTTATATAGTACACTTGCAAATAGAGGTTATTTTTCTAAGGAGGAATTAAAAACTTTAAGACATCTAGGAAGCAAATTACAAGGACATCCTGATATGAATAAAGTGTCAGGGGTTGATATGACTACAGGTTCACTAGGTCAGGGATTATCTGTTGCAAATGGAATGGCAATAGCGTCCAAATTAAAAAGTAATGGAATAAGAGTGTATTGTTTGTTAGGAGATGGAGAGATACAAGAAGGTCAAGTATGGGAAGCAGCAATGACATCAGCAAAACATAAATTAGACAATTTATGTGTTATTGTAGACAATAATAATTTACAAATAGATGGAACAATAAGTGATGTAAAAAGTCCATATCCAATAAGTAAAAAATTTGAAAGTTTTGGATTTTATGTAATAGAAGTAGATGGAAACAAAATAGAAGAATTAATAAATGCATTTCAAACAGCCAAAATGGTTAAAGATATGCCAACAGCGATTATAGCAAAAACAATAAAAGGTAAAGGGGTATCTTACATGGAAAATCAAGTTGGATGGCATGGAAAGGCTCCAAATGAAGAACAATATAAACAAGCAATTAGTGAATTTGAAATTTAATATTCTTAAAATAAATTAATCTAGCGATTGTAGGGGCGATTATTAATTGCCCGATCTTCAAAGGAATAGTTAAAAATATAAATAAATACCATTTTAGGCAAGAAAGGAAAGATTTAAAATGAATATAGAGAAAAAAATAGCCACAAGACAAAGCTATGGAGAAGTATTAGCTGAACTTGGAGAAAAAAATGAAAATATAGTAGTATTAGATGCAGATTTATCAGAAGCTACAAAGACATGTATATTTGCAAAAAAATTTCCAGATAGATTTTTTGAAATGGGAATATCAGAACAAGATATGTTATCTACAGCAGCTGGACTAGCAGCAAGTGGATTAACACCATATGCTAGTACTTTTGCTATATTTGCAACAGGAAGAGCATATGACCAAATAAGAAACAGTATATGTTATCCAAAGTTAAATGTTAAAATATGTGCAACACATGCAGGCGTTACAGTAGGAGAAGATGGAGCAACACATCAAATGCTAGAAGATATAAACCTAATGAGAGGACTACCAAACATGAGAGTTATGAGTGTTTCAGATGACACTCAAACAAGATGGGCAGTAGAAGAAATTGGAAAAATAGAAGGTCCTGCATATTTAAGATTAGCAAGATATGCAACACCAGTAATATATGACGAAAGTCAAAAATTTGAGTTTGGAAAAGGGATACAAATAGGAGATGGAACAGATGCAACTGTAATTGCAACAGGTATTTGTGTATCAGAAGCCTTGCTAGCGCAGGAGCAACTACAAAAAGAGGGAATAAATATAAGAGTAGTAGATATTCATACAATAAAACCAATAGATAAAGAACTAATTGTAAAATGTGCAAAAGAAACAAAAAAGATAATAACAATAGAAGATCACAGTATAATAGGTGGATTAGGAACTGCTGTTTGTGAGGTTCTATTAGAAGAATATCCAACAAAAGTTATAAGAATGGGAGTAAATGATACATTTGGAACATCTGCATCTGCAAAAGAATTAGTAAGTTATTTTAAACTAGATTCAAAATCAATAATTGAAATGATAAAAGCATAAAAAAATTATCTTATATAAAAGGCTATAATTGCTAATGCCTTTAAGATTTCCTCATTTATATTCAGAAACTTAAATTGGCAAAAGAAAAGGTGGAGAAGCCACTTTTCTTATGCTGATTTTTGACGTATTATAATTGCAATTCCAAGTAGAATTAATATAATTCCAATAGCACATAATACAATATTTATCATATCAGATACTGTTAAAGTATCTAAGGCACTTTCAGAATTATTAGAAACAACTGCTGAAGATGAATTATTAGTTATATTAGTAGGAGTAGGGGCATTATTTGAATTTCCGTATGTAGTAGTATCATTAGACAAATCCATATTAACACCTGATGCATGTACAGTAGAAATACAATTAAATGTTAATGATACAGCAAAAACAATAAATAATATTTTTATAATTCTTTTTATCAATAGTATCATTCCTTTCTTACAATAAAAAGTCAATTTGAAAAAGAAATATTATACTTATTTTCTAAACTTATGACTTTTAGGTTATCTTTTGATAATACATATATATGATACACAAAACAAAAATAAAAGTCAAGATATAAAGTTAATTTTACAGGAAATTCATCTGAGATAAAGAGAAGTTTTATTGAAAATTATCTGATTTTTTGCTATTATTTATTCGTTATAAAACGTTAAAAAAATATGAAATTCAATAAAACTTCAATGTTTAACCTATACAATATAAAAGGTGGTTATATGAAAATTTTAATAATTGAAGATGAATATAGTCTAGCAGATGCTATAGCAGAAACCTTGCAAAAAGAAAAATTTCAAGTTACTATAATAACAAATGGAGAAGATGGAGAAAATGAGGCTTTAACCAATATTTATGACTTGATTTTGCTAGATGTAATGCTACCAAAAAAAGATGGATTTGAAATACTAGAAAATTTAAAGAGAGAAAAAATCGGTACTCCAGTTATAATGCTTACAGCAAAATCAGAAATGTCTGACAAATTAAATGGACTAGAAAATGGTGCTGATGACTACATTACAAAACCATTTCATATGAGAGAATTAGTTGCTAGGGTAAAAGTTATATTAAAAAGAAAAACCAATATAGAAGATACAAATATATTAGAATATAGTGGTTTAAGACTAGATTTAGGTATTGGAAAGATGAGTGTTAATGATGCTGAAATTTCTATTAATGGAAAAGAATTAGATTTACTAGAAACATTATTATTAAATAAAAATCAAATAGTTAATAGAGAAATACTAGCAAATAAAATATGGGGATATAATAGTGAAGCAGAATATAATAATGTGGAGGTTTATGTATCATTTTTAAGAAAAAAATTGAAATTATTAAAATCAAAAGTAAAAATAAAGGCAGTACGAGGAATAGGATATAAATTGGAGGAAGAAAATGATTAAAAAATTAGAACAGAGAATATTTCTATTAATTATGGTGTCATTATCTATTATAATATTAGGAACAATTACATTATTTGCTATTTTAAATTATAATAATACTATTAATACAACTAATTTTATAATGGATAGATTCATGGGTGAAGAAGCAAAGAAAAATCCAGATGGTAGAATAGAAGATTACAAGATAAAACCAGAAAATACTATTGATGGTGTATATAATTTTTTAATACAAAATTCTATCATTGTTCAAAGTTCAGCTCCTTCAAATGACAAAACAATAAATGAGTATGCTCTAAAAATAGCAAAGAAAAATACCGAAAAAGGAATGATAGGAAAATATATCTATAAAGTTAGAAAAATAAATCCAAATACAGTAAGAATTACTTTTGTGGAGAATGAAGATACTATATTTCATATAAAAACAATATTTATAGTTTCTGTCATTATATCTATCGCTTCTCTTCTTGCAATTTATAAATTAGCAAAGAAAGTATCTAAAATGATTGTAAAACCAGTAGAAGAAACATTTGAAAAACAAAAACAATTTATATCAGATGCTTCACACGAACTAAAAACACCACTTGCAGTAATAGAAGCCAATAGCGATGTATTAGAAAATAAAATAGGCAAAAATAAATGGATTAATTATATTCAAAATGAAGCAGACAGTATGAATAAACTAATTAATGAATTATTGCTACTTGCCAAAATAGAAAATTTAGATAATTTAAAAGAATACAAACAATTAAATCTTTCAAAAGAAGTAGAAATTATACTTTCTATGTTTGAAAGTATGGCTTATGAAAAACAAGTAATCATAAAAAGTAAAATTAGCGAAAACATCACGATGAATGGAAATAAAGAAGATATAGAACATATTGTATCTACTTTGACAGATAATGCTATTAAGCATACTGAAACACAAAAAGAAGTAGTAATTGAACTTAAAAAAGAGAAAAATGAAATTATATTAGAAGTAAAAAACATGGGAGCTCCAATACCAGAGGAAGAAAGAGAAAAAATATTCGAAAGATTTTATCGTATTGATAAATCAAGAAATAGAAATGAGAAAAGCTATGGTTTAGGTTTAGCAATTAGCAAATTTACCATAGAAAAATATAACGGAAAAATAGAAGTGTTTTATAAAGACAATTTTACAGTCTTTAAAGTAACAATTCCCAATTAATAAATAGAAGTATTAACAAAAATAAAAAAGTTAATACTTTTTATTTTTTTCAATAATTCTTCAATCTTAATGTTATATATTATGAATAGATTAGGAGATAAAAATTGAAAAATAATTGGCATTTTGTGGGAAAGGAAGGATATTGAAAATGTATATTTTAAAAAATAGTTTAATTTCAATTATTAGAAATAAGGGGAGAAACATTTTAATAGGAATTATTATATTGGTAATTGCAGCTAGTTCTACTATAACTTTGGCAATAAGAAATACAGCAAATAGACTTGTAAAAAACTATGAAGAATCACATGATATTATTGCTAACATCTCATTTGACAGAAAAGGAATGTCAGCAAATTTTAAAGGTGGAGAGGATGCCAAAAAAGAAAACATAGAAACATTTAATAACATAGAAACATTTACGATTGATGATGTAAAAAACTACGGAAATAGTGAATATTTAAAAGGATTTTATTATCTATATGCAACATCTTTAAATAGTGATACTCTAACAAAAGCGACAGATTCATTTGAATATGAAGTAGAAGATATACAAACAACTACAAGTACAACAAGCAAAACAACAGGTGGAAATAGTGGAATGGGAAAAGGACCAGGAGGAGAAAATGGTGGTGGAGAAAGGCATACTACAATAAATAATAATACAACTACTGTAATAACGAAATCAAAAGAAGTATTCCAAAGTTCAAGAAATTTAACAGGAGATTTTGAAATAGATGGATATTCTTCTTATGAGGCAATGAATGATTTTGTAAGTGGAACATATAAAATAACCGAAGGAGAAATGATAATTGACTTTAACAGTTATGAGTGTGTAATCAGTTCAGAACTTGCAACATTAAATGAAATAACTGTTGGAAGTAAAATAACATTTAAAAATCCTAACAATAACGAGAAAACTTATGAATTTACAGTAACAGGAATTTATACTGATAATTCAAATACAGATGATACAAAAAATATGTATTCACCATCTGCAAATAAAATTATAACTGGAAATGGAGTAATTGATTTATTAGTACAAGATGACAGCACTCTTACAACTAATATAACACCATCATTTATAATTCAAAGTAAAGATGTTGTAGATTCATTTATAGAAGAAGTAAAACAAAAAGGATTAAATGAATATTACACAATAAACACAAATTTAGAAGAATTAGAAACTGCTACGAAATCTATTGAAAATGTAAAAACTTTTGCTACAACATTTTTGATTATTACACTAATCATATCTTCAATAGTTCTATTTGTAATAAATATGATAAACATTAGAGAAAGAAAATATGAAATAGGTGTATTTAGAACAATAGGAGTAAGTAAATTCAAATTAACTATGCAATTTGTTTTAGAATTGCTGATAGTAAGTATCATTATGCTAATTATTGGTGCAACTTGTGGAAGTTATTTATCAAAACCAATAGGAAATATGCTATTACAAAATGAAATAGAAGATACACATAACCAAGAACAAGAAATTTCAAATAATTTTGGAAAAGGTCCAATGGATATGAGGTTTAATGGTAACAAACAAGTAGAAGAAATTAGTACAATTGATGCAGTTGTAGATATTAATGTCGTAATAGAGTTGCTTGGAATAGGAATACTTTTAACATTGATTAGTAGTTTAGCTTCAATGATTAGTATTCAAAGGTTTAGTCCACTTACTATATTGAAAGAGAGGTCTTAAAGTATGGGAATATTAAAATTAGAAAATGTAGGATATAGGTATAAAGATGCACCAAAAGATTCGTATGTGTTTAAAGATATAAATTATGAATTTGAACAAGGTAAAATGTATGCCATCAAAGGAAAAAGTGGTAGTGGAAAAACAACATTATTATCACTTATAACAGGTCTTGAAAAATGCACAGAGGGAAAAGTATTGTATGATAAAAAAGACTTAAAAAAGATGAATTTAGATAAATATAGAAATACAGATATAGGAATTGTATTTCAAAGTTATAACTTATTGCCAAGATTAACAGCAATAGAAAATATTATATTATCAATGGATGTAAGCAAAGTAAAAAGAAAAGATAAAAAGAAAAAAGCACTAGAACTTATGAAAAGTGTAGGTCTTTCTGAAGAACATAGCAAAAGAAAAATACTAAAGTTATCTGGAGGAGAACAACAAAGAATTGCTATTGCAAGGAGTTTATCGTATGATCCAAAAATAATTATTGCAGATGAACCAACAGGAAATTTAGATAAAGATACAGAAAATGAGATTTTAAAAATATTCAGAAGGCTTGCAAAAGAAGAAAATAAATGTATCATAATTGTTACACACTCACAAAATGTTTGCGATAGCGTAGACACAGTATATGAATTAGTAAAGGAGTAAAAAGTTATGATTACTATATAGAAATGGCACAGATATTAAAACTATACAAGAATTGCTAGGTCATGTTAAAATTGATACTACTGAAATCTATACACACTTACATGATACAGAAGTTATGAATGCAATGCAAGGACATCCACTTGCTCAATTTAAAATGGCTAATGCTTTAGCATATTGTGCTACTTAAAAGGAGGTTAAAATGAAAGAATTTTTAAAAAACGAACATTTGTTATAAATGTTTGTAAATAATTATTTGTGTTATAAATTTATAAAATTTTTGTACAATCATTATATAAATTTAGATTATCAATTCATAATATAATTTCATATTATAAAGCATCAAAATCGATTTTAAGACATTTTTATTAAAAAGTAATATAGTTTGTTGTAGGAATAATGAGCTGAGAGTAGCTATATCAAAGGAATAGAAAGATTTTGGAGATTGGACTATATATCATGGTTGGATATTTTGATCCTATTCCTTTTTGCACAAAAGTTTCATAATAGACACCAAAAATTATACATATTTTAAAAACATGTATAATTTTTTTGACTTTTTATACATATTTATTGAAAATGTATAAAAAATGTGATATTTTATATATATGGAGGAAAAAATATGAATTTAGAAATGTTACCATATAAAAATATTAATTTAAAAACAAATAAAATTTTAGAACAATTAACTTTATCATCAAGAGCTTTAGCAGAATTAAAAGGTTATGCAAATACAATACCTAATATGCACATTCTAATAAATGCAGTAACAATAAATGAAGCAAAAGATAGTAGTGCTATTGAGAATATTGTTACAACTCATGATGATATATATAAAGTATTGACTGAAAGTGGTTATAAAGAAGAAAATGCGAAAGAAGTTGTAGATTATAGAAATGCTATTTGGATTGGATATGAACAAATAAAAAAAGATAATTTTATTAATACAAATACTATTATTAAAATTCAAGGAACTATTGAACATAATAATGCTGGAATTAGAAAATTACCAGGAACTGAATTAAAAAATTCTATTACGGGAGAAACAATATATACACCACCTCAAAATGAACAAGAAATAAGAAAATACCTAAAGAACTTAGAAGATTTTATTAATGATAATGAAGATAATATAGATCCATTAATAAAGGTTTGTTTAATACATTATCAATTTGAAAGCATTCACCCTTTTTATGATGGAAATGGAAGAACAGGAAGAATACTAAATATTCTGTATCTTGTATTAAATAAACTAATAGACAGTCCAATTTTGTATTTAAGTAAATATATAAATAAAACTAAACAAGAATATTACAAATTATTTAATGAAGTTAGAGATAATAATAATTTTGAAGATTGGATTCTATATATTTTAAAAGGTATTGAAATTACTTCTAAAGAAACAATAGAACTAATTGAAAAGATTCAATCTGAAATTAAACATTATAAAGAAGAATTTGGAAGTAAACTACCAAAAATCTATTCAAAAGAACTATTAGAAAGTTTATTCTATGAAGTTTATACAAAGATATCATATATAGAAAAAACATGTGATGTTACAAGAATTACTGCAACTTCATATTTAAATAAATTAGAAAAAATAGGTCTTCTAGAATCTGAAAAAATAGGTAGAGAAAAAATATACAAAAATACTAGATTGATAAGACTATTATCGGATAAATAAATTGAAGGAGATTAATATGAAAGTAGGAATCTTTAAGGACAAAGAAAATATTGAGATTACTTTGACTGATGATAAAATTATTAATATAACAGGAATGATGGGTTCTGGAAAAACAACATTAGCTCGTAAAATACGTGATACAGAAAATATTGAATTATTAAGTCTAGATTGGATGTTTGGATATAGTTTGGGAAATAGACCAGAAAAAGTTAATAATATGTTAAATGAATTTGAAAAGATATATCCTGAAACAAAAAATCAAACAATATTTCAATATTTTTATAAAAGAAGTCATGTAATTAATTTTTTCATTTCATTTTGCGCAAAGTTTAATTTGTAAAATCTAATTTCAAAAAACGAACATTTGTCCCAACTGTTTGTAAATAAAAATTTTTATTATAACTTTATATTTATAAATGATTCATAAAATTTTATATAATAATTATATAAATTTAGATTACTAATTCTATAATATAATTTCATATTATGAAGCTTTAAAATCAATTTTAAGGCATTTTTATAATATATCCAACAAGTTTTATATATTAAAAATTAGAATATATTTAATAAAATGTCATATTTGTAATATGAATTTAGTTAAAATGCTTATTTTTAGGCATTTATTAAAAGTGCTGAAAAATGGCTAAAAAAACGAAGCACGAGAATCGATTTTAAGCCGTTTTTAAAAATTAGACATATAGTTTGTTGTCTATAAAAATGGTGTAATTATTGAAATATAAGGATTTTGCAAATTTTAGAAAAAATTATTAAAAATACTTATGAAAAATTATATAAGTAATAATATAAATATATGATAATAATAAAACCTGGTATAACTAAAAATAAATGAAGCTCCAGAATCGATTTTAAGGAGTTTTTATTAATAATGAATATAGTTTGTTGTTTCAAAATAAGCTTGAGAGTAGCTAATATAAAGGAATAGCAATATTTACGAAGATAGAACCATATTGCATGGTTCTATTTTTGATTCTATACTCTATTGCACAAAACTTTGATTTTGCGCAAAGTTTTCCTTTAAGCTTAATCTAATTATTCCTTTACCGTTTTCTATCATCATTTTATTA
Source organism: uncultured Clostridia bacterium (assembly GCA_948739805.1). Classification (GTDB taxonomy): domain Bacteria; phylum Bacillota; class Clostridia; order TANB77; family CAG-508; genus CAKPSH01. The sequence continues at coordinate 22,826 of CAPYID010000011.1, read as the reverse complement.
TCAAACAACATAGATGTTCTCTTATTGCCATCAGAAAAGAATTGAACTCTCATCAAATAGCACATGATAGTAATAGCTTTCTTAATAGATTTATTTAAATTTTGCTAAAAACGCTTCCATACGTCTTAAAAATTCTGCATTATTTTTACTAGCTACCATTTGATTTAATAATTGTTCAGTAACCTCAGATACAGACATACTTGATAATGCTTTTCTTAATGCAAATACAGTTTCTAGTTCTTGTGGTGATAATAGTTTTTCTTCACGACGTGTACCTGATTTATTTATATCTATTGCAGGGAAAATTCTTTTTTCAGATAAATTCCTATCTAAGTGAACTTCCATGTTTCCTGTTCCTTTAAATTCCTCAAATATAACATCATCCATTCGGCTCCCTGTTTCTATTAAAGCTGTTGCAAGAATAGTAAGGCTTCCACCATTCTCTATATTTCTCGCAGCACCAAAAAAGCTCTTTGGTTTATGTAAAGCATTTGGGTCAAAACCTCCAGATAAAGTTTTTCCTGATGATGGAATTGTTAAATTGTAAGCTCTTGCTAGCCTTGTTATACTATCTAACAATATAACTACATCTTTATTTTGTTCTGTTAATCTCTTGGCTCTTTCTAGTACCATTTCAGCTACTTTTATATGATGTTCTGGTAATTCATCAAAGGTTGAATATATAATATCACCTTTTATAGAACGTTTCATATCTGTAACTTCTTCAGGTCTCTCATCTATTAATAACACTATTAAATATACTTCTGGATTATTTCTTGTTATGCTATTTGCTATTTTCTTTAATAATGTAGTTTTTCCTACTTTAGGTGGAGCAACTATCATTCCTCTTTGACCTTTACCTATTGGAGACATTAAGTCAATCATTCTCATTGCAACTTCATTTTGTGTTGTTTCTAAACGTAATCTTTCTTCAGGATGGATTGGTATTAAATCAGAAAAGTTTTTTCTTCTTATGCATGTATCTGGCGATTCATCATTAACTTCTCCAACAAAGATAAGTGCAGGAAATTTTTCACCTTCTTTAGGTGTTCTTGCAATTCCTTTTATTTTATCTCCTGTAAGTAATTTAAATCTTTTTATTTGAATTGGAGATACATATACATCTTTAGGGGTTGATAAGTAATTATCACCTCTTAAAAATCCATATCCATCTGGTAATACCTCTAATATTCCCTCAACTATTTCATCATCTTCATTGGTTACTTTATATGTTTTATCATTTTGTTTTATATCTTCTACTTTTTTTGTTTCTTCTTTTTCTAATAATTCGATTAATTCGTCTTTTTTTAATTTTGATATATTAGTTATTCCCTTTTCTTTTGCTATTTCCCTTAATTCAGTTAATGATTTTTTTTCCATATAAACTTTACCCCCTAGTTATATAATTATACTAAAAATTCCAATAAAATGCAAATTTTTAGAAGAAGTAATACAAGATTAAAAAAAGTTAAAATTTCATAATATATTGTATGAAACTTTAACTTCCAATATCTATGTAAACCTTTTCATTAGGCTTATACATGTTTAACTTTTCTCTCGCTACTTCTTCTATATATTCTGGTGAATTAATATTGTCTCTAACAGCAGTTAGTTCTGCTTTGTTGTCTTGGGCTTCTTCTATTTTTGTTGAAAGATAATCTATATTAGAGTTATAAGAGTTTATCTTTTTTTGTTGCTTTATGAAAGTTATAACAAGGTATATCCCTACAATTATTAAAATTACTTTTTTTAATATATTTTTTAAATTTAATTTAATTTTCATATGTAATCCTTCTTTATCAAATGTAAAAACTTATTAATAACTTTTAATAGCTATTAAAATAGAATATAAAATTTTTTCTAAATATATAAAATTACTATATTATAAAATTCTACATATTTCTTTAAAATCCTTCTTTATAGTCCTTATTTTTTGCTTTATTGTTAATTTTTAATATATTTATACTTTTTTTGATATTTTTCTTTACAAAATTGTCTGATTTTGCAAAAATAAATGATACTGGTTTGAAAATAGTTTTTGCTAGAATATTTTTTACTATTCTTATTGGTATATTAATTATTTTCAGTATAATAGTTATTATCTTTTTTATAAAATTTAAAATCGAAACATTTACTTTTATAAATAGTTTGCTTAAAGTTATCATATAAAGAGTAACACCACATAGTACACCTAAAAACATATAACCTCGTATAGCACCATTATTATAGACAAAAATAGAATATAGAAGAATAATCCCAGAGGATACCCAAAAAAGAATATCCTCTATAGCAGTTAATATGCTTCCTGTGGAAAAACTTCTTCTTAATATTCTAAAAAAATCGAAAAGAATACCAATTATTACTCCATCTAAAGCAAAAAGTAAAAATAACATTGCTTGAGAATTTGCCATTAAATTTCCCTTCTTTATTTAAAAATTTTTCCGAACAATCCTCCACCGTTCTTTTTTATCCAACTCTTTATTACTGTATGTTAAGCTGTCTATTTCTCCTTCAACTACAATTTCTGAGGTATCTAAACTCAATTTATTTATTCTTATATTTTCTCCTTTAACAGTTAATAAACCCAATTCTGTTTCAACCATTACAATTTGGTCATCAAAGCTTAATACATCTAAAACACCAGATACATTTAATTTTTCCCTATTTTCTAACACTAAATTTTGTATTACACCTGTTTGAATACTTTTTTTGTCTTCTAATGTCATACTTAATCACTCTCCTCTTCTTTTGGTACAAATTATATATATTCACAAACTCATCTTTTTAGAACAATAAAAGAGGAAAAAACACATAATCATAAATAAATATGTGACTATGTGTTTTAGAGTATATATTGTTTCTAATTTCTATTTTCTAACTTCTAGCATATTATAGATTTTAAATATGCCTCCATAAATCCATCTAAATCTCCATCCATTACACTTTGTACATTACCTATTTCATAATTTGTTCTATGGTCTTTTACAAGTGTATATGGACAAAATACATATGAACGTATTTGGCTTCCCCATGCAATATCCATTTGAATTCCTTTAAGTTCATCTATGGTTTCTTTATGTTCTTTTTCTTTTAAGTCTAATAATTTTGATTTTAACATTTTCATTGCTGTTTCTCTATTTTGTACCTGTGAGCGTTCTGTTTGACATGCTACAATTATTCCTGTTGGAATATGTGTAAGCCTTACAGCAGATGATGTTTTATTAATATGTTGCCCTCCTGCTCCAGATGCTCTATATACATCCATTTTAATATCATCAGGATTTATCTCTAATTCAATATCATCACTTATTTCAGGTAATACCTCTAATGAAGCAAACGATGTATGTCTTCTACCTCCTGCATCAAATGGGGAAATTCTAACTAATCTATGAACTCCCATTTCACTTTTCATATATCCATATGCATTATCTCCAGATATGAGAGCTGTAACACTTTTTATTCCAGCCTCATCACCTTCTAAATAATCTAATTCTTTAACACTAAAACCTTTAGAATTAGCCCATCTACAATACATTCTATATAGCATTTGAACCCAATCTTGTGCCTCTGTTCCCCCTGCTCCTGGATGTAATGTTATTATTGCATTATTAGAATCATATTTTCCAGATAAAAGTATAGTTATTTCAAAATCTTTTATGGATTTTTCTAATTTCTTAGTATTTTTTAATAACTCTAATGAAAGTTCTTCATCATTATCTATTGATAGAAATTCATTAATTTCTTCAAGATTTGCAATTTCAGAACAAAATGCTTTATAATTAGTAACTTTATATCTAATCTTCTTTAAATCGCTTAAAATTGAATTTGATGTTTTTTTATCACTCCAAAATCCTTCTTCTAAAGTTTTATTTTCAAGTTCCTTTAATTTCTTTTCTAAACTATCTAAATCTCCTAAGGATTTTCCTATACTATCAATTCTCTCACGAATATGTTGTAATTCAATTTTATTTTCAGATATGTCTATCATAAATATATAACCTCTTTCCGTTTCTACTATATTAATATTTATAACATATTTTTAAAGGAAAGTCTACAAAAAAATCTTAACAGTCCATGCACTATTATTTTTTTGGAACATATAATTTTGATATAGTGCATTGGAGGTGTTTATGCTTACATTAACAATATCGGGTATAATTGCAATACTTAAGTCATGTTTTTTAATGTTTGGTTATATACAAAGTAGTCAATTATTTCCTGAACCATTAGCACCTGAAGAAGAAAAGATTTTTCTTGAAAGATTAAGTAATCGGTGATGAAGAAGCTAGAAATATTCTTATTGAGAGAAACTTAAGACTTGTAGCACATATTTCTAAGAAGTACTCCAGTACTAATATAGACCAAGATGATTTAATATCTATTGGTACAATTGGTTTGATTAAAGGCATTAATAGTTATGATATGTCAAAAAACATCAGACTTGCTACATATGTTGCTCGTTGTATAGAAAATGAGATTCTCATGTTTTTAAGAGGTTCAAAGAAAACTAAAGCTGAAGTTTATTTGAATGAGCCTATTGGAAAAGACAAAGATGATAATGAAATTACTTTATTAGAAATACTAGAAAATGATGAAAGAAGCATTGAAGATGAAATTGATTTAAAATTAAAAACGAAAGTCTTGTATAAAAAAATGGAAGATGTATTAAAAGATAGAGAAAAAGAAATTATTATTCTTCGCTTTGGATTAAATGGCGATAAACCAAAAACTCAGAATGAAATAGCTAAACTTATGGGAATTTCTCGTTCATATGTATCTAGAATTGAAACAAAAGCAATACATAAACTTAGTAAAGAATTTAAATAGTAGGAAATGGCATATGCCTCTTTCCTACTTTTCGTTAACTATTCTATTGGTAATCCAAGAAACTGAGACCTAACTATGATTCTTACATATATTTCAAGTACTAATGGAGTAAATCTAAATAACATATCTATTAATATTCGTCTAAAAAATGATGTGTTTCTCCCTTTCTTGTATATGAAATAATAGTATCTAAATTAACATTTTGTGCACTTCTAAATATATTGATGTCAATATTTTCGTATTTGTGCCTAAGTTCTTTTATTAAATTTTTCATTTCCTCTCTTTTTGAACCACCACCAATATCTCCACAAGGCATACATTTTTCTGTAACTTTACAAGCACATTGTAAAAATTCTAAATCATATTTATTTTTCCATGCTATAATATCCGCTTCTTTTACAAAATACATAGGTCTTATAAGCTCCATTCCTGGATGAAAGGTACTATGAAGTTTTGGCATCATTGTTTGCATTTGAGCACCATATAACATACCCATTAGTATAGTTTCTATTACATCATCAAAATGATGACCTAAAGCAATTTTATTACACCCTAATTCTCTAGCTTTTTTATATAAATGTCCTCTCCTCATTCTAGCACATATATAACAAGGATGGTCATCTATTTCTTCAACAACATCAAATATCTTTGTTTCAAACATAGTTATTGGTATATTAAGTAGATTAGCATTATCTATTATTTTTTGTTTATTTATTTCTGTATAACCTGGATTCATAACAAGAAATACTAAGTCAAACTCTATCTTACCATGTTTTTTTAATTCCTGAAAACATTTTGCCATTAACATTGAATCTTTACCACCTGACATACAAACAGCAATTTTATCTCCATTTTGTATCATGTCATATTCTCTTATTCCTTTAGTAAATCTATTCCATATTTTCTTACGATAAGTCTTTATGAGTGCTCTTTCTATTTCTTCATATTTTTCCACTATACTCTATCTCCCTTTTATTATATCTTTAATTACCTCTCCTACTATTATAAGACCTGCTACTGATGGTACAAATGATATACTACCAGGTACTTGTCTACCTTCTTTTTTATATATTTCATTAAGTTTTATAGGTTCTTCTTTTGAATATACCACTTTGAGACTATTTATACCCCTTGCCTTTAATTCTTTTCTCATTACTTTTGCAAGTGGACATACACTAGTTTTATATATGTCTGCTATCTCAAATTTAGTTGGATCCAGTTTATTCCCAGTTCCCATACAAGATATTATAGGGATATTTAACTTATTTGCTCTAATTACTAATTCAATTTTAGCAGTTACTGTATCTATTGCATCTATTATGTATGAAATTGAAGAATCTATAATTTCTTTACTATCAGGCATAAAAAATTCTTTATAAATTTCTATATTTGCATTAGGATTTATTTCTAAAATTCTATCTCTAGCAACTTCTACTTTAGACATTCCTATTGTTTTTGTTGTTGCAATTATTTGTCTATTTAAGTTAGTTAAACTAATAATATCATCATCTACTAGAATAAAATTTTCCACTCCTGCTCTAACTAATCCTTCTACTGCAAAAGAGCCAACTCCACCTATTCCAAAGATTGCAACTTTTGCATTATGCAGTTTTAGTATATTTTCTTTACTAATTAATAATTCTGTTCTTGAAAATTGATTTAGCATATCTTGTCCTTCCAATTATATTATTTTTCCTCCACCTAATACAATATCTCCTGTATAAAATACAGCAGACTGACCTGGAGTTATTGCTCTTTGTGGTTCATAAAAATTTACTTTGATTTTATCTTGAATTTGATTTATTTTGGCTTTAGCTAATTTTGCTGAATATCTAGTTTTCACATCTACATCAATTTCATTTGTAATTTTATCTACTAATAATAAGTTAATATCTGTAACCAAAATTTCACTTTTATATAATTCTTTTTCTTCACCTACTATTACTTCATTTTTATCTTTGTTAAAGCCTAAAACAAATAATGGTACAGGATTGGAGATTCCTAAGCCCTTTCTTTGACCTATTGTGTAATTATATAATCCATTATGTTTTCCTAATACTTTACCTTGTGAATTTACTATATTACCAATTTTAGGTTTTATATTAGAATTTGTTTCTAAAAACTTTTTATAGTTACCATCTGGTATAAAACAAATATCTTCACTATCTGGTTTATCTGCTATTGTTAAGTTATTTTTTCTTGCAATTTCTCTTATATCTTCTTTATTTTCAAAATCTGCTAATGGAAATAATATATGTTCTATTAAATCTTTAGGAATATTCCACAAGACGTAACTTTGGTCTTTTTTACCTGCATTAGATTTTTTTAATACCCATCTTTTATATTCATTACTATATTCAGTTTTAGCATAATGTCCTGTTGCTATGTAATAACAACCAAGCTCTTTCGCTTTTTCATACATAATTCCAAACTTCATATATTTATTACATTCAATACAAGGATTAGGAGTTTTACAGTTTGCATAACAGTTAATAAAATCTTCTATGACATTTTTTCTAAAATCTTCTTTATAATCATATGTAAAATGTGGAATTCCTATTGAATTACATACGTTTTTCGCATCTATATATGTATCTATATTACAACAACTGCTACCTGCAAATAATTCTAGTGTTGTACCTATTACTTCATAACCTTTTTCTTTTAATAGTAATGCAGATACAGAACTATCTACTCCTCCACTCATTCCTAATAAGACTTTTTTGTTTTCTTGGGCAGACCCTGTGTCTGCCCCTACACCATTATTTTTCATTTTTTAACCCTTTCATTAACATATCTTCTATAGTATGCCAAGCAAGTAAAGCACATTTTACTCTAGAAGGCATATTTGATACATTTCTAAATGCTATGGCATCTTCTAACTTTTCTAATTCTTCTTCATCTTTTGTCTCTCTTTTTATCATATCTATAAATGTCTTTATTATTTGTTTTGCTTCACTTATTGTTTTTCCTTTTAATGTATCTATCATAATAGAGGTTGAAGCTTGTGAAATTGCACATCCATGTCCTAAAAATGCCATATCTTCTATTATGTCTCCATTTAATTTTAATTCTAATGTTATTTCATCTCCACAGTTTGGATTATGCCCTATTTCTGAACATGTTACATTTTCTAATTTCTTTTTATTATAAGAATTCATACTATGTTCCATTATTAATTCATTATAAATATCTGTTAAATCTTCCATTTTAACCTCTCGTTTCTGTTTTTATTAATTATTGTGTAGGGGCGACCATTGGTCGTCCGTTAAAATTATATAAACACATTTTATCTTATATAATTTTTAAACATATTATATGCTTTATCCAAAGCCTCAACAAGCCTATCTACATCCTCTTTTGTGTTATAGAAATAAAAACTTGCTCTACATGTTGAATCAATTCCTAAAAATCTCATTAAAGGTTGAGTACAATGATTTCCTGAACGTACACATACTCCTTGTGAGTCTAATATGCTTGCCACATCATGTGAATGTACACCTTTTATATTAAAAGAGATTACTCCAGAATGATTTTCTTCATTTGGAGTTAGGTATAAATTTAAGTAATTTAAATTAGATAATTTTTGTCTGGCATAAGTAAGCAGTTCGTTTTCTATCTTTTGAATTTTGTCATATCCTATTTTTTCTATATAATCAATTGCTGCCCCAAAACCTACTACACCTTCTACATTTTGTGTACCTGCTTCAAATTTATTTGGAAGCGGAGCAAATGTAGTGTCTTGCTCATACACATATTCTATCATATCTCCACCCATTAAAAATGGTGTCATTTTATTTAGAAGTTCTCTTTTTCCATATAATACACCAATTCCAAGTGGTGCTAACATTTTATGACCTGAAAATACTAGAAAATCAGCATCTAATTCTTGTACATCTATTTTCATATGAGGAATACTTTGAGAAGCATCTACTAATACTATTGCTCCTCTTTTATGAGCATACTTTATTATTTTTTTAACATTATTTATTGTACCTAATGCATTTGATACATGAGAAATTCCAACTATTTTAGTTTTATCTGTAATCTTAGTTTCTATTTCTTCATCAGATAGTTCAAAGTCCGTATTAATATACATATATTTTAATGTGCTTCCTGTTATTTTGGTTACTTTTTGCCATGGAACTAGATTAGAATGATGTTCCATTATTGAAATAACTACTTCATCATCTTTTTTTAAATTATCCATTCCATAGGAATAAGCGATTAAATTTAAACTCTCTGTTGCATTTTTAGAAAATATAATTTCTTCTCTATGTTTTGCATTTATAAATTTAGCAATTTTAGTCCTAGTATTTTCGTAGACCTCAGTTGCTTCTACACTTAACGTATAAGCACCTCTATGCGGATTTGCATTATATTTTTCATAAAATTCTTTAATTGTATTTATGACTTGAATTGGTTTTTGAGTTGTTGCTCCATTATCTAAATATGCTATGTCCCTATTTTCTAATAATGGAAAATCTTTTCTTATTTCTTCTATATTCATATTTTTTCCTTTCTAAATGGTAATCATTTTTTAATATCAATCTAGTCTTTTATCAATTTCATAAATAATCTCTTCTTTTAGTTCTTCATTATCTATATTTTCTAGTATTTTATTAAATTTTGCTCTTACCATTAATTTCATTGCTTCTTTTAATTCAAAACCTCTACTCATAATGTAGAATAGTTCTTTTTCTCCAATCTTTCCTGCTGAACTACTATGATTTCCCTCAACCTCTTCTTCTGAACATAATAGCATTGGTAGTGCTAGAGATTTTGCTGTATCTGATAAAAGCATACATGCTTCATTTTCGTTTCCTGTTGCTTTTTTACATCCTTTTTTAAAATCAATAGTTCCTTTAAAATGTTTTTTAGCTTTATCAGTTAAAGCTCCTTGAACCTCTATATCTATATTAGATTTTTTTCCTCGTAATTCTCCAATATAGTTTAAATCAAATAATTGATTTTCTTTTCCTAAGTATATAGTATTAATTGTATTATCTGAATCTTCTCCTATTATGTTAGAGTAATAATTTGTAATACTGTTTTTTCCTCCAAAATCTATGATTGTATATTTTATTTTTGCATTTTCTTCTATATTATTTTCGATACTCATAAAATTATTAGACTTCATGTTTAACAGGTTAACTAAAATAATGTTTATTTCAGAATTTTTTTTAGCATTTACTCTTATTAAACCATTATGCCAATATTCCAAATCATCTTGTGATTTATATTTTAATATTATTGTTGATTTTGAGCTTTCATTTGCTATAATTTCAATATTTTCTAATAATGTAGGGTTATTTTCATCAAAGTTAAAATCTACCTGCATTTGTTCATGCTCAAAACAATTTATTTTTAATTCAATATTGGAGTGTTCTTTTATTTGATTTATAAGTTCTTCTTCTATACCATAAGTTAATTTAATATTACTGGTATTATTACTTATTAGTGAACTATTACCAGTTATTGCAATATTATTAAATTTATTTATAGTATCTGGAATTTTAATATTTTCTAATTTCATATTATTAATATTAAAATTCCTAGATGTTCTTATTGGTGTTTCATTTAATTTTAAATTATTCATTTCATTTCCTTTCGTATTGTAGTGGCACCGTTTGTGGGAATCCCCTAGTCTCGTGACACAACTGTGCCCTTTTGAGTGTTTATTTATCCTATAGCCCCATCTAATTCTAAATTAATCAAATTATTCATCTCTACTGCATATTCAATAGGCAATTCTTTAGAAATTGGATATGCGAACCCTCTAACAATCATAGCTTTTGCATCTTCTTCTGATAAACCTCTACTCATCAAATAAAAAATAGCTTTATCACTAATTTTACCAATTTTAGCTTCATGAGAAAACTCGACTTCATCTGTCTTTATATCGTTTACTGGTATTGTATCTGATATTGATATATCATCTAACATTAATGATTCACAAGATACTGAAGATTTTGAATTTTTAGCATTTTCCTCTATTCTTACTAAAGACCTATAAGTACATTTTCCACCATTTTTAGATATTGATTTAGCATTAACTAAACTTGATGTATTTTTTGCATTATGAATTACTTTAAAACCATTATCTAGATTTTGCCCTTTTCCTGCAAATGAAATTCCTGTAAATTCTGTTTTTGAACCCTCACCATTTAATATACTCATTGGATATAACATTGATATTTTTGAACCAAATGAGCCTGATACCCATTCCATTTTAGCATTTTTACCTACTATTGCTTTTTTAGTATTTAAGTTAAGCATATTTTTTGACCAGTTTTCGATTGTTGAATACCTTAAATATGCATTATCTTTAACATATAACTCTACACAACCTGCATGTAAATTTACTTTATTATATTTTGGTGCAGAACAGCCTTCTATAAAGTGTAGACTTGCACCTTCATCTACTATTATTAAGGTATGTTCAAATTGTCCTGATTCTGGAGAGTTTAATCTAAAATAAGATTGAAGCGGAATATCTACTTTTACTCCTTTTGGTACATATACAAATGATCCTCCTGACCAAACAGCTCCATGTAATGCCACAAATTTATGGTCATATATTGGAACACATTTCATAAAATGCTTTTGAACTATGTCAGGGTATTCTTTTACTGCTGTTTCCATATCTGTATATATTACTCCTTGTTTTATAAGTTCCTCTTTCATACTATGATAAACTACCTCTGAATCATATTGTGCTCCTACTCCCGCAAGAGATGTTTTTTCTGCTTCTGGTATTCCTAGTTTATCAAAAGTACTTTTTATGTCTTCTGGTACATCTTCCCAAGAATTATTCAATTTTGTCTTAGGTCTTACATATGTTGCAATTTCCTCCATATTTAATTCTGAAAGGTTTGGTCCCCAAGTTGGTAATTCTAATTTATTATATACCTCTAATGCTTTTAATCTAAAATCTCTCATCCATTTTGGGTCATTTTTTTGAATTGATATTTCTTTTATAATATCTGTAGTAAGACCTTTTTTTATTTTAAATTCATATTCATCTTTATTTTTTATGTCATAAATATTTCTATTTATTTCATCTATATTCGTCTTTCCCATTTCGAAAGTCCTTCCTTATTTACTAAATTTGACTTTTTTTATTAATATGGTATAATAATATTATATTTGGATACCACAACGTGGATCCCAATATTTATAATATATATTTTGGGGTGGCACATTTGTGTCACCTCTATTTATATCGCTCATATCCATTCGCTTCGCATAAGGCGAGTGAAATTTATTTCATAAATTTCTCACGCTTTATGCTTATATTGCTCATATCCATTCGCTTCAATCTCATTCGCCAGTTCTTGTCCTCCTGTTTTTACAATTTTTCCATTTACTAAAACATGTACATAATCTACTTTTAAGCTGTGTAGTATTTTTGTATTATGCGTTATAATAAGTATTGCATTATCATCGTTTTTAAACATTTCTATTCCTTTTGATACTGTTTTTATAGCGTCTACATCTAATCCTGAGTCTGTTTCGTCTAAAATGGCTAGTTTTGGATTTAATACAAGCATTTGTAGTATTTCATTTTTCTTCTTTTCTCCACCAGAAAATCCTACATTTAAGCTTCTTTCTATATTATTTGAGTTCATATTTAATTCTTCCATATACCCTTTTAATTCTTGTTTAAACTTAAATATTTTTACTGGTTCTCCTGTAACTTTATTTTTAGCATATTTTAAGAAATTAGTTACAGATACTCCTGGTATTTCTTCTGGTAATTGGAATGACATAAATACGCCTTTTCTTGCAATTTCATCAGTTTTTGAGTTTGTTATATCAGTTCCTTCAAATTTAATTGTTCCTTTTGTTTTTGTATATGCAGGATTGTTTAAAATTGCATTTGCTGTTGTAGTTTTTCCAGAACCATTTGGCCCCATTATTACATGTATTTCTCCTTTATTTATGTTTAAATTTATTCCTTTTAGAATTTCTTTTTCTTCTGCTTTTACACATAAATCTTTTATTTCTATTAAAGTTTCTTTCATCTTAAAATCCTTTCTATTTAATGTTTTATAATTATCATTTTAGAAGGGCACAGTGGTGTCTTTCCTACGATGTATTCCCGCAAACGATGCCCCTACAATTTATTAAATAAATTTTTGTAGGGGTGAGCCTTGCGTCCACCCGTTTTATTCATTTTTTAATATTTGTTCGTTTTACACAATCTCTACATCTTTCTCTATTAACATCATAATTACAATCTAAATTGCTTAATTCTAAAACCTTATGAACATATTTTGCGAGTTTATTTATAGTATTATCATTTATTGCTAATTTAATTCTTTCGGCCTCATTTTCTGCTTCGTCTTCCCCTAAATTTAATACATCCTTTAAAAATAAATAAACAATATCATATGCTTCTAAAATTTTTTTTGCTAAGTTTTCTCCTTCTGGAGTTAATTCAATTGTTCCATAAGATTCATAATTTAACATTCCTTCATCTTTTAAATTATAAATAGCTTTATTTACACTAGGTTTAGAACAGTTCATTTTATTAGCAATATCTGTAACTCTAATATTTCCATTTTGCTTATTTAATATATACATTGTTTTTAAATATTCTTCTGAAGCTTTTGATATCATTTCTATCTCCCTCTTTGTTAACTGCGGTTAACATTATAATACATCACTATTTGTTTGTCAAGGCTAACATTCATTTTTTGACTTTTGACAAATTTTGTGGTATAATTTATGTAAAGTATGGGTTAATATACCCCAATAAATGTAGAAAAATCAAAAGGAGGTTCATGGTTATGAACAAAAAAATTTTAAAACGGTTACTTGTAGTTGTAATAATAGCGATTATAGTTATTCTTGCTGTTATTCAGACGCCATCAATCCTGCTCCCTGTTTTGGGGTTAGTAGAGATTATACTTTTTGGTGCAGGTCTTCGTTTCTTGTTAAGTCTGAAGGACAGGCTGGACCAGAAAGGAAAAATTGACTACGGAAAAATCCCTGCATTAGTTATTGTAATTGCAAGCTTAGCAGGTGCAATATTGGTGGGATACATGGTATCTATACCACTGGCAATATTTGCTGTGGTAGCAGGACTTATACTTGCTATTTTGTTCTACTACAGGGATAAGCGAAAAACAAAAAGCAAGGTCGTTAAATTTAAAACAAGAAATAGGTTTCATAGCAAGTTTAAGAACAACTCTTTTGTTCGGACAATAGACTCTTGCGTAGACCCATTCTTGAAAAAATTTTTCCCTGATACCAAAACCCGCAACATTTCCAAAGTTGTGATTTGCATTATGCTAATTGCAGTGGTTTTAGGATTTGTAATACCAGATCGTATGGAAATAATTAAGGGAGGCGCAGCTTTAATATTGGCTATATATGTAATTTGTAAAATGGAAAAAAGCAAAGAGTAATGCAATAAGAGCGGGGTATGTATATCCCCGCTTTTGTGCTATTTTCTTAGTTTAGCAATAAAAAATCCCTCATATAGTTCATTTGGTGCTACTATTATAGTACCTTTTATTTGGGGAGGTAATAAATTTGCCTCTTTAAACAAGTTTTCATCTATTGGTACGATTTCAATATTATTATTTTTTAATATTTTTTCTATATTTTTTTCATTTTCTTCTTCTAGTATTGAACATGTTGAATATACAATTTCATGCCCTGATTTCAAAATGCTTATTGCTTTTTTTAGTAATTCATATTGAGTTTTTACAGACCTATTTATTAATTCCTCTGTAAATATATTTCCTAATTTTTCATTATTTATATTAATAGTTCCACTGCCACTACAAGGTGCATCTAATAAAATTTTATCAAATGAGAAATAACTGTCTAAATTTCTAGCGTCTTCTATTAATACATTTACTTTATTTGCTCCTTGTTTTTCAATATTATATTTTAGTCTCTCTGCTCTTATCTTATTCTTCTCACAGGCAGTGATTAATGCTTTATTTTGAGATAAACTAGCCATTTGAGTAGTTTTTCCGCCTGGTGCTGCTGCCATGTCTAATATATTTTCGTTAGGTTGTGGGTCTAATACAATAGCTGGCAACATTGAAGATAAACTTTGTAAATATATCTCTCCATTTTCATATATTGATAGTTTTCTTATTTCTGCTTCATCTACTTCTTCTAATATTAATGCCTCTCTACTCCATTCCACTTCTTTATATTTAATATTTAAAGAATTAAGAATTTCTTTAATTTTGTCTGTATTTGATTTTAAAGTATTTACCCTTAAAGTTACATATCTTTTAACAGAAAATCCATTTAAAATGCTTTCTGTTAGTTTTTCGCCATATTGTTTCAATAATCTTTCATATAAAAAATCAGGTATATTATTTATCATGGTATTTCTCCTATTCTTTTCTTTTTGCTTTTACAATATCTTCTACATTCATTACAGTACCTCTAGTTACTGCATTATATCCATATTTTTGCTTTAATAAGTCTATGGATTTATCTATTTTTTCCTGTTTTTTAGAGTTAGTATCATCAAATAGTGATAATTGTTTTTGATTTTTATCACATAAGTCATCTGTTCTTACACCAACTAATCTAATAAATTCTCCCTTATACATTTCATTAAGTATTTCCTTTGCAACATTATATATCTCTCTAGTGCTATTGCTTGATGATGATAGTTTTCTTTGATGTGAATAATCCTTAAAATCTTTTGTTCTTAGTTGTACACTTACAACATTTGCAAGTAAATCATATTTTCTTAGTCTAAATGTTACTTGCTCTGTTAATGCTAATAGAATTTCTGCTATTTTTTCTTTACCATGTAGATCTATTGGTAATGTTATAGAATTTCCTATTGACTTTGGTGTTTCTGGTTCAAAATGCACTTCAGAGTTATCTATTCCATTTGCATATTCCCATATTAACTTTCCATGTTTTCCAAATTTCTTTATTAATATTTGCTCATCAAATTTTGCTAAATCTCCTATTGTTTTTATTCCCATACTATATAGTTTAGGAACTGTTTTTCTTCCTAGCATAAATAAT
The DNA here is from genome assembly GCA_948739805.1 of uncultured Clostridia bacterium. GTDB lineage: Bacteria > Bacillota > Clostridia > TANB77 > CAG-508 > CAKPSH01. The sequence continues at coordinate 6,980 of CAPYID010000011.1, read as the reverse complement.
TCACCTACTGGTAAATTCCATATTTTTTGTGGTATCTCATTTTCATATAATGTATGCACTTTATTAGGCTTTTCAAAGTCTGATGCCATTTTTGCAAGGAGTTTGTTATGTGCTACTCCTACATTTACCGTAAAACCTAATTCTTCTTTTACTCTTTTATTTATTTCTTTTGCTTTATCTAATAATGTTATATTTGGTAAATAATCTGTCATGTCTAAAAAACACTCATCTATACTAAATCTTTCTATTTTATCTGTGTATTCCAATAGTAAATTATATAGTTCATTTGAATATTTTTTATAAACCATATAGCTTGAAGAATATACTTGTAAATTATTACATTTTTTTCTTGCTTGATATAAAGTTTCTCCTGTAACCACGCCACAGGCTTTTGCTTTCATACTTTTTGCTAAAACTATACCAGAACGTCTTTCTTCATCTCCTCCTATTACAGCAGGAATTTCTCTTATATCTATTTCATATCCTTCTTTTAATTTTTCTACAGCAGTCCATGATAAAAAAGCATTATTTACATCAACATGGAGTATTTGTCTTTGTTTCATAATATATCACCAATCACAATTATAGAACACAAGTTTGCAAATGTCAAGAAAAATTTATGTTATCCCAGAGTAATTATAGTTTTTTTAATATTAATATATGAAATTATTGTTCTTTATTTAATTTATTATTATGTCTTAAATAAATTAAATAGTATGACATAAATAACTGATATATTAAAAAAACTGATGATAATCCAAACATATAATTAAGTCCCATTTTATACATTAATCCACATAAGAATATTCCAATTGATTCTCCTAAATACTTTACTATATATCTAAAGTTTGTGTATTCTAATTGATATTCATTTTTGACATCATTAATATAATATCCATCACAAATATTTTCATATGCTGTTGATATTAATAGAGACCAAGTAATAGCAATTAGAGTAATCCATATATTATTTGATATAAAAGCTATTATGTATAGTATAAGTCTTATTCCAAATTTAATAGTTATTGTTATATAATCGTTTTTAGATGTTAAGAATTTAAATGCTAATATTCCTATTCCATCTGCTATTAATCCAATTATTAAGAAATAATTTGTAGCACCACTATCACTAAATCCCAAGTAATTTGTAAATGTTAGCATTTTTAAACCTAAGGCTGTAGACATTGATATATTGCCAATAAAAATAAATATTATATATACAGTTTGTAATTTACTTTTTAATATATATTTAATTATTGATATCTGAGGTGCTTTCTTTTCTTCATGTGATTTATTATCTGATATATTAAACATTGCTATTACTGAAAATATTAAAAATATTTCAGAAATTTTCCCATAGTCCCATTGATATACTAAAAAATGCTAGGATAATTAATATTCTATTTTCACTTTTTATCTTTTTCATCTGTTACTCCAATTCTGATATATTGCCTACTAATTTGATTTATTATATCTCCATTTTTAATATGATATAAGATACCATTTATTTTAAATTTAGAAATACTTATTAAAAATTCTCTTTATTAAATGCTTGTAATAATAGTCCCATACGAATATATAAGCCATTACCTGCTTGTTCAAAGTATAAAGCTCTTGGGTCATCATCTATGTCTTCTGCTATTTCTCCTGTTCGTGGTAATGGATGTAATACTATTGTATTCTCGGAGAAATTACTTAATACTTCTTTATTTATAATATATTCTTCTTTTCCAAAATCTCCTTCAAATCTTTCTTGTTGGATTCTTGTATGATACATTACATCAATATCTTTGGGAATATCATCAAAGCTATTACATATTGTGTAATTTATGTTTTTTTCATTTAAGAAATCAATATATTCTTGTGGAAGCATAAAATCCTTTTTACTTAGTCCATATATTTCAACATTATCATATAATGCTAATAATTTTATTAAAGAATGTATGGTTCTTCCATATACTAAATCTCCTAAAATTGCTACTTTAACTCCATCTATTTTGCCTCTTTTTTCTCTTATTGTATACAGGTCTAATAATGCTTGTGTAGGATGTTCTCCTTTACCACTTCCTGCATTTAATATTGGAACATTCGCAACACTTGCTGCATCTGTTGCTGAGTTTACATCACTATGTCTAATAACTATTGCGTCTGCATAATTTTGTAATACTCTAACTGTATCTTTTAGAGTTTCTCCTTTTTTTACAGAAGAGTTTACTGAAGCATTTTCTGTTGAAATAACTTGTCCTCCTAATCTTAATACTGCTGTTTCAAATGAAAGTCTTGTTCTTGTACTTGGTTCATAAAACATTGTCGCTACAATTTTACCATCAATTGCTTTTGAATATTTTTTGGGATTTTGTTTTATTTTACTCGCTAAATCAAATACCTCCTCTAAGCTTTCTCTTGTATATTGTCCTGCACTTAATACATGTCTTAACATATTTTTTCCTCCCTTTATTATTTTATAATATTTCTAACATTTTTTATTCTTTAACATATTATCTTTCAAATCCCATAATTTTTTTGATAAATCTACATAAAACTTTTGTGGATTATCTAAACGCTTAACTTCTTCCCAAATAGTATTAAGTTGAGCTTTTTTATATGTAGCGATTTCTGATAATGTAGGAGATTTATAAACTAATTTACCTCCATCATAAATTTTTTTAGCAAGTGGTTTTACATAGTAATTACTTAATGTTTTTTTCTTCCAAGGCGCTTGTGGATCAAAAATTTCATATTCATTTTCATTTATTTCTTCATCTGCTAGTGCAACTACATCTGCTAGTGCATAATTTGTATTTTTTGAATAAAATCTATATACTTTTTTGAAACTTGGATTTGTAATTTTATCTACATTTTCACTTATCTTTATTTTTGGTATTATTTTTCCATTCTTTTCGATTGCAGCTAATTTATAAACTCCACCAAATACAGCGTCACTTTTTGCTGTTATTAAGTTTTCTCCTACTCCAAATAAGTCTACTTTTGCACCTTGTTTTATAAGTGATGATATTAAATATTCATCTAAAGAATTTGTAACACATATTTTACAATCTTCATATCCTGCTTTATCTAGCATTATCCTTACTTTTTTAGAAAGATATGCTAAGTCTCCACTATCTAACCTTACTGCTACTGGTCTTATTCCTTGTGGTTTTAATACTTCATCAAACACTTTTATTGCATTTGGAACTCCGCTTTCTAAAGTATTGTATGTGTCTACTAATAAAGTACATCCTTCTGGATAAATTTCTGCATATGTTTTAAAAGCTTCATATTCAGAATCAAAACTTTGTACCCAACTATGTGCCATTGTTCCAGAAGCTGGTATATTGAATTTTTTTGCTGTTAATGTACAAGCTGTTCCAACAGCTCCTCCAATAATAGCAGCTCTTGCACCATATATTGCAGCTGATGTTCCATGGGCTCTCCTTGCACCAAATTCCATTACAGGTCTTCCACCTGCTTCTTTTACAATTCTATTGGTTTTTGTCGCTATTAAACTTTGGTGATTTATCATAAGTAATAACACTGTTTCTAATAGTTGTGCTTCTATCATTGGTGCTTTTATTGTAACTAATGGCTCTCCTGGAAATACTACAGTTCCCTCTGGAATTGCCCATATATCTCCACTAAATTTAAAGTCTTTTAAATAATTTAAAAATTGTTCTGAAAAGATTTTCTTACTTCTTAAAAATTCAATATCTTCTTCATCAAATTTTAGATTTTCAATAAATTCAATTATTTGCTCTAGTCCAGCAACAATAGCATATCCACCTTTATCTGGTACATTTCTAAAAAATATATCAAAATATGCAATATCATTCATATTTTTTAATAAATATCCATTTGACATTGTGAATTCATAAAAATCTGTTATTAATTCTAATTTTTCTTGCTTCATATTATTTTCTGCTCCTTTCCATTGTCTAAACAATTTATTCTGTTAAAACTAAAATTTGGTATTGGAGTTCTTTTATGTTTTGACTTATTATATTTTTCTATTATAATTTTTTTTGCTTTTTCTTCTGTTTCCCCTTTCTCAATCATTTCTGCAATTTGTGTATATTTTACTCCTAATTTTTCTTCGTCGGTTTGTCCTCCTAAACCATCATTTGGTGGTTTATTTATTATTTTTTCTGGGACTCCTAGCATTCTTCCTATTGCCAGAACCTCTGGTACTGTAAAGTTAGAAATGGGATTAAAATCACAAGCACTATCTCCCCATTTAGTTGTATATCCTACCATTGCTTCACATAAGTTTCCTGTTCCTATAACAAGATATCCTAAAGTTTGAGCTATTGCATATAATGTTACCATTCTTAGTCTAGGCTTAATATTTATCTGTGCTTCTTTTGTTAGTTCATTTATACCTAATTTTTGAGTAGAATTATTTAACTGCTTCTCAAGTTTTGTATATATCTCAGTCAAATCATTTTTTATAAATCTTACTCCAAAAGTATCTGCCACTAATTTTGCATCATCATAATCTGTATTTATTGAATTGCATGGCATAGAAACTGTAACTACTTTTTCTTTTCCTAATGCTTTAACACTCATCGCAATTACAGTGGCTGAATCTTTACCACCACTATTTCCTACAATTACTCCTTTGGCTCCTGAATTATCTACATATTCTTTTATCCATTCAATGGCTTCATTCATTCTTTGTTTTAGTTCGTATTCATTTAACATTTCTGTTTCCTTCCATTTTCTATTCTTTCTGTGGGCACGGTGCATCATGCCCCTACCATTTAACCAATAATGTGCATTTTTATGTTTTAATTTCTATTTCTGCCTTCTTAATATCCAGTCTTTGTTACATTTAATTGGTAAATGAATTTTAACTTTTTGTCCTGCTTTTCCTGGGCTTACACTCTCAATTTCTTCATCTGTTTCATAGTCCCATAATCTATCAATATTAAAAGCATAAACCTCTATATTTCCTGGTATTATTATTTCTAAAGTATCTCCTACTGTTAATTTATTTTTTATCTCTATAATTGATTTATCTTCATTATATTCTACTACTTTTCCCCCAAATTCATAGTCTGGATTATATTGTTTTCCTTCGAATTCTTGAAAATCCTTATTATTTCTATCATTAAAATAAAATGTTGTCAAACTTCTAGTTTTAACTTTATCGATTTCTTTTAAATATCTTGTATAGTCATAATTATTAGGGTCTTGCACATAATCATCTATTGCATTTCTATATGCATTTATTACACTTGCTAAATAGTATTCTGTTTTTAATCTTCCTTCTATTTTAACACTATCAACACCCATTGAGATTATATCTGGGATTTCTTTTAATAAACACAAGTCTTTTGAAGAAAATATATATGTACCTTTTTCATCATACTCTACTGGCATTAAATTTCCTGGATTATTTTTTTCCTCTACATATAAATTATATGCCCATCTACAACTTTGAGCACAGTCTCCTAAGTTTGCACTTCTTGAAGCTAAGAAATCACTTAAGAAACATCTTCCAGAATATCCAAAACATAATGCTCCATGTACAAAAATCTCTGTTTCTAATCCCATTGGAGTATTATCAATAATATATTTTATTTGCTCTTTTGATAATTCTCTTGCTAAAATTATTCTTTTTGCTCCATTCTTATACCAAAACATTGCATCATGTGCACTTACAGCATTTGCTTGTGTACTAATATGTATATCAATATCAGGAGCTTCTTGCTGTAAAACATCTATTACTCCTCCATCTGATGCAATTATTCCGTCTACTTCGAGTTCGTTTAACATTCTAGCTTGTTTTTTTATTTCCTCATATGTTTCATCCCATGCATAAATATTTATAGCTGCATATACTTTTTTTCCTATACTATGTGCATATTTTATTGTATTTGCTAAATCATCATCATTTACTTCTGCTCTACTTCTTAAAGAAAGCGAGCCTGTTCCACAATATACTGCATCTGCTCCATACATAAATGCAATCTTTGCTTTTTCAAAAGAACCTGCTGGTGCTAATAATTCTGGTTTCTTCATATTAAAAATCCATCCTTTCCAGACATATTTCTCCATTTTTCATCTGCTCTATTGTATCACAACTACAAAAAAAATAATATATATTTTCCATAAAAATATATATTATTTTTTTGGCTTTTAAAACATTATTTTTTTATCAAATTTATTTACAAATTCTTCAAATGTTTGTATATGATTTTCTTTTATTCTTGAATGTATTTCTATTGCAATATTTTCTTTATAGGTGTGTGCTATTAAATTCCTGTCTTTTAATAAATTCATATATTTTTCACCATCTTCTAATATTCCAAATTGGAATGCATTTCTTATTGTTGAACCTGGTCCATATTCCCTTATGGTTTCAGTATCTTCTAAATATCTTTGTAATGCTTTCCACCATAATTCAAATGTATATTCATATGCATGTATTATTGCTGCTCTATCCTTTTCGCTTCCATTATCTGTATCTATAAATTCTTTTAATTTTTCATAGGCTTTTCTAAATGTTCTATAACTTTCAATCAAATTATTTGGCATAAATTTCAACTCCTTCATCTAATATATTTTGTCTTAATTTGTCTTCTTCACTCAATGTATTAAAATTAATTAAGTCTATATTATAAATTAGATATAAATTATCTATTTCATAAAAAATTTTTGTATTTATAGAATTAGTAAGTTTATCACCAAATAAAGTAATATCAATGTCTGAACCTTTTCTATAATTTCCCCTTGCTCTCGAACCAAATATAACTGCTTTTTCAACTTCTGGATACTTCTTTAATATGTCTTTTATATCTTCTATTATTTGGGGCTTTAATCCGAATTTATCCATTTTGCTACCTTTCTTCTATAAAAATTCTATTAGTATTATATTACTTGTTTATAGAACTTGCAAGAAAATGTTATAATTTTAGATAATTTGATATGATTAATTTATGATAATGTCTTAAGTAGTAACTTTTAAAAATGTCCCAAAG
>CAPYID010000010.1 GCA_948739805.1 uncultured Clostridia bacterium | reverse complement strand
CTGCCTAATACTTATTTGACATTCTCCGTTTTATTGTTGTTTGTCATACTTGCATTACTACAAGAAATACTAGGCTCTCCCCAGTTGACAAGCAATCTTTGTGTGAAACATGATTGGCACCATTGACCCCGTGAAAGTTCAAATACTCTTACCATAACGATTATTTGAATATTGCATTCTGCAACAATTAATACATCTGCCTTTCAATTTTAAGACAACATTTCGTGGCTGAACTGCCTTTTAACCCTGTTTCCTTGCTATCTACGCTTTACTTGCAATATTACTATTACAAGCACAAGACTCGCTACTAATTGGTTGGTTAGACCTTCATTGGACAAGATTTCCACTTGCTAGATTACTTACCCTTTGCTGGGCGCACAATTGTAATTTGTCTAACTCCATTACCAAGGAAAAATAAAGTAAAATGTCAAAGTGCTTATTATTAAAGCAATTACATAAATACTTTTATTTTTTGCCCTCTTAAAAAAAATTATCCCAAAAACAATGAAACCTATACTATCCATCAATAACTGAAATAAGTATGTGTGATATTTCAATAAATAAGTAAAAATTGTGATTGTTTCTGCAACTAAAGCACCTACTGGTAAAGAATATAATATTGAATTGAAAACTTTATCTTTATTCCAATAATATAAAATAAATGCTGCTACTGCACAAGGGATTGAAAGAATAGTAAACATCACAAATAAAGAGAAACGAAATTCTCCAGAAAATAAAGGAATAAATATTCCTAATATTGCTTGTAATCCATAAAAACTAATTGTCATTCCAAACATATACAAAAACGAGTTTATTCCAGCGCAAATATTTGAATTGCTTAACAAGACAATTATAGTATTTGTAATTATCCAAAATCCTAATAATGTTTGAATTGATGAAAAACTCCACAATGTATCTGCCGAAAAGTAATCTGTTAATCTGCAAATACACCCCACTAAAATTCCAATTAAAAATATTTTGCTATAAGATTTTAAAGTATGTTCAAGCTTTTTATTTATCATAAATACCTCCCTTTAACTTTACAAATTACTATTTATTTGTTAGTTCTATTATACCATGAAAAAAGCAAATCTTCACTATGATCTGCTTTATAAATTGTAATTTGTGTTTATAATTCAAATATACTTTTTTCATAATCTTTTACATAGTATCTTATATTAGTTCTGCCTTTTTGAATAATAATATGTCCTTCTTTTTCTAACATTTTCTTTTGAAGTTCTATTCCTTCTGGATATTTAGGATTTAATTCTCCATTTGCTTTTAATGTTCTCCAATAAGGTGTTCCATCTTCTTTTCTTTGATAACTTGCCCAAGCTACAATAGATGTGAATATTCCTGCTGTTATTGGGTCAGTAAAGTCTGCATTATTCTTTTTTGCAAAATAATCTCTAATTTCTCCAACCGTTATTACTTTTCCATAAGGTATTTTCTTCATAACCTCATCATAAGCCATTGGTGGTGCAAAATACATATTATCTCCACCATATTTTTTAATACTTGCCTCATCTGTAATTTTTACATATTTAGGCATATCTTTGCTATCTTTTAGCATAGCATTGAAGTCTTTTTTACTTTCATTTGCCATAATCAATTCCTCCTTCTACCTAAATTATATAAAATCATTTTATATATGCAATGAGGCAGTTTTATTTTTTTATAAATATTTTTATAAAGATAACTTGTAATTTGAATTATACTTATCATTCAATTAATTTTATCCTTTAGGATTACGACTATTTTTTATTTTAGAAATATCCTCTTTATCAATCCATTCCTCACAATAACCACAATTACAGCAAATATATCTATTTACATTCACGGCTGAAAAAATTGTCAGCCCAGTCATTATATTGTTGCCAGCTCCATATCCTCGTGAACTTCCATTAACTCTTATAATATCATTACTATTACATTTTGGACATTTGTTATTATCTTTCATTTATTTTACCTCCTCGACAATTTACTCGTATAATGAACATGTAGTCCATTATACATTTTTTTATTCTTAAATCCATTGTATAATATCTACGTAGACACTGTGGATTAGTGCAACTTACTATCGCCTTGACGATTACAATAATAGACTCTAACCACAGATGTTTGTTTAATTGTTAATTAGTTAGATAACGCTTGACGTTTAATATTGAACGAGTTTACTTTCGGCAAGCATTTCGTGGATCACATTGTCTAAAAAATATTTTGTAAAGGAGTTGTTTCTATGATTTATGTTGGAATCGATGTTGCAAAAGATAAACATGATTGTTTTGCTATGAATTCTGATGGCGAAATATTAATTGAAAAACTAACGATAACAAACAATTCAGATGGTTTTGAAACTCTCTACAATTCTTTAATCAGCTTTTCTACTTCACTAGACAATATTAAAGTAGGGCTTGAAGCTACTGGTCATTATAGTGATAATATTCTAAACTTTCTGAACAAAAATGGTTTTAATACATATCTTATTAATCCATTACAAACTAATCTTTACGTAAAAGGTCAAAGCCTTAGAAAGACTAAAACAGATAAGTTAGATGCTCACATTATTGCTACAATGCTTATTTCAGATAACTTAAAACCCTACATACCAGTATCATATCATATTACTGAACTAAAGTCACTAACTAGACATAGATTTCGTTTAGTAAAAGAAAACTCAAAATTTAAAACTTCTCTTGTAAGACTAGTTGATATTGTATTTCCAGAGTTTCCAAAAATAGTTTCATCTGTTGCTCAAAAATCTAGTTTAGCTTTACTTTATGAATTACCTAATGCTAAAAAGATAGCTGAATGTAATCTTACACACTTAACTCATCTTTTATCTGATAGTTCTTACAAGCATTTTGGTAAAGATAAAGCTATTGAAATTAGAGAACTTGCAAGAAAATCTATAGGTTTGAATAGTGACTCTATTTCATTTGAATTGAAACAAACTATTAGTATTATTCAGTTCTTGCAAAATCAAATAGATGAGCTTGATAAAAGAATTAAAGAAATTTTATTAGAAATGGATACACCTATCTTATCAATTCCTGGTATTTCTTTTAAATTAGCTGGTACTATTATTGCTGAAATTGGAGATATATCAAGATTTGATTCTCCTGCCAAATTATTAGCTTTTGCAGGATTAGATCCTTCAATATATCAATCTGGTAAATTCTTTTCTACTCATTCTGTAATGGTAAAGCGTGGTTCTAAATATTTACGTTTTGCTTTAATAAATGCTGCTAGAATGGTTTGTATGAATGATGCAACCTTTAATAATTTCAAAGATAAAAAATTATCTGAAGGAAAGCATTATAGAGTTACTTTAGGTCATGTTGCAAAAAAATTAGTACGTGTAATTTTTTATTTATTAAAGACAAACAATAAATATGAAGCCAGTAAAGTAGCTTAATATCAATAATTACATAATTTTTAAAAGCATTTTTCTAAATGCTTATTTGTCATGCTTTAAATTTTATAGAAATTTATTTAAAAATTTTTATAAAAACTCTTGACTTTCATATAGTTAGTCTATTTCATTTTTACTTATATTATCATAAAAGCAGACAATTAGCAACCTAATCATCTGCTCTATAACTTGTAATTTACTTATCTTTTAAAGTAACCGATAATAGTTCCTTTTTGTAGAATATGTCCTTCTATTGCTTTTAATAATTTCTTTTTCATACTGTTAGATGATAAGTCTAAAGTATTATCTAACGAGTATATTGTGTATCTATAATTGTGTTTTTGAAATATTGGTGGTTTTGCTCCTACATACTTATGAAATCCATAGGCAATCCCCTGTATCACATTGTTCATACTACCAACATTTTCTGGAATTATAGATTCTGCTTTTATGTTCCAAGCGATCCAATGTGTAAAATTCTTAATATGGTGGCTTAAATCTTCTAATATTATTACTAGACTTTTTGCATTAGGTGATAGATTTTTTATTTTAAATTCTGGAGATATATTTTTTCCATACCCAGTATATTCTATTGGAATTATATTTCCATCTTTAAAGACTGTTTCGATTTCTAATTTATCATAATCCATAATTGCACCTCTTATCATTAAATTGTAATTTGAATTATACCTGTTTCCAAACCATTTTATTATCTTTAAATTCATAACTTAATTTATTTTCATCATATAAATATGATAGATATGATTTTATTGTACTTCCAACTAACACATATTGATTAGCGTTCATTACCAAGTTATATTCATCAAAAATATATTTTAAAACTTCCTCAAAAGTCATTTCTTTTTCACAAGCATTATATATTTTATTCATAATCTCGTTTACTTTATTTTTATTAAGTTCTATTAAAGATGAAATATCACTTGTAGCCTCACAATGAGATGGAATATATAGACTTCCATTTAAAGTATTCAAATAGTCTAAAGTATTAAGGAACTCTCTTACATCATATATAAAGAACAAATGATACTTTGTAATTGTTTCTTCACTAAATAGAGAATCTGCTAAAAAATATACATTATCACTTGTTTTAATTCCTATCATATCAAAGAAATGTCCTTTTAAGGTAAAATATTCTAATCCCTCTGGGAGATTATTTTCTATTGGTGTTACAATAGACTCTTTTGCTAATAAAAACTTGTTTCTAATATCTTTAAATGGATAGCCACCATATAGAAAAGAAGATTCTAGTATTGGAAATTCTGTAAAAGATTTTTCAATATTATAAGCAAGTATAGTACAATTAGTTCTGTCTTGAATTACTTTATTTCCTCCAATATGATCTGCATTTGAATGTGTAGTTATAATTCCTTTAACATTCCAACCTTGCTCATCAATAATCTTTAATATTTTCTTTCCTGCCTCCTTATCGTTACCTGTATCTATTAGATAGACATTGCTATCATCAATTTTATATATACCAATATTAGTTGCATTTTTTATATAATAAGTTTTCTCTCCAACTTTTACTAATTCCATAATATAATTCTCCTCTACAAATTATTCGTATTTATATGTAAGGCTATTATATCACTTTATGCAAAATTTGTATATAACCTTGATTTATTACCATAAGTAACATTCTTTTAGAACTATTTTCTAACCTTTCTTACTAATTCACTAAAATTTGAACCTGCTATATATATTAGGCTTTCTGGCAATAATAAATTTAATCTTTTGGCAATACTTCTATATTCTTTTTCTGACATTGATTTATTAGAATTTTTAATAAATTGAATAGATTCATTGTATTTTTCATTATACCACATTTCATCATCACTTCCAATTTTATTATATCATATTTTATGTTAATTTTGTGTCGAACTGTGTCGATTTTGTTTGTATTTTAAAACAAAAAAGAAAATGTACTACTTCAATTGCTTATAGTTCCTCATCTTCTTCTCTTTTCAAATTATGAATCTTATCTATAACTTCTGTTTGTTGTAAGTATTCAATTAAATCCTTTCTTATGTCATAACTTAAACATTCTGAATATGTATCTTCTATGCAAAAGCTATCATTTATAAAAAATATATCACTTATTCCTGTATATTTTGAAAAACACTGATTTCTTTGCGATATTAATTTTAAATACTCTGAAATATTTTTATTCTTCATTATTTGAAGTTCTTTATTATCTTCTAGTTCATTTTCATTTGCTAAAATAATATATCTTTTTCCATCATCTGAAATTGTATATCTACAATTACATATTGCATCATTTATTTCTCTAATGGCTTTTCCAAATTCATCTATATTAATTTTTAATGGTTCTTTGAATTTCTCTCTCGCTTCTTTAAATTCTGTTGGGACATATATCCCTACTATTTTATCTACTTTCCCATTTTCATTCAATTTAATTTCTGTATTCTCATATAAATATTGTTTTATATTATAGAATTGTTGGTTTAATTCTGCTATTGAACTGGTAAATTCATGATACAATAAATCATTATCTATAATGTATTGTTTCTTTTCTTCTTCATTGTTAAGTTTCTTCATAGTTAAATAATATGGTTTCATTATACTTTGCTTATTATTAAATTCATAATTATTTTCAATTGCATATTCAAGAACTTTTGTTGTAACTGCTTTTTCATTGTTACCATATAAACCACTTTTTCTTAAATCAATACTAACTGTTTTTCTTGCCCTATCTTGAATTGTTTTCAAATAAATTACATCTTCCCATAATACAATATCATTTATTTTTTTAGGCATTTTATTTCCTCCTATGGCTCTAGTTCTTCTTCATCTTTCATTTCTTTTCTTCTCTCAAACTCCTCTATTTCTCCCATTGCTAATACTAAACCTTTTTGAAGATTCTTATTGCTATTAATCTGTTTTGTCGTTATTCCTAATGCTCTTAATGTATCTCCTACGTCTCTAGTAAATCCATATTCATGATTATTTAATTCACTAAAAAACATATCCCTTATAAATCCTGTTCCGTCTTTATCATTATTTATTTCATCTTGCATTTCTTTATAATGTCTTTCGGTCATTTCTTTATATTTAGAATAGTCCTCATTTAACATAAAGCCTCCTGCTCCAATGCCTACTAATTTTTCATTTATTTCATCTTCTTTAACATTTAGTTCTTCCAATTTTCTGTTAATTTGCTCATCTCCAAAAGCAAAATGCAAAGGAAGTGTTGAAAATTCTTTTCTCTGCCTTTCTCTCAAAATATCATACTTATTATCTTTCACTTGCTTCTTCCTCCTCACAGGCTAATAATGTATCTTTTACTTCAACTATTGCTGAACCTATGCTATCATCTAAAACTACTGCTAGTTCATCATCTTCTTTTATTTTTTCTAATACTTTTTCAAAAACATTTTCATTCAAATCTAGTTTCCAATTAAATTTTTCTTTCATTTCAGTAAATCTATCAATAATGCTATCTTCTATATATCCTACTTGATTGATTTCTTTGTTTATAGAACTAATCAAATTAGAATTTGTATAGGTCATATCTACATTTTTTTCTCTAAAACAATTACCTTTATATATCCAATTTCCATTTTCTTTTTCAAATGTTGTATATGTTGGTTTAAGCAAATTATCCTCTTTATCTAGGCTATTATCAAATACCCCTCCTGCTTGTATAAAATTTTCTCCAAAACAAATTGGTGGAAGTGAATTTATGAAATAATCAACTATACTTTGAGCAACAACGTCTCCTGGTTTACAAAAATCAGTAAATGTTTCAGCTTTTGACTTATACCATTCTTCTAGTGTTTTAGTATGATTTTCTTCTAATGAATTTATCAAATTACTACACCTTTGACTTCTAACATAATCAGCAACGCAATCATATAAACTTTTATTATTACTATTATATTCACTTACCATGAAATCATCTGCTATTTTAGAGCATTTTTCATAAACTAAATCACATTCTAGCTCTGTAGAATTTAAAAAATGATTCTTTAATAAGTCATACCATAAAATAAATCTTATATACTCCTTATCCTCTTTCATTTTATTCTCCACTCCTTCCTCTTCTTTATTCTGTAAATAATTAAAATTACATATTTTCCAAAAATCCACATCTAAATTTTTCATTGTAAACTCTTCTTTTTTCTTTCTCATGATGCTTGCATTATAGAAATTACCAGAATACTCTTTTTTCTCTTCTTCACTGAATTTTTCAAACTGATTATAAGTAAAAAATCTAATTTTATTTTTAGCAGTTATAAGTCCATTATTTACATCAATTCCTAAATCAACTGTAAATATATCTCTTTCTGTATCTTGTAATATTGTTATCTTATATACATAGCTTATTTCGTCTTTAAACAGCTCATTTAAACGTCTGCAAAATTCTTTGGAATACTCTAACATTTCTAATTTGAATTTGTTCATTTATTTCCTCTTTTCTATCTTTCTTCATCTTCCGATTCTTCACAATTAAGATCTAATAGCAATTTTTTTAACTCTTTATAGAATTTATCTGTAGCATTTCCTGATATTATAGGTGGTATGTTATCACATACTAATTCTTCTTTAATCTCTTCATTTGATAGTGAACCATTTAATTGTAATAATTTTAAAAATTTATCTTGATTCTTTTCTATAAACTCACTAATATTTACTATGGCGATGTTATCTCTTATTTCTTTTATGTTTAGATTTTTACATATTTCTGAAATACAAGAATCAAAAGAATCATTTTCAATTTGTCCTTTATCAAATTCGCAATAAACTATTACATCAAAAATATCATCTGCAATATCTATTCCTCCATTTTTTATTATATAATCATATAAAGTTTGTTCTTCTTTAATCTGCTTCATTTAAACTCCTCCTAAATAATATTGCGATGTTGTTGTATCTGGATTTGTAAAACTATCACATAGTTGTTGAAGTTCTTTCTCTGTTAGAAATTTGCTTTTAAATCCTGCATTTAATAAACTTTGTACTAATCTATTTTTTCGTACATTTAAAGCATCCTCTGCTCCCTCTCTATCTTTAAGCCAAATTCTAATATAAATTTCTTCTTCAAGTGCGATTCCAGTGTTAGATAATGAATTTAATGCTTCAATTCTTTTTTGAAGCAAACCTTGTATTTGAGTATCTGTTTCTTTTTCCATAAGTTCAACTTGATAATCTGTCATTTTAGAAACATCTATTGGTCTATTAGTTAAATATAAAGCAAAACTTTCTGTTTCTGTCGAAAGTTCTCTTGCCAAATTTAATGCAATATTAGCTTGTTCTTTTAAAGTTTTTAATCTAGTATTTTGTGGAAATACTTGTATGTATGTTTGAACTAAATTATCTGTTGTATATAATAAGTCTCCTCTAATATCTTTTATTCTCAAAAATTCATTTACTGAAATATCAGTATTTTGTATATTTTTTTTCATCATTTTTTCCTTTCACTTATATTTCATTTTCTTCTATTTCTTCTAAATCAGGATTCTTCAAATCAAAATTATATCCCAACCCATTTAATGCTTCTAAATCATCTTTTGACACTGGATAATCCCATGTATTATTTGCACAATTATAAAATCCAATATCTGTTTCATCTTCTTTTATTCCATCAGCAACATAATTAGAAAAAAACTCTTCATAATTTTTGTATGTATAATCCATTTCATCTTCTAAGTATTTTTTATAATTTGATAAGTTTATTTCTCCTTTTTGTGCTTTATCAATATATTTATCTTGAATAGTAATGTGGTGCAAATTGCGAGTATTTTCTAAAATAAGTTCTTTTGATATTGTTGAAATATATCCTTTACATACTCTCTTATAAAGTTCATTTCTTCTATATTTTTCTTCATCTTTTTCATTTTCCTCAAATAATCTATGTGTATCAAAACTGACATATCTTCCATCAGCAGTTTCTCTTAAACTGGTATAATGAAATGCACTTCTACTTATTCCACTTAAAAATTTTTTTTGTCCTAATACTACTCTTGCTTTTTCACATGATATTTTTTGTTTTTCTCCACTACCACTGTATAATTCATATATTGTTTTTGATATTGCTCTTTGTATTTGTTCAAAATCAGATTCAGGATGTCCCCAATCCAATAATATTTTTTTATCTTCATCAGTTAATTTCATAAAATACTCTCCTCTTGCCAAAATCGCATTTTTTATTCACTTAGTTTCTGCTGTATAAAATTCAATAAATGTATCTTCACTAAATAATTTTGTCATATCAATACTAGAGCTTACTCTGTATCTATAATATTTTTGAATAGAATAAAATCTAATTATCGCTCTAATCATTGAAATAACAGATTGATTATTATTATCTTTAATGTTTAGTACAAATGTACCTCCACCAAATACAGCGATAATTCCCATTGATAACAAAAAATTATTTGTTATTCCATTTATTAACATTGCTATAATAATTCCTATAACTGTTGCTATACCTGTATGTATTAATTCTTTTATCCCTATTCCTTTTACAATTTCAAACCTGGTACTAACATTTTTAGGAATATAAAACTTGTTATAATTGTCTTCCATAAATTTTTCCTTTCTCACTTTATCTATTACCAATTCCATATCTCCATATATCGCCTGAAGCTATATCCTTTTTTATTTGTTCTATTGAACGTATATTAAATATATATCCCATATTTTGTGATGAATTTGTAGCAGGATCAATTTGCAAATATTTACTTGGTGCATATCCATTTTTATTATCTGTAACTCCTGAAAGTGTCATATAACTATTTTTACTAGCTCTATAATATGCGACTTTTGTTGTTAAACTAGAACCATTTGTTAGACCTTGTGATTCACTAAATTTCTTTAAAACATCTACTCCATCTGTAAATACTACTTCACAATCTCTCCAAGGTGCATTGATTGAATAATATATTGTATTATCTTCTTGCCAAACATAAAATTTCTTTACATTTCGCTCTGTTACTACATATTTTTGTCCATCTATTATTACAACTTCTCTTCCTTGCTTGTCTTCATCATTTAGAGACGTATTGTCATCTATTTGTGCAAAAGTGTGCGTTGTTGTTCCTATTCCAAAATCGCTACTGTTTTTACTTAATATAAAGTAATCTTGTGTAAAATTGATAATAGTTGCTGTTGTCAAAACTAAAATTAGTGCAACTAATGAATTTTTAATTTTCTTTAAGTGATTAGGCATCTCATCATTATTTATTACTCCCTTTAAAAGAGAAACAAATATTGATACCATACATATTATAATTCCAAATAGATATATAAAATTTAAAATCTGTTGCAAATTATCAGAGTTCATTTTTTACCTCCTGCATTACTTCTTTTTTAATCCTCTTAGACCTGAAATTGTTCCGATTGCATCATGTGCTGTATCAACTGCTCTATTTATTTTTTGAGCAACTCCAAATCCTTGTGATGTTATTAAAAATTCTGATATAAATTGTGGTGTTTGATTACATATTAAAGATACTGCTATTGCATATATTAAATGATGTCCATTTGCAAGTTGCATTGAAAAGAACATTAGGAGTAATTGCACAATTACAGTTGCTACATTTTGTAGAAACTTCTTAATCATTACTTGAAATGCTCCTCCATTTGAATTTAAAAGTCCTATTGCTCCAAATGGTACAATTAACCTCATAATAAGAAGCTCTATACCTCTACGTATAAACTGCCATATTAAAATTAGATATTCAATTATTAGAATAATACAGGTAACAGCACTAAAAGAACCATTTTGACTAATCTCCACTAAATCTGCAGTCGAGAACTGTGTTTGAGATATTGCTTTATTTAGTGAAACAAATAAATCTCCTCCAATATCTATAAAGAATGAATACATATATCCAAATCCTATCATTACTATTATGGCTTCAAAAAGACCTAACACAACATGAACTGGCGAAACATCATCTTCACCACTTTTCCATAAAAAATATGTCTGTATCATCTTTTTGATAAATACAATAGCAAGTATAATTAGTGCATATTCATATATAACTTGATATATTTTATTCCAGTCAATTCCTAGACTTTGGAATTGTTTTTCTATATAAAATACAAAGTAATATAAATCAGTCAAAAATTTATCTATTGTTGCTGATGATGAACCTATAAAATCACTAATTAGTTCAATAATATATTTTGTCATAGAAATTTTCCTTCCTGTTATTAAACAAGTTTTGTTATTTTTTTACTAAAAATCTTGGAGAACCTTAATTTCATATTGTCTATATACAAGAGTATTTTTTACACTTCCATATCATCCTTATCTTCCATAACTTCAGGCTCTTCTTCAGTTTCCATTTCTTGTCTTACAGTAATGAATTTCATAACATTGTCATCATTTCTAAAATTCCTTTCTATATCTGCAATATTCTCAGATTTTCCATAAAAATTAAATAAAGCATATTTACCTTCTTTATTTCCTTGAATTTCATAAGCTAATTTTCTCTTTCCTAAATCTTCTACTTTAACAGGTTTATTTGAAAGTTTTTCAAATTTTTCTTTATACTTATTTATAGTATCCTTGATTTCATCTTCTGTTAGTGTAGGTTTTATAATTATTATACTTTCATATTTATTCATATATTTACGCTCCTTTGCATTTTTATTTTTGGGTAAAGGTTTTCTAGTAAGACCATTTGAAATTACCATTTTTTCATAAAACTTTTTATATTATCTTTTAAGTTATAAAGTAACCCATTACTAAGTTTACAATTACAGTAACTAAAGTTGTTGCCATAACAATAATTAAAGTTGTAATAAGTTTTTTCTTATAACGTGGTTGCTCTTGCTCCTCTCCACTAAACATCCTAAATAAGAACCATAATATAAACGGAATTGAAATTACTGGAATAAGCCATCTTAAAGTTCCTGCTACATCTTGTGCCATATTAAAAACTCCTGAACCTAATGCAGATTCTCTGATTTTTCCTCCATTTGATGTAATAGATACTGTATCAGCATAAACATTTGTTATTTTTGCTAATGTGATTGCAGTTACTATATACATACTTGTTACTACTTTTTTTAATTTTTCTTTTAGCTTCATGTTAGCTCCTCCTAAAAATATATAAAAATAAAGAAAAGAGAAGTTTTTTCTCCTCTTTTCCATATTAATATTATATTCTTTTAGAGCTTAATTACAATGAAGTGATTTTGAAGTATTTTTGAAATCTATTAAAATACTTTCCTATAAAAAAGACTTGTTAGCTTTCATCGACCAACAAGTCTTTTATTTATTTCAATTTTTTCTTTAATAATATTCCAACTGCTAAAACTATAATCACGCTTATTACTCTAATTACTATTGTACTTGTACTAATATCTGTTCCTGTTCTTGGTAATGTAGTAATTTTTAATTTTTCTTTATATGTTATAGTTGTATGTTCATCTTCATCAGTAAGTTCTGTTAGATTTCCATTTATATCTGTATAATTTCCTGTTAGTCTTGTTTTATTAGTCCATTCATCATCTTCTTGAATATCTTCATCTACTACTACAAATATAAATGGTGCTTCTTCATAAGTAAATCCACTTTTTACTGTTCCAAATACTATTTTAAAGTCAGTTATATATTCATCATTTTCATCATTTAATCCTAATGATTCAAAATCTATGAAATGATTTTCAAGTGTACTATATCCATTTCCATATTCTCTGTAATCATTTTTATTAGTTTTATAAAAAATATGATATATTAATTCTTCATTCCATGTTCCTGTATATAATGATTTTATTTTTGTGTATTTACTTGGTAAATGATCTTCCCATGTAAAATCATTTAAAGCTACATTTGATTTATTGATTAAATTTGGAAAATCATATCTAATTTCATCTTTTGGTTGTGCTTGATTAATACCTGTTTTACTAATATCTAATTCAAGATTTACTGCAGTATCATAAAATTCTATAGTTACTTGTTTTCCATCATCTAAAACATCAATTATACTGTCTTTAGAATCATTTAAGAATAAATCATGACTTTTTATTTCTCTGAATAAGTATTTTCCATAAGGAACTGTAACTTGAACTTTTCCTGTATTATCTGTTACAACTGCATAATATTCTTTTCCATCTATGATAATTTTTTCTCCAATGTAATTTCCATATTTGTCTTTTGCAAAGTCTATTATTTCACCATTTTCATCAATTAAATATAATGCAAAGTAAGTTTCTGGAACTCCTTCATCTTTCTTTATTCCATATTTAATAGAATCATTATTGGCTTTTTTGTATAAGTCTACATCATTTTCAATAATCTTATCTTCTGATTTAAGAATTATAATTTGATTTTGTTTTTCAACTTTAAATGTATAAACATTTTCATCTAATGTGTATCCTAATGGTGCTTTGGTTTCAAACCAGAAATATGTGTTACATCTTAATGGCTCAATTTCGGCTCTTCCTTGGCTATCGGTTACATAGTGTCTTACTTTCTTATCTTCTTTATCAAATACACCATTTCCATTTGTATCTTCATAAATGTCAAACTCTGCTCCTTCTAATGGCTTTCCTGTAAATCGGTCTGTCTTTTCGGCTTTTGGTGCTACTTCTATTGGTGTATTTTCAATTTCTATATCAAATTGTAATCCTTCTTGATATTCACCATTTGTAAGGTATTCTGTATAATTTAAAACTTCTGTAATTTCATCATATATATATTTTATATTGTGTTTGCTTTCAAACAATATGTATTGTTTAGAAATTTTTAAAATTTTAGATTTATCAGCATAACTATTGTCTTTTGATAAAGCAATACCTTCATTATTCGTAGTAATTGTATCAATCAAAATATCTTCTTCATCAATTTTTCCATTTTGATTGACATCTTCATAAATTTTAAATTCTACATTTGGTATTTTTATAGTTTTATCCTTTGAATCTGTTTTTATTACCTTTATTTGCATTGTTTTAGGTTTATTTTGTATTATTCTTTCAATAGTTTTATTCCATTCTAAACTAAAACTAAATACTGTAGTATCTAAAAAGTAAGCATCCGAAACATAAGTTTCAATTCCTAGATAAGCTCTATCTATTCTATATTCTTGCGAAATAGCAATTCCTTCTGCATTTGTTGTAATTGTTTCTAAAAATTTATCTTCACTATCAATTTTACCATTTCTATTCGTGTCTTCATACAAGTCAAATTTTGCACCTTCAATAGCAATAGAATTATTATATTCATCTACCTTAATAATCTGTAAATTTCCTTTTTTAGGAATATTTTCAAAAATAATACTAATTTTTCCTTCTTCTAATATTATTTTCTTTGGTTCATCATTCAATTCGTATGTTTCTAATGTTTCAATTTCCTGTAAAATTAAACTTTCAAAGTCTCTTAATTGGTATCTTTTTGTTTCTGCAATTCCGTTTTCATCTGTTTCAATTGTTTCTAAAATTTTTCCATTTTCATCTAGTACATTAAATTTAACTCCTTGTAATCTTATTTCTTTTTCATCTGCATCTATTTTAACAACTTCAATACATCCTTTTTTTAATTCATTTTCTATTATAGTTTCTGTTGTTTTATTATATTCAACGGTTGCATCATGTTCTTCTGATACCATATTATACCATTTATTTGTTTCTAATTCTAAAATTCGGTAATTTCCGTACTCTCAAATGCTCCCAAAAAATTTCAGCATTTACATTAGAGTAATATATGGCATCTTTATCATCTCTACTCGTTCTATCCCATATTTTAGTATTGTCATTATATTTTATCCATGACTTCAATTCTTCTGAATATATCATAAATGAAACATGACCAAGTAGTACATTATGATTATCTAAGTCAACTTTAGTTAAATGTATTTGTCCTTCTTTTTTCTTATTTGTAAATGTTAATGTTGTTATTCTCTTATAATCTGCAGGTGTAAATGTTACTTTTTGCGTTGTTGTGTTTAAATGGTAGTCATCTTTTGTTTTCGATTCCAACACAATATATTCTTTATCAATTGGAAGTTCTCTTGATATAGCAATTCCTTGGCTATTAGTTATTATCGTATCTACTACCTTTTCTCCAATATCAACTTTACCATTTTTATTTGTGTCTTCATATATTTGAAATTCTACATTTTCAAGTTTAAATTCATTATAATCAACATCCATTTTAACAACTTTAATCTGTGCTGTTTTTATTCTATTAGTAATTATTATATCGCTTTGTGTTTCATCATTAAGAATTAGTTCTCTATCGGTTGAATCTAATACGTACCATTCATTTGATGACACCTCTCGAATTTTATAAGTATATCCAACTCTTAAATTTGAAAATTCAATAATACCTGCACTTGATGTCGTTGCTGTTGCTATTTTGTTTTGGTAGTCATCTTCTGATGAATATACTTCAAAAGTACATCCTGAAATTGGAGTTCTATTATCTCTTGAATCTACTTTTATAAGACGGATTGCACCTGTTTTTCTGTTATTTGTTATTCTTAATGTCTGTGTTGTACCTGCAATAACTGTTACTTTATATGGAACTGGATTAGATACATAATTTGAACCTGAATTGGATTCAATCACTTCATATTCTCCTAGACTTAATTCTTCAATTTTAAAATAGCCGATTTGCATCAGTTGTTCTTGTACTTCTATATCCATTTGGACCTGTAATAGTAAATTCTATATTCTCTATAGATGCACCTGTTTCTCCATCTGTTTTATATACTTCCAAAGCACCTAGACCTACAAAATTTATTGAAAAACTTGTGTAAGTACCTGGATCTTTTTCTCCAAGTCTCACTATTCTTTGTAAATTATCATCATAAGTTCTACTTAATATTGCATTCCATTCATAACTATTTGGTATCTGTTCAGATGTCCAATTTCCTGTTTTTGTTAGTGGAGCTTCAAAATGTATTATATCTCCATTTACGATTTCTACTATTCCACCTGTTCTATTCCAGCCTTTATTTTCACATACTATTGTTACATCTTCTGGAATACTAAATCTTAATGATATTCCTTCACTGCCACTTATTGTTGCTGAATTAGTTATCTGCTTATCTCCTTGTACTGTTGCTGTAAAATTAGTTGTACTAAAGTTTAAGTCTTCTTTGGGAACAGTTGCACTATCAATAAATGAAATAAAATCTTTTGCGACTGTACTCATTCCACCATTAACATAATGATTTATTGCTAATGTAGTTGCTACTATTCCATAACTACTATTTCCATTGAATCCACCCCATTGACTAGGTCCTTCCCATCCGTAGTATAGACATTTAATGACATTTGGATCAGTATAAACACTCTTTTCTGCTATTGGTGTTCCATTACCAGGTGTTTTCTTAGCATGATCCATACAAAATGCAATTCTTCCATCAACATGAAATAGTCCTACTGTACTTTCTCCATAC
Source organism: uncultured Clostridia bacterium (assembly GCA_948739805.1). Taxonomy (GTDB): domain Bacteria; phylum Bacillota; class Clostridia; order TANB77; family CAG-508; genus CAKPSH01. The sequence goes on along the minus strand of CAPYID010000010.1, from coordinate 40,028 downwards.
GTTACTTTTCCTCCATATTCAATAGTTCCTGCATCTGCATAAACACTATTAGTCAGTAAACAAATCATAAAACTAACTAAAATTAAAATATAGATTGCTCTATTTCGCACTTTTTCTTTCATGCTTTCTCCTCCTAATAAATTTTTAAAATAAAAAAGAGAAGATGTTTGTCTCCTCTTTTCCATACTATTATTATAATTATTTAGAATTAAAAAACAATGAAACGATTTTGAAGTGTTTTTGAAATTTTACTATTTACCATGTAAACTTTTCACTATAATTTCCGTTTTCTCCTCTGTCTTCTTCAAAATAAATTCTATCTCCATAAGTTTCATAATTATAGGTTGATTGCTCTCCTTTTGTATTTCCACTTGTGCTTTGAGCATTATTACTTGTATTTTTATTTGCAGAACTATTAGATGAACTGCTTACATTTCTATTAGTCTTTTTTTGGGCTTCTGATTTATTATTCACTTTTACAATATAAGTATCTTCTGTAATGTTACCATTCTTGTCTTTTGCCATTACATTTACTGTATATTCACCTGCAGTGTTAGTATCTACATTTCCTTCTATTATTATTTCTAAATCTCCATCTACTTCGTCTCTTGCTATAATACCTTCTTTTAAGTCTATACTATCTCCAACTGTTATTTCTTTATCGGTTACTCCTTCTACTATTGGTTTCTTTGTATCTTCAACTGTATATGTACTTACTTTTTTCACTTCTACTTTCTTTGTTTGGTTTAAAAAACTATTATAATATGTGTAATTAACTTCTGTAAATTTGATTTCTCCTATTTCATCAAATTTATAATCTGTAATTTCCTTATCCCCTACATATATTTTTTTATCGTAATTAAAATTTACGTTTTTAGGCATTTCATCTAATATATTAATCTCAGTTCCATATTCAACTATTCTATCAGATAATCCTAATTCTTGCTCTAATACTTTTCTAATATCAGTTTCTTTTTGTTTATCTTTATTATCTAATATGTAATACCCTATACCCAGTCCAACTATTATGATTCCAATTATAATAACACATATTAATACTAACTTTTTACTTTTTTTCATCTTTACATCCTCCTTAATTGTTATTACTATTAGATTAATCCTATCTACTATATTTATTATATCACAACGTACAGTGCGTTGTCAAGTTTTATATTTTCTGAACATAAAAAGACTAAAATCATATATAATTCTAGCCTTTCAATATCATCTATAACTAATAATTCAATTTAATTGTTATTTTTTCTTATTTCAATTTTATCATCTTTACACACTGCTATAACATTCTTTTCTCCTGCTTCTATTCCTAATTCTTTAATCCATTGCATAGGAATCGTCATAGAACCTTTTTCATATCCGTCTTTCTTTTTGGTAATAGTAATAGTAAGCTCTCGTTCTCCCTCTTTATAGTTAAGATTTTTTCCTAGCTTATTTTGGTAGTTACTTTCTTCATTTTCTTTCATCTTAATACCTCTATCTTTTTATACTATTTACTTAATTATACTATATACTTGATAAAAATGTAAACTATAAAATAAAAGATAGAAGATTAAAATACCTTCTATCTTTTATAATAGAAAAAGAGAAAATATATGAGAACGATTCATATATTATTATATTGAAATACTCTAAAATTACAATGAAATGATTTTGAAATATTTTTGAACTCTTATTTTTCTTGCCAATTAATCAGTCCTACATCTCTATTTTTTAATGCTTCTTCTCTTCTTGCTCTTTTAGTTTGATTAAAAAAATATGTTCTTTTCTTATATCCTTGTTGCATACTATTTTCCATTTTTAAATCTTGATTAATGTTAGAAAATAACATTTGCAATCTGTTATTAATAATTTTTTCTAATTGTCTCTCTTTATTTTTTTCTATATATTCTTTGTTTTTTTCCATTCTTATTCTATATATATTATCTTGCTTTATGTTTTTCAAATAATTTAAAATCTGATTATCTATTTTCTTTATCATAAATTCTGTTGATTTTTCTCTTACTTTTGCATAATTTACTATAGCTGTTTTACTTATTGAATTTCCATTCTTTACTTTTTCTATTTCTATATTAGCTTTTACATATAAATCAATAGTGTTTTGAATACTTATAGAAGCTCCAATAATCTTATTTGAAACGTCTCTAATATATAATTTCATTTCAGGTGTTTGATATTGCATTTTCCAAGAGCCTTTTCCGAGTCTGTTCATATTCCTTTTCTTTTAAATTGTATAATTCTAATAATGATTTTGATATATCTTTAAGTTTATTCATTGGTATTTTATTATTAAAAATCTCATTCTCCTCAAATGGATATATACTTTCCAATTCTTCTTTAGATATATCTATAATATCAGCTTTTGTTCTATTTTGAATAACATATAACTGTTCTAATGTTTGCTTATATACTGTTTTATTTAATTCTTTTTTTATATTGTAATATCTTACAAATGGTTCTACTTTCCTTTCGTTATTATTGTCATAAAAAACTAGATGTATATGTATATGTCCTTCTTCAGTATGTAATGAGGAAACCCAATCTAAGTCATCAAATTTTATATTATATTCTTTACAAATCGTTGATAAATTTTGTCTAATTAAATTTTCAAATGATTCTCTATCAGTATATCCATATTTTTTAGCTTCCTCCTCTGCCATTGATACCACTGTTTTATAAACATACGCACCTGCTATTACTTTTGACTTTATATTGTTTAAAATTTCTTTCTTAGTCATATTATATACATTATCATCATTTTGAAGTGTACCAAACAAGCTATGCTCTCCATTATTCTCTGCCCCTTCAGTTCTTCCAATATAATTTACATGGTCAATTATAATCTTTGCCTTTTCTTTATTAGGAAGCCTATCAAAAGCCTTCTGTTTTTCTCTATACTTTTGGTTTAAGTCTATCCAATTAATTCCTTTCATCATTTCTATTTATTTTTTAACTCCTTTGGAAATAAAATATCAAAATCTGTTCTTTCAATTAATCCATCTTTTAAAGCCTTATATCCTACCTTTTCTGCTTCTCTTAATGTTTCTTCTAAAAACTGTTGCGATTCTTTTGTATTTCCTAACGCAAGTTGCCATGTCATCAATCTTAAAAATATTTCTGTATTTGCATAACTCCTTTTTGCAAGTTTTGCTAATATTCGACAATATCTATCTTCAAATGCCTTAATATTTGATTTTATTGAATTTTCAATTAATCTTGAAAGTACCTGTTCATCTTGACTTAAATACATCTTAATTGCTTGTTCTACATAATATGATTTTGAATGTTTAAATTTTTGTGTTGCCATATATTTATGGATATTTTCATTCAATTCTGGATCTATACTTATTGATATAACTTCTCTTCTAGCCATAATTCATATTCCTTTCTTTACTATTTCTATTTATTCTTTCTTTTGCAATTTCAAATGTTTCTCTATTTATCTCTATTCCTATGAAATTTCTATTTATGTTCTGACAAGCTGTGCCTGTACTTCCACTGCCCATGCAACTATCAAGTACAGTATCTCCCTCATCTGTATATGTTTTTATTAAATATTCTAATAGTTCAACTGGTTTTTCTGTTGGATATATCATTTGACTTGGATGTAATTTGGAGAATTTCAATATACTTGTTGGATATTTCTCTGTACTTCCTCTTCTTTTGTCAAATGTAGTATCAAATTTTCCATAAACATTATTAGTATCAGTTCTTTTGATTCCTTTTCCATGTAGTGGTTTTCCTTGTTTAAATTGTGGTCTATACTTAGGTTGTTTTTTATAAAAAATTGCTATTTGCTCATGACTTCTTAATGGTTGTCTATTTGCATTTAAAAATCCTGATGTAAGGACTTTATCCCATATTAAATCATATCTATATAGTTTAAAATTACTATTTACTAATTTTATAAAGAATTTTGTTTGTGAGAATAAACATATTACTCCAGTGTCTTTAATGATTCTTTCATATTGTTTCCACATCTTATCTAAATCAATTTCACTATCCCATATACAATGAGTTATTCCATAAGGTAGGTCTGTAAGAATCATATCTATACTTTTATCTTTTAAATCTTTCATTTTTTCTAAACAATCTGCATTGTATAACTCTATCAATAGTTATCTCCTTAATCCTTTTATAAGTATCTAACGCAGGAAAGTGTTCATAAGAAACACTGAAAACACATAAAAGGTCAAGCCTTTTAGATTATTAACAATGTTTTTTCTTATTAAGTTTTTAATATTTTTCCCTACGTAGGTATTTTATATATTTTCTATCTTTTGATTTATTTTAATAAGTTCTACAATGTATTGTTTTATTTGTTCATTTGTATCAAATTGTTTAAAAAATGTTTCAGATTCTTTTTTAGTAAATTTTACAGTCATTTTATTTCCTTTTTTATTACCACTATATACTTCTTTAATATCCTCATTTGAACATTCATTATTATTTTGAAATAACTTCTTTATTTCATTGGCTTTTTCCTTTGTTATAGTTGCTTTTCCTAACACTCCCAATACTCTTTTTTGTTGTTCTGCATTTAATTTAGATAAATGCTCACCAGAATATACTGAAAGTTTCCCTAAATCGCATTGTTCTTGATATTCTGGAATTAAATTATTTAGACTTAAATATCTATAAAATGTTTGTCTTGCTTCTGTAGCACTTAATTCTTTCTTTTCGTCTTCACTAAGGTTTTCTGATACTTGATCTACATTATATTTTCTTCTTTTCTTTATTTCATCTTTTCTCTTATATGCTTTTGCTCTTTCCATAACTGACAAACCATCTCTTTGAACAATGTTAGTATCAATTAAAATCATTTCTGCTGTATCATCATCAACTTCTATAACTTTACAAGGAACAGTAGAAAATCCTAATTCTTTAAATGCTCTTACCCTATTGTGTCCTGATAATATTTGATATTTCTCTTCTTCAATTTTTCTAACAATTACAGCATTTTGAAGCCCTATTCTATTTATCGAATCTTTTAGTTCTTTCATTTCGCTTTCTGAATATTCTTTAAATGGCTGTTCCTTAAATGGATTTAATTTATTAATCTCAATTTCAATGATATTATCTTTTGTTTTTCCTACATCTATGTTTTCTGTATCTGTACTTTCTTTATCAAATTTTGCGTATGGATTAAAAATTGCTGACATAAGTAAATACCTCTCTTTCATTATTGTTAGGTATCTGAATAAAATAAAAAAAGAGACTATTTAATTTCTTAAATAATCTCATCTGCCAAAATATTAAAAGGGGAAAAATGATACCCACAATATGATTTTAATATCTACATAGCCTTTTCACAATGAAATGATTTTGAAGTATTTTTGAAAACAGATTACATTTTACATTCTTCATCTAACTCTATTATCTTTTTTTCTTCTTTTATACATTCATTTATTTTTGTTTCTGCTCTTGTCCATTCTTTATTATTGATAAGATTAAAAACATTTCTTATATTCTTACTCATCTTATCATCATATATTCGATAATGAAAAGCTGATGATATTTCTTTTAAATTTCCATGAAAATCACAATAATTTCTTTCTTTATGTTCTATAAGTTCTGAAAATTCTTCAAATGAATATTTATTCTTAATAACTTCTTTTAAAAAATCATAAGGACTTCCTTCTAAAAGACGATTATAAAAATATGTATATCTTCCATCATTTCTTTGTAATATGTCTAAAACTTTCTTATCATCTTTTTCATCCCATTCTTCTTGTGGACTTCGCCTATTTAGGACAAAGTATTCCTTATTATCTTTAATCATAAATGTTGGATACATTAAACATTCTCTCCAATTCCATCTATCAAAATCTTTATATGGTTCTTTCTCTATAAATTCAATCATTTTTATTCTCCTATTTTTTTATTTTTATGTATTACTAAATTAAAACTCAAATTCAACTTTATTATCATTTAGTATTAATTTTGCTTGAAAAACTCTTCCTTTTTTACTTTTAAAGCCACTTACCATATTTGTTTCTCCATTTTTTAATAACTGCTTAGCATTTACTTTAGATATTGTTTTTCCTGCAATCTTTTTACTAATTCCAAATTTACATCCTTCTTTGTATCCAGTGCAACTAAAATAATATGAATTTTCGATAATATCCTTTCCACAAATTGGACATTTTCCTATAACTTCTTTTCCTATATTAGTTGTAACCTTTTCTATTTCTATGTTCTGTGCAAATATTTCTTTTATCTCTTTTTGTGCTTCGTTAATTACTTCACTAGGCTCTAATTCTCCTCTTGATATTTTTTTCAAATTTTTGTTCATCTCTGCTGTCTTTTCTTTCCATAAATTCTCTTTTAATTCTTCTAGCGTTTCAATAAATTTTATTCCATATTCAGTAATAAGAAGTTTATTTTTCTCGACTTTTACATATCCAACATTTTTTATTTTCTCTATCATTAAAGCTCTTGTTGCTTCTGTTCCTATCTGACTTCCCTCTAAAATCTTTTTATACTCTTCATTATCATCTTTTTCTTCTTCCTCATCTTCTTTTAGCAAATCATCCTTAAATGGATTTTTACATAATTTAATTAAATCCGATTCTGATAAATGTACTGGTGTTTCAGTTTGCTTTTCAGTTACTTTTAATTTTGGAAGCAACTCTTCATTTATTACAAACTTTGGTATTTCGTTTTCTCCAATATCATTTTCATATTTCAAATATCCTTTTTCTTTTACTGCAGTTCCTATAAGTTTAGTTTTATATTTATCTATTTCTAAACTTGCTATCGTTTTTTCTAATATACATTTTTCTTTACAAAAGTTAGAATAGAAACGATTTCTTACTGTCAAATATACTTTTTTCTCTAAGTCAGTTAATGTATCAAGTTTTGGTGTTTTAGTTGTAATTATAATTGCTGTATGACTTTCCACTTTACTTGAATCAAAAATAGATTTAGAATCTTTAAACTCTAAATCATCATTATCTTGATATTTCAATATTTCCTTTACTTTATTCTTTTCATCTTCACTTAAATATTCAGTGTCTGTTCTTGGATATGTCAAAAATCCTTTTTCATATAAAGATTGAACTATACTCAATGTATTTGATATTGTAATTTTAAATTTTTGAAACATATATGATTGTAAAGTTGAGAGAGAAAATAGTTTTTTAGGATTCTTTATCTGCTCTTTTGCTTCTACACCTATTACTTTTACATTTTCATCTTTTATCAAATCAGCTATATATTCTGCTTCTCTCTTTTCCTTAAACTTTAACTCATTAAAATTTAATTTGATTTCTTTTCCATCCTTATTTACTGTTACTTCAATAGGATAATATTCCTCTGGAATGAAATTATTTATTGTTTGCTCTCTATCATAAATCCAACGCACTAATGGAATTATAACTCTTCCTGTATTCATTAACTTTCCTACTTTCAATGTATTATATTCAGTTAAATTTATTCCATATAACCAATCCAAATAAGCTCTTGTTTTTCCTTCTTTATATAAGTTTTCTGTTTTTTCAATAGGTTTTCTATTATTTAATTCTTCTCTTACCTTTTCTTCTGTCAACGGATCTAACCATATTCTACTTACTTGCTTTTTTAATTTTAATTCATCAAATATTTGATATACTACAATATTTACTAATGTTTCGCCCTCTCGGTCAGGATCACCTGCATTTACAATTTCAATTATATCATTTCTTTTGATTAGCGATTTAATTATATTATATCTATCTTTTATACCTTTGTCAGATTTAATTTTATATTCAAACTCTTTTGGAAAGTATGGTAAATCCTCCAATGTCCATTTTTTATCACGTTCAGGCTCTTTTTTGTAATCTCCAATAGATTTTAGTTCTAATAAATGACCGAAATTGCGATGTTATAACATACTTATCATTTTCGTAGTAATCTTTAAATGTTCCTACTCCTCCTACTGCTTTTATAATTGTTTTTGCCAAACTAGGCTTTTCTGCAATAATTAATATTTTACTCATACTTCATCTACTCCTTCTATAATTCATTTTCATCATCAATATTTTTTAAAGTTAATTCTTCATTTTCATCATTTGTTTCAAACCTTTCATTCCTTCTTTGTAATTCTTCAATTTGTTGCTTAAGTATTTTATTTTCTTCTAGCAATAAACCTTTTTTCATATTATCAATAGTTTCAAATTCATATTCATTACTAATTTTTTGTATTTTTTCCATACTAACGTGTTCCTTTTCAGTTACAATAATGTGATCTAGTAGTTCTATATTAAATACCTTGAGTATTTCATTTGTTACATTTGTGAAATGTAAATCGGCTTTGCTTGGCTCTAAACTATTGGATGGATGATTATGTACTAGAATGATCTTATCACTAGCAGAAAATAGTGCTAACCTTATAATTTCCTTAGTATCAATTATTACATTACAGCTAGTACCAATACCTAATAAACTAATATTCTTCACATTGTTTTTATTATCCAATCCAATAAATAATAAATGTTCTCTCATTGCATTTTTTATCGCTTGTACTTCTTTTATTTTAACTACATCACTTGTACATTTAACTTTAATATCTTCACTAATATTCTTTTTAGGATTATTAATTACATTCACATTAATATTCATCTTTCTTTATTCCTTTATTATATTCTTCTTTTTATCTAATTCTTTTAAATGTTTACATGATTTATGATTACATCTTTTTTCTCTTATATCCTTGCCTTCTAAATAGCATTTATGCAATTCACAATAGGCTTTTGCTCTACTAAGGTTATTTAATCTGCCAAATAAAAATAAATTATATGTATTCAGTTTGATACATTTTCTTCTTTTTCTTCGTTGTATATATCGCATATCATTGTTCATATTTTTTTAACCTACACCTTCTTACTTGAATTGCCATTACTGATTTATTAATTAATTTAGATATTTCTGTATCTGTTATATTATGTTCCAAAACTATCTTGTCCATCTCTTCTGTCCATTTACTATATCCATATCTTCTAGTTCTAGCATAATACTGTTTGTTATATTTACTTCTATTATCTTTAAATTTTTTCTCATTTCTTTCTCTATAATTTTTTTTGTATATTCTTCTTTGTTCCTTTGTCATATTTTTTATCTCCTTCTAAATTATTTTTAGAATCGTTTTCACAGTATTTTCTAGTTTTCTCATTACTTTTTAAGTAAAATAAAAAAATACCTACGTAGGTACTTTTATTAAAATCTTAATAATACTATTTACTTATTAATAATCTAAAAGGCTTGACCTTTTATGTGTTTCCAGTGTTCCTTATGAACACTTTCCTGCGTTATTAACTGACTTTTAACTTTTAGAATAACTTATTATAATATTAGTCCATTTACTCCGAAAAAATGATGGTGCTAAATCATCTAACAATTCATTTTGATAAATATAGATAGTTCGTGGTGTATAATTTAATTCTTCAGATAGTTGTTCTCTTGATTTTACTTTTTTCTCTCCTGGTTGTATTTTATATCCATATACTCTTCTTAATATTGTTTTCTTTATATTAAGAGCTTCTAAACTATTATTCTCTGTTCTTTTAGAAGAATCTAATTTCTTATCGTTTTCTTTTTCTAAATATGAATCTAGTATTTTGTGTATTCTATCAACAAATAGCTTTGTTTTTAGCTTGTCTTTCATATCATCTTTAAATAACGAATATTCAATAGCACTATTCATGTCTTTCGTACCCATTACTATTGTTTGAAAGTATGTATCTGTTATATCTTCAATTTCTTCTTTTGATAAATCTTTTAACTGTGCATATTCTTCTAACTCTGGTAAAGAATAAAGAATCTTATTTATTCTTTTTCTGTTTGTATTCTCCCTAACTTTCTTCATATCTTCTGTTTTTTCTTCTTCAGTTATTTTTTCATTATCAGTTTTCAAATTAAAATCTATGATTATATCTAGTTTTTCTTCTAATCTTTTCAAAACATCACTATTTACCATTATAAAATCCTCCTCTTAAATTTTACTTTCTAATTTTGTTTCTCCTTTATCACTTTTTTATCTATAAACTTCATATAGCATTTATCACAAACTTCATATTTTAGATTATCAACTTCTATTTCATGATAAATTACCCTTATTTCCTCTTTACAAAAATCGCAATATATCTTTCTCATATCATGTTTCCCTTCTATTTATAAATTTTATTTTAATAAAGATGACTTGGTCTTTCTCTTTAAAATAATTAAATCCTTTACCAAGTCTTTTTTACTTTTGTATTCTCGTACTTTTGTTATTTTATCTAATACTGTAATTAGAACAAGAGAATTATCTGTTCCTACTATTGCACATTGAACTCGTCTTTTAGATTTGTGATTATATAGTTCAAATACATTAAATTTCATAATTCTGCTCCTTCCTCATCATTTACAATGATGCTATTAGTATCTTGCTCATTTTTAGGTATAAAAAAAGACTGGTTATTATCTTTAACCAAATCATTTTTTATACTTTTATAATAATAATTAACAAATCCCTCTATCTCATTTTCAGTTCCTTTATATTCTAATTCTCGTGTCTTACACTCGTTATATAATTGTATTAATCTATCCCTTGAAATTTTGTAAATGGACTGCTCTAAATTTTCTTTCACAATTAATGCTAATGTATAAGTTATTTCTTTAATCTTCTGCAAATTTTCTCCTTGTATGTATTGTAGCATCTCATTAGAATAAAGCATTTCATAATTGTAAAGGATTTCAATTATCTTCATTTTATCAACCTTTGCAAATTCCTTTGGAACTTTTTCATCTTCATTTCTTATATATAAAAAAAATTTATCTATCATATTATTATTTATAATATTATTGGTGAAATTTTTTTCATACCCTCGTGTGAAATTTTTTTCGTTCCCCCCTATGAAATTTTTTTCATACCCCATTGAAGATGCTATAAATATTTTTCTTTGGTAGTTATCCTCAATTACAATATTTATATATCCTCGTTCTTGTAATTTTGAAATTGCACTTTGAATTGCACGATTAGTACAATTATATAATTTAGCAAAATACTTATTTGTAGCAAAGCAATATCCTTCTTTATTACTCAAACAAGTAATTTCTCCATATAACAATTTTGCTTTATCTGTTAGTTCACTATCATATCTGACGTTTGCAGGAATAATAGCATAATACCCCACTCTATTTTCTTCATTCATTTTTTATATCATCTCCTTCTCCCACAATTATTAGTGCATATAAAACTAAGGGGAAAATTCTTCCCATAACTAATTGCATCATTCTATTTCACTTCCATTTTTCCATTAAAAAAGAGAACTAAATTTTAAAATTTAATTCTCCAAGTTGGTATTATTATATATTATCTATAACATTTTTTATTTTTTCTATTGGTATAAATACTCTTCTCTTTAATGTATCTGTATCTATTATCGCTAATTTTTCATTTATTCCCATTATGTATATAGTCATTTCATTACAATTAGCCTTATTATGTAATATTTTTTTTATGATTTCTTTATCTTTTATCACTACTTTTTTCATCTTATACACCTACTCTCATCAAGGTTTGTAAGATTTCTAGTCCTTTTTATTTTTTGCGTTACAAGAAAAAATATCTACAACTGTTGGTATTCCTAAAGCAACTACTGGTATTCCAAGTGTTTTTTTGCTTAGTTCTTTTCTTGTGTTTCCAACTCCTGCTCCTGGTACTATTCCTGTGTCTGCTATTTGTATTGTACTACTTATTCTTTCTATGCTCCTAGATGCTAATGCGTCTATTACTATTATTAATTTTGGTTTTATATTGTCTACTATTCCTTTCAATATTTCTAATGTTTCTATTCCTGTTGTTCCTAATACTCCTGGAGATATTGCACTTACTGGTCTTGTCCCTTCTTCTAAGTATTCAGGCATATAGTTTAATATGTGTCTTGTTACATCAATTTCGGTTATTGCTTTTGGTCCTAAAGAGTCTGGTGTTACATATTCATTTCCAAGTCCTACTACTAAAATATCTTCTGCTTTTCCTATTTGTTCATCAATTAAAGACTTTAATTCTCTTGATAATATATCTGCTGCATTTTGAATTCCATCTTCATCAATATTTTTTATTTTCTTTATATCTATTGTTATATAATTCCCTATTGGTTTTCCTAATGCTTTTTCTCCTTCTTCTGTTGTGATTTTTACTCTTGTTGTAGTTATTTCTTCACTGTCTATTACTTCTTCTGCTTCAACTCCCTCAATCTCATTTTCAATTTTATTGGCTTTCTTAAAAATCTCTCGTCTTTCAACTGCTAAATCTGTTCTAAAATTATACATATTCAATTCATTCCTCTCTAACGAGCAATACTCGTCTCTACAAATATTTTTTCAATTTTGTATAATTTTATTCAAATTATATTTATTTTTGTTTTAATTATTGAAAATTATGTAAATTTAGTATATAATAGAATTTTAGTTAATTAGATATAATTACAGTATTTATTCATTTCCCTATTAGGAAGATGATTTACCTGTCTTCTTTTACATATATGTAACCTTTCAACCCAGTTTAAGCAATGCTTAGGAGGATAAACAAATGTTAATTTTAATTTTAGTAGTAGCTGCACCTTTTATAATTCAACATATTAAAAAGAACAAGGGTAACCTTTCTGAAAACTTTTATTATTATCTTTTTATTGGTGGTTGCATTTTGGCAGGTTTTTGGGCGGTTAATGCTTCCTACATTTACTTCTATGATAAAACTGCTGAAAATATTAAGATTTACAAAGAAGAAATTCAGCAGTTGGAACTTGAACTTGATGAATTGGACACTTTAATTATTGAAACTACTTCATCAAATTCTGCGCTGACAGATAAAGAAATTGATACAGCTTTAGACGTACTTGTAGAAAAAAAGAAGGAACTTGAAGAGCAAATTGATGCAAATAATGCAGAAATAGATAATTTGCTTCATTATCATAATCCTAAAATTCTTAAAATGGCTAAATTTCTTATCTACTTCGGCTAAGATTTATCTTAACAAAATTGAGATTCCAATCTTTCAATGATTGGAATCTCTTTACGCACAATACCTACATAATATACTTTCTAATCCTATATTTATATCAATATTACCTATTTTATAATTATAGTCTAAATTTATTAACTCTTGTAATATTATTTCTAATTCATCCATTTTAAAGTATTTACTTTGTGTTTTATATTTGTTTACTAAAAATGTTTGATTTGGTTTTAAGTTTAATTCTGTGGCTATATTTCTATTTTGTTCTTCTGCTAATTTTACTATATATATTTTTTTGCAATGATTATATAGTGTAATTAATATTTTTTGTATTGGCTCTTTTGAGTATAATAATTCATTTAATATTCTTATTACTTCTGTGATATTTTTTTTACCCATATTATCTGTTAGGTCAAATATGTTACTATCTATTGTTTTTGTACACATAGAATCTATGTCTTTATTTTGTATAGTTCCATTTTCTCCTACATAGTCTATTAATTTCTTGATTTCGTTTATTAATGTTTGCATATTTGTTCCGCATAAATCTATTAGATGATTTATTGTATTTGTTGCAATTTTTACTTTACATATGTTACATATTTCTTTTAGCCTTTTTTCTATTTGATATGGCTTTTGAAATTCAAAATTACAAATTATTCCTCCATTTTTTTGTATTGTTTCTAATAGCTCAGTTTTGTCTATTTCTTCTTCTATGATTATTAATATGTTTTCTTCTCCTTGATTTGTTTTTATGTATTCATTTATCTTTTCTCTTGTTGATGTTATGTCTATATTTATACCTCTTTTTTTGGCTTCTTTTTTTAATATTTTTGTATTTTTTACTATAATTAACTTTCTGGAATATCCAAAGGCTGGTGTTTGCATTTCTGATAATAATGTGTTTAGGTTTGTTTCGTCTATTTGTATATAATTTATTCCGTTTGCTGTTTCCCCAAAGTTTTCCTTTATCTTTTTTAGACAATTTTCTAAAAGGAATATCTCTTCCCCATATAATACATATATTGGTGCTAGTTTTTCGCTTTTTAGTTCCTTTTCTAGTTCTTCTATTGTCATTTTTTTGCTCCTTTCGTTTTAATTATCTAATAATCTCTGTTTATAATATTTCGTTGTAGGGGCGCCCTTGGTGCAGTGAGAAAAAATATAAAAATAAAAAATTTTATTTTTATATTTTTGTGAACGAAACATGAAAAATTTGTAAAGCAAATTTTACTGGGCGTCCGTAAATTTATCTCTCATATTACTCGAGTTAAATTTGGCAAAGCCAAATTTATCACGATTTTGCTCCATATATAGAATTATATTAAACATATATCACAAAATCCACTATGTGGTTTTGTTCTCTATGTTAATATAATTCTATATACCTCCGCTACACTCCATCCTTGCGCTGTCGTTCCTTTTCCTAGGTATGGTTCTTGTGTATCATATATTTCTGATATGCTTCCCATTATTCCATCTGCATATAATGCTTTCATAAAGGTTTCTTTTGTGTCTTTTTTTAGTTTCTTTATTTTTTTTGCTATTTTTTCTTTTTGTTCATCGTCTTCTGTGTTCATCATGTTTTTTAATGAATCATAATATAGCCCTAGTAACCATGGCCATACTGGACCTTGATGATAACTTAAGTCCCTTTTTAAGGAGTCTCCTTCATATATTTCTACATAGTTTGGCTCTCCTTTTGCAAGTGTTCTTAGTCCATATTTTGTTAGTAATTTTTTTTCTATTGTTGATATAACATTTTTCGCTATTTCACTTTCTATGTCTATTATTGGATATGTTAGACTTAATGCAAATAGTTGGTTCGGTCTTATTTTGTCATCTCCTATTACATCATATAAACATTTCTTTTTTTCATTGTAAAATTTATTTTCGAAACTTTCTTTACATTTGTCTGCTAAGTCTCTATATTCTTTTGCAATTTTTTTATTTTCAAATATACTTGATATCTCCTCCATTGTTATTAAAGCATTGTACCATAATGCATTTATTTCAACTACTTTTCCATTTCTTGGAGTTATTGCATATCCATCATATTTTACATCCATCCATGTGTTTTGTGTGTTTAATGTTCCTGATGATATTAATCCATCTCCATCTAAATGAATATTATTTTCATCAAAGTCTATTCCTCTTTTATAATAGTCTATTATATTTTTTAACTTATTATATATACTCTTTATAAATTCTATATCACTTGTATATCTTAGATATTTATTGATTTGTTCAAATAATAACAATGATGCATCTGCACTATTGTATAATGGTCTATTATTGTCATCTGCAAATCCATTTGGAACTAACCCAAATCTTATGTTATTTGTAAATGTTAAGATTATTTCTTTTGCAATATCATATCTATGTGGTATTAACAATAGTCCTTCAAAAGCAATTAAAGAGTCTCTTCCCCAGTCTAAAAACCATGGAAATCCTGCTAGTATTGTGTGTAGTTTTGTGTTTTTTCTGTATGCTATAAAGTTGTCTGCTGAAATTAAATATTGTTGTATCATTTTTTCTTCAGATTTATTATCCAATAGTTTTGATTTTTTTAATAACTTTCTTAGCCTAAAGATTTCATTTGTTATTACATCTTTTGCATTTGTGTTTTCTATTTCTTCATTTAATGAACATATAAATGTTATTTCTTTTTCTTCATTTTCATTAATATTAATTTCATAACGTCCTGGTACTACTAAGTTGTCTTCTGCATCAAATCCTCTTTTTTCTTCTTCTATATAAAACATTCCTTTAAATATGTCATGATTATGTTCTATATAGTTTCCTTCACTCGCTTTTATATATATAGGATTATTAAAGTGTCTGTCTAATACTATCTTTACTATATTATTTTCTTTTTCTTGTTCAATATCAAATTGGTGATAAATACTTGCTACATGTGCACTCCTATAGTTTACTATTGGTGATAATGTTAATTTGGTTTTATGATTTCCATTTTTGATTTTATATGAAATACAAGTTATGTTTTTTCCATATTCCATGCATACTATCTTTTTTACTATAACATCCTCTATTTTATATGTAAAGCTTGGTATATATTCATTATCAAATTTCGTTAAATACTTATACCCTTCTGATATGCTATTTTTACACATATTTGTATATAAATTATATTTGTTGTCATTGAATTCTATACTTTCATCTATTTTAGATAATATTACATATCTTAGAGCTGGTGGGTTTAATGGTGCTACTAATAATCCATGATATTTTCTTGTATTACATCCTATTATTGTAGATGAAGCATATCCTCCTATACCATTAGTTATTAACCATTCTTTTGAAATGTCCCTTTCTAAAAGATTTTCTTCTTTATTATCTTTCTCCATTGTTTTTTCTTCCTTTCTATTGTTTATCTCTTTATATATCTTTTGTGTCATTACATCATTTTATTGTTTTTTATTTTTTTAAACTCTCTAGTCGTTTCTGTCTATTTTCTTCGCTTTCTTGTATTGATTTAATTCTCTCATTATATTTATTAGCAAATTTACTTTTCTTTTTATAGTTTTTCATTCTTTCTGGTTTGGCTTTTTTGCTTTTTTCATTTGGATTCTTTTTCTTTTGAGTTATTTTTCTTTTTTTATTACTCTTTTTTAATTTTGTGTTCATACTAATATATTGAGGAGCATTTTGCATGTCCTTAAATACCATATCATCACAAATTATTTCTATAATTGAATCTGCTACTAATGCTGGGTCATGTCTGATTGTATGGTCATCAACAATAGAAAAGTTTCTTTGAATAACTCTTATTCCTAAATCTTTTATCTTTTTTATATCTTGCTCTACAATATCTGCGCCTTGTTCATTATATCTTCTAACATATTCTGGTATGATTTCCCCAGTATCATATATGCAATAATCTATAATAGAGTTTCTTGCATGGTCTAATATTGCCTTTATATGGTCGTATAATGAAAAATCATCTGTTTGTCCTGGTTCTGTCATAATATTACTTATATATATCTTTTTGGCTTTACTTTCTTGTATAGCTTTTGATACATTTTTTATTAATAGGTTTGGAATTACATTTGTATATAAACTTCCTGGTCCTATTATTATTGCATCTGCTTCCATTATTGCTTCTATTACCCCTGGTGCTGTTTTACAATTTGTTGGAGATACAAATACTCTATTTATTTTTGTAATCTTGTCCATTACAACATTGGGCAATTTTTCTTTATCATCTATAATTGTCCCATTTTCTAATTCTGCACATACTGTCATTTCATCCATTGTAACAGGTATTATTCTTCCTGTTATATTTAATACTTTGCTAAGGTTTTCCATAGCTGTTGATAAATCTACAAATGCTGATTGCATTGATTGTAAAAAAGATTCTCCAAATGGAAGTCTATTTTTAGCTATTTTAGATTTCAAAATTGTTTCCATTTCTTCTTCGTTTTTTGATAATGCTACAATTCCATCTAATATATATTGTTTACTGTATCCAGAGGTTTCAACAATCGCTGTTATATTGTCTGTATAATTTTTAAGCCCTTTTAATACGATATTAAGCCCTGAGCCTCCTCCAATAGCTACTATTTTTGGTCCTTGATTATATACTTTTTTGTTAAAAATTAATGAAGTTGCATTAACATCTTTTTTATTTTTTCCAATTCTATCATCTGTTTCTTCTATAAGTAGCTCTAATACTCTCTTTTGGCTATATATAAGTCCTACTACAATTAGTATAAATCCTATTATAAATAATGCTACTACTTTTATCAAATCTAAAATCGATAAACTCTTCATTGCAATTATTTCAGAAAATCCATAACAACTTAACGCAATTCCTACTATTATAAGGAACATCCACCTTTTCATTTTAGTTCCTGATTTAAACCATTTTAAAAAACCTTTCACCTATATCATCCCTTCTACTGCATTTATTAATCTTCTCCAATAATTTCTATTTCAAGTTTTAATTCTTTTCCTGTTTTTTCCAATACTACCTTTTTGACATGATCTATTATTTCTAAAATATCGTTTGCAATTGCATTTCCTGTATTTATAATAAAGCCTGCATGTTTTGTTGATACCATTGCTCCACCTATAGAATACCCCTTTAGACCACATTCATCTATTAATTTTGCTGTTATAAAGTCATTTCCTCTTTTAAATGTACTGCCTGCACTAGGAAATTCTATAGGTTGTTTTTCAAATCTAGATCTTCTATAACTTTCCATTAATTCATGTATTTCATCTTTTTTTCCATAATTTAATTCTAATTTTGTATCTAGTATAATTGCTTTCATATTTAGAAAAGTACTTTTTCTATATTCAAATTGATGTCCTTCACCTATAATCTTTTTGATATTGCCATCATAAGTTAATATTGTTGTTTCAACTATAATATCTTTTGCTTCTTTTCCATAGGCTCCTGCATTCATTCTAACAAATCCGCCAATTGTTCCTGGAATTCCTGCTGCAAATTCAAATCCACTAATTTCTTCTTTTAGCAATTTTCCAGCAATTTCCGGCATTTTATTTCCTGCTCCTACTGTAACATATACTTTTTCATCTTTTTTATCTATTTTTATATCTTTTAATTCTATTTTTACAGTTATTCCTCTTATTCCTTTATCTTTTACTAATAAATTGCTTCCATTTCCCAAAATAAATATTGGTACATTATTATTTTTTGCTACATTAAGAACAAATTTTATTTGCTCAACATCATGAGCCTTAATTAATAAATCTGCATTTCCTCCAACCTTAAACGTTGTGTGTTTAGACATTGGCTCGTTTTCTAATATATCTTTTGTGTCTATTTTTTCTCTTAATAAAGTAATTATATCAAACATTATACTCCTTCTATTTTCAAAAATTATTTTGTTCTGATAAAATATATAATGAAATTTTCTATACATTTAATATTATCATTTTCTTAAAGATATTACAAGAAAAATATGAAATTTGTTGTAAATTTTATATTTTCAGGTTACTGTTAAGATTATATATGCTGTAAATAACAAAACTGAACCTATGTAAAAAATATCCCTGATCTAAAAAAAATATCTCTTGACATTTCTTTAATCTTTATGCTAAAATATTACTTGTTCATGGCTCCTTGGTCAAGCGGTTAAGACGCCACCCTCTCAAGGTGGAGTGATGGGTTCGATTCCCGTAGGAGTCACCAAATGTGCGACTTAATATGTCGCAGTGAAGAATGAATAGTTAATAGTGAATAGTACAACAAGCACATTTGTACTATTCACTATTAATATTTAACTATTCACTACAATTAAATCATCTTAACTTTCCAACTATGAGTTATCTACGGCATCTAATATTTCTTTGCATTCTCTCCAATTTACTACTTTAATACATTCATATTCTTCTTCTAGCCTTTGTATTATTTCTTTTGTATTATCATTAGAGTTTAAGTCTGCTACAACAATATCTTTTATTTGTTCTTCTTTACCATATAATATTTTAAATATTATAGATCTCAAAATCCCCTCTATTTCTTTTTCTTGATTTTTAACTCCAATAATCATATATATGCCACTTGACCTTAAATTTGTATGTATTGTAATATATAGAATAGTCTTTATAATCTCAAATAATCCATAAAAAGCCAATGTCCAAACAATAGCTTTAATTATAAAACTCATAAGAATTCCTCCTCTGTATATATATAATATGAGTTTTTTATTCTTTTGGTTCATATGTTTATCTAAAATTATTTTTTGTTTATTTGCTTCTATCTATAATTGCTTTTTTTATATGATTTATTTTATATCCAGAATTATTCAAGTACACCTCTATAACATCTATTCTTGTAAAATCATCTAATTTATTATTTATTAATAAATAGTATTCTGCCGCTTTATAAATATGTTTTTGCTTAGGTTCGTTTACTGACTCTGCTGGATTCCCATATGATAATATTTTTCGTGTTTTAACTTCAATAAATACAATTTCTTCTTTATCTTGTGCAATAATATCTATTTCTCCTAATTTACACCTAAAGTTTCTTTCTATTATATCATATCCTTTTTCTTCTAAGTATTTTGCTACTATATCTTCTCCTATATTTCCTGTATCTTTTCTCTTATCCATTATTTCATTTCCTTCTTATATCATTTTTTCTAAATTATATGCAATGTGCTTATATAATAAAGTTAAACCTATATGAAAATAGTTTTACAAATCACATAATTATTACCTGGTTTGCTCTCTATAAGTCCTTCTAATTCCATCATAAGTAATTTAGAGTTTAATTCTCCAATATTCATTTTTGTCTCTTTACTAATTTGATTTATATGTATTTCTCCTTTTTGTATTACTTTATATATTTTTTTGTATTCTGGTTTTACATCTACTTGTTTTTCTATCTCATCAATGCTTATTTGCTTAATTTGTTTCATATTAAAATATTCCAATATATCATTTGCATTTGTTACTAATTTACCATCTCTTTTTAATAATCTGTTTGTTCCCTCTCCTTTTTTATTTTCTAGACTATTGGGTATACAAAATATGGCTTTTTTTTGCCTTCTTGCATAATTAACTGTTATTCCTGTCCCACTTTTCTGGGCCGCTTCTATAACTAATACTCCCATACTTAATCCACTTATTATTCTATTTCTTTTTCTAAAATTATCTGGACGTTTTTCAACATTTGGTTCATATTCTGTAATAATTGCACCATTATTTTTTAAAATTCTTTCAAATAGTTCTTTGTTTTCTTGTGGATATATGTTATCAAAACCAGTTCCTAATACTGCAATAGTCCTTCCTTCTGCCTCTAATGCTCCTATATGTGCTGAAGTATCTATTCCGCACTGCTAATCCACTAACTATTGCTATTCCTTCTTTTGCTAAATTATAGGAAAATTTTGTGCCCTGTTTTCTGCCATATTCAGTGCATTTTCTTGCACCTACTATTGCTAATGATTTTTTACTTAATAATGCTACATCACCCAAAACATATAATTTTCTTGGCGGATCCTGTATATCTCTTAATGTATCTGGGTAATTTTCATTATTTATATCTATTATCTTCATAATTGTTAACCCTCCTTTTTCTATAATATACCAGTTTGAAAAAGAATTAGTATATTGCTAGCCTATTTCTTAATTTTTCCAATACTTTCTATCTAAATTTCTATATTGTATAGCTTCTGCTAAATGTTTTATATCTATATTTTGATTTCCATCTAAATCTGCAATTGTTCTAGCTACTTTTAAAATTCTCCCATATGCTCTAGCACTCAATCCTAATTTTTCAAAAGAATTCTTTAATATCTCTTTTCCCTTAGAATCTAATTTACAATATTCTTCTATCAATCTTGGAGTTAGTTCTGCATTTGAATATATACCATGCTTTGAATATCTTTCTTGCTGTATCTTTCTAGCCCTGTCTACTCTTTTTTTGATTTGCTCTGAGGTTTCTCCTTTTTCACTAGAGTCTAATTTTTGATATTTAACAGCTTCAACCTCTATATGTATATCTATTCTATCTAGTAAAGGTCCACTAATTTTTCCCATATATCTATTTATTGAATTCTCACTGCATGTACATTCCTTTTCTTTTGAACCATAATACCCACATGGGCAAGGATTCATTGAGGCAATTAGCATAAAATTACATGGATATGTTAAACTTGCATTTACTCTATTAATATTTATTATTTTATCTTCTAATGGCACTCTTAAAAGTTCTAATACATTATTAGGAAATTCAGGTAGTTCGTCTAAGAATAATACTCCATGATGTGCTAAACTAATTTCTCCTGGTCTTGGAATTCTTCCTCCTCCTATTAGTGAAGCACCAGATATTGTATGGTGTGGAGCTCTAAAAGGTCTATTTGTAATTAATGGTTTGTCTTCTGGTAATATGCCCTCTATACTATGTATTTTTGTTATCTCTAAGGATTCTTCAAATGTAAGACTAGGTAATATTGATGGTAAACACCTAGACATCATTGTTTTGCCAGAACCTGGGCTTCCAATAAGTAGGCAATTATGCCCACCTGCTGCTGCAACCTCTAAAGCTCTTTTTATACTTTCTTGTCCTTTTACATCAGAAAAATCAAAAATATAATTTATATTTTTCATAAAATAATCTTCATAATTCATTTGTACCTTTTCTGGTTTTTTGCTTCCATTAAGTATATTTATAACTTGCTCTAAACTTTCTACTCCTATTACCTCTATGTTTTTTACTATACTTGCTTCTTTTGCATTTTCTTTTGGAATTACCACTTTTTTTATTCCTAGTTTGCTAGCTTCTAGGCACATTGGGAAAATACCTTTTACTTTGTTTATTTTTCCATCTAAAGACAATTCTCCTATAAATATAGTATCATCTATATTTTTTATATCTAATTCTTCATTTGCTATAAGTGTTGCAATAGCTATTGGTAAATCATATAATGCTCCTTCTTTTCTTGTGTTCGCTGGTGCTAAATTAATTATCATTTTTCTGCTTTTTAAGTCTACACCACTATTTTTAATAGCTGTTCTTACTCTTTCTTTTGACTCTTTTACACTTGCATCTGGTAAACCTACAATATCACATGAAGGTAATCCTCCTGATACATCTACTTGTACCTCTACCAAATAGCCATCTAGTCCCTGTAAAGACATGCTTTTAACGATAGATAACATTAAAATTCCTCTTTTCAATTTTTGGATTTCTTAAAATTTTAGAATTATACTTTTTTGATTATAATTTACTAGAAATTAACTTTTAATTATTATGCTAATACACAGTTGTAATTGACTTTTAAAATTTTTGAATTATAATTATTATTTTCTACAAAAAAATGCTTTTTCCTTCTTTTAATTTACAAAAATACATTTTAGGGCACATGCAATGTGCCCCTACAACAAATTATTTTGGTTTTAATACAATTTCATCATATAGACTTATACTTTTCATAGATGTTATTTCGCTTGTACTATATCCTAAAGACATTAACTCTTCTGTTGTATAACTTTTAATTATTGAATAATTTTCATTTTGCTTTTCTATTTTTACGAGTATTTTATCAGTATAACCTACTCTATTTCTTATTACATAGTTTTTATCATCTTCATTTATTATTGCTGAATTTGGTACTTTTAAGCCTGAAGCATTCCACCAAATAACATCTATAGATATTTTTCTATAACTAATTAAGTATTCTACATCTTGTTCAATTTTAAATATTACTACTGCTTCGCCATCATTAAAATTTGAAATTCTTACTATCTCAGCTGATATCTCATCATGATTTGATAATCTTAATTTTATAATATCTCCTTCTTTTGCACTCATTGCATTATCTGATGATAAGATAGTTGCAATATAACAATAAAAATTATTTACTACTTTTCCCTGCTCTGAACTTGAAGAAACTAGTTGTCCTGTTTTACTTTTTATTGAATCCAATGTTTCTTTGGTTATAGATTCTATATTACTTGCGGTTAATGTTCCTTCATATCCATCTATTTTATAAGATACAATTCCACTTTCTGGAGCAGATATATACTGTTGACCAGAATTTAATAGTTGTTCATATTCACTCCTTTGTGTTATTAATTTATTAATATATGAACCAGCAGGGCTAAGCTCTCCTGCAATTTTGGCCTTTCTTATCATATATGAACTAATTTCTGATTTATATTGAGCAATTTCATCTATTTTATTAGTAGTTTGAAGTAATGCTATCTTTTCTTCTATTTGCTTTTCTAATAATTGAATATCTGTAGAATATATACTTGTGTTTTGCCCTTCAATAGCTTTTTGTATTTCTTTATCTAGCTCTGCTATCTTTTCTTCTAGTTTTTGTTCATTTGGACTACAATATCTAAATATAGAGTCTCCTTTTGCAACTTTTGACCCTTCTGATTTTATAGTAACAATTCCATTTTGATGTTCATCACTAAATACCAATTTTTCATCTCTAATTACATAACCAACATTTGTTTCTTCTTCATAAATTTTGCCATTTTCTATAACAAATACATCTGATGGCTCTACAAGTAAGTTAATAATACTATAAAAAATACATATAGATATTATTATAATAATTATTAGTGTAACAAATTGTCCTAGTTTTTTTCTATTAAGTTTGTTTTCATCACTTGAATCTTTCTTCAATTTATTTCCTCCAAAATAATTTGTATGTTTTTTTCCTTATCTTCAAGTCCATCAATCCATATCGTATCTTTATTTTTTCTAAACCAAGTTATCTGTCTTTTTGCATATCT
This sequence comes from uncultured Clostridia bacterium, assembly GCA_948739805.1. Lineage (GTDB taxonomy): Bacteria > Bacillota > Clostridia > TANB77 > CAG-508 > CAKPSH01. The sequence continues at coordinate 15,787 of CAPYID010000010.1, read as the reverse complement.
CCTAGTTTCCATTTTTATTCTTTCAACCATTTCTTCTTTAGTAATTTTTCCTTCTATATATTCCTTTGTCTCTTTATACCCTAATCCTTGAATAGAAGTTGGTAATTCATCATATTTTGATATAAGTTTTTTAACCTCTTCAATAAGTCCTTGTTCTATCATTATATCTACTCTTTGGTTTATTCTATCATATAGTATTTCTCTATCCATGTTTATTGCAAATACTTTATAATCATATTTTATTTCTTTGCTTCTTGATTCTATTTCTTGCTCAGTTTTTGTTTTTCCTGTCTCATGATATATTTCTAATACTCTTAATATTCTTTTTTTATCATTACATGATATCTTTTCCATAGCAGTTGGATCAATTTCTAATGCCTTATTATATAAAGTTTCTAATCCTTCTTCCTTGGCTATTTTCTCTAATTTATCTCTATACTCTTTATCTAGTTTTATTTCATTATATTCTATACCATATATTAAAGAATTAACATATAGTCCAGTGCCACCAACAACTATTGGAACTTTCCCTTTTTCTAAAATTTTCTCTATACAAATCTCTGCTTGCTTTTTATAGTCTGCAACACTATATCTTATATTTGGCTCTACAAAGTCTAACATATAATGCTTTATTCCATCCATTTCTTCTTTTGTAGGCTTTGCACTCCCTATATCCATATATTTATAGATTTGCATAGAATCTGCTGAAACTATTTCTCCATTAATCTTTTTAGCTAATTCTATTGATAATGCTGTCTTTCCAGAAGCAGTAGGTCCACATATTACAATAACTGTTGGTTTTTTCATTGTATTCATATTTTCCTTCCATGTCATAGTATTAATATTAGATTGGAAAATAATTGTTCTTTGACTAGGCGTTCAAGAAAGAAATACTGGAGGCGTGCTTGTGCACGCCAAAGGATTTTCTTTCGATGAACTTTTTCAGCGAGCGAAATTTATTTTATAAATTTCTCACACTATGCTGTTCCAGCTACGCCAAAGGGCAATTATTTTTCAATCTTACTTTCTACGGGCGAATTTCTTCTCAATATCCGTAACAGTCATCTTAATCGCAGTAGGTCTTCCATGAGGACAAGTAAATGGATTTGGTAAACTTAATAATTGTTGTAATAAGCTATCTACCTCATCATGTGTTAAAGCCATATGAGCTTTGACTGCTGCTTTACAAGCAATAGTTGCCAAAAATCTTTCTTCAATCTCTTGTTTTGCTGTTCTTGCAACTGTATTTATTTCATCTAATGTTTCTAGAAATAAATCTTTTGTATTTAAATCTAAACACATTGTTGGCACACCAGTTAATTTAATAGTATTTTCCCCAAATTCTTCTAATTGGAAGCCTGCTTTTTCAAATTTAGCCATATTATCTCGTGCAATATCCATCTCTTTATGAGATAAAGTAATTATATCTGGTAACAATAATAATTGTGAGTCTTTTTGTCCTTGTGAATAATAATTTTTTCTAACTTTTTCATACATAATTCTTTCATGTGCAGCATGTTGATCTATTATATATAATTCTTTTTCTATTTCAATTATTATATATGTTTGAAAAGCAATTCCTATTAGTTTATAATTCGGTTTTATACTAGCTTTTTCTGTATATTTTTCTTCTTCTTCATATAAAGACATATTTACATTTTCATCTATTATATCCTTAGCATTTGTTACACTTGTTTTTTCATCTTCTTGTTCTTCTTTATTGATTTTTCCAAATATCTTACTATACATATCTTCAAAGTTTACTTTAGTATCTTCCTCTTTTGTTACTACATTTTCTCCTTGCAAATTATTTGTAATTGTTTCTGCTATCATAGCACCATATGTATAATCTTCTGGTATATATTCTTCTTTTGACGATTTTATTTCTGGTACTTTTTTTATAACATCACTTTTATTATTAGAATATTCTAAACTATCTATATTATTTAAAGTTTCCATGGGTGGTTCTGCTAATATTTGATTTTTTCTTGTTTTCTCTATATTTTTTGGCTTAGAGATTTCTATATCTTCATCTAAACTATTGTTTAAGAATAAGTTATCATTATTAAATATCTCTTCAGTTTGGATATTTTCATCATTTTCTTTTATTAATGTAGCAACTTGCGGTGATGAACTTTCTTCTGTTATTATTGGCTCACTATTTGCTATTTTTCTAAAAGTATTTGTAAATGCTTTACTTGTAAAATCTACATATGTATTATCTTGTGTTATATTTGTGTCTGATTTTTCTTCTTCTACATTTTCTATTAATTCGGATTTTAGTAATGTATCTTTTACTGCATTATATACTGCTTTAAATATTCTACTTTCATCTTGGAATCGAACTTCAAGCTTTGCTGGATGGACATTAACATCAACTGTACTTGGAGCAATTTCAATATTTAATACAAGGAATCCATATTTTCCTATTGGTAATAAGCCCTTAAATGCTTTTTCAGTAGCACTTGATAGAGTTTTATCTTTTATGTATCTTTTGTTTACAAAGAAAAGTTGATTTCCTCTATTTGAACGTGCTATTTCTGGTTTACCAACCACACCATTAATAATTACTCCCTCATATATGTAATTAACTGGTAATACTGCTTTTGCAATATCTTTTCCATATATACTAAAAATTACATTATTAACATTTCCGTCTCCATTTGTTTGGATTATTGTTTTTCCTGTATTAATTAATTTAAAGGCTATATGTGTATTTATAAGTGCTAACCTAGAGATAGCATCTTCTATATATCCAGATTCTGTATAGTCCTTTTTTAAAAATTTATATCTTACTGGTGTATTAAAAAATAGATTTTTTACTGTTATTGATGTTCCTTTTGAACATCCAATTTCATCTTGTTCTAGGACTTTCCCTGCTTCTACTACAATTTTGTGTCCTACTTCATCAAGTGCTGTTTTTGAACATAATTCTACATTAGAAATAGCTGCAATACTAGCTAATGCTTCGCCTCTAAATCCCATTGATTTAACAATATTTAAGTCGTCTGCACTTCTTATTTTACTTGTAGCATGTCTTTCAAATGCTATTTCTAAATCGTCTTTTTCCATTCCTTTACCATTATCAGTAATTCTTATATATGATATTCCTCCATTTTTTATTTCAATTGTAATATTTGTGGCTCCTGCATCAATGGAATTTTCTACCATTTCTTTTATAACAGATGCTGGTCTTTCTATAACCTCACCTGCTGCTATTTTATTTATAGTTAATTCATCTAACAAAACAATATTTCCCATTATAGTTTTCCTCCCAAACTTTTGTATAATACTGTTAGATTATATCATTAAATGAATTATTTTGTATATATTTTTCGAAATTTTTTTGATGAAAAAATCATTTTGCAATATGCCCTATATCATTCATCATTACAAATACAGATAATAGTATTATACAAACAAACCCTGTCATTTGAATAGCTACCTCTGTTTCCTCTTTTAAAGGTTTTCTTCTTATTCCCTCAATTATATAAATTACAATTTTTCCACCATCTAAAGGAGGGATTGGTAATAAATTGGTTACTCCTAATGATAATGATATTGCTGCTATTAAATATATATAATTTACTAATTCTGTCGTTTGTACTATTATTGATGATATTCCTACTGGTCCTACTAATTCATTTACTGTTACATTGCCAGAAAATAACATTTTTATGCTATCAATTATTGAGTAAGCAAATGTTCCTGTAACTTGTAATGTTTCTTTTAAAGGATATTTATAATATATCATTACTATTAAAAACACTATAATAATTGCAAATATAATATTTACTAATCCGCCTGCTGCTACGATTAGTATCTTTTGCCAGATTTTTGCTTTACTAAAAGAACCACTTTCTTCTGATGGTTGTTCTTCCCCTTCTAGTCTTACAAATCCACCAAGTGGTATTATTCTTAATGCATATGTTGTTTCTCCAATTTTTTTAGATATTATTGTTTTTCCAAAACCTAGTGCAAATTCATTTACTCTGACTTTACATAGTTTTGCTACAATAAAGTGTCCACCTTCATGAATAAATACTAATATTCCTAATAAAAATATTATTTTAATCGCATTTACAATAAATGTAAGCAATTAAGTCACCTCTCTAATCTCTAATAAATGAGCACTGTGGTGTTATGTCTCTCTTTGAGCCCAGTAAAACGGTGCCCCCTACAATATAATAAAATATATTTATAGAATAATCATATACAATAGGTATGCAAGTGGAGCTATAAATATTACACTATCAATTCTATCTAACATACCTCCATGACCTGGTATTAAGTCTCCAAAGTCTTTTATTCCTGTATATCTTTTTATACTTGATGCTGCAAAATCTCCAATTTGACTCATTATACTAAGTAAAACTGTAAAACCACCAAATATGACATAAGATATCGAATCATTATATATTTTATTACATATGTATGTATATATAATGGCAATTATTAATGCACCAATTGTTCCACTTATACAACCTTCAATAGTTTTATTTGGACTGATTTTACTAAATTTATGTTTTCCTAATCCAAATACTTTTCCTATAATATATGCAAAACTATCTGTTCCCCATGCAGCAATTACTAAATACCACAAATATATCTTATTGGGTAATTTTTCAATCATAAGCGGGATACACATTATAAATAATATTATATAACATATACCAAAAATAGTAACTGATATATCTGTTATATTATATTTCATTTTAGTAAATAAACTTTGCATAAATAATAAAACTACTATGGTGGGCAAAAATAAACCAAACCATGTTATATCAAATCCTGGTATTACATGTATAAATGCTATCAAAATTGCACACAAATATCCTATCCATTCAACAGGTTTTGATTTCTGTTTCATAGCATTAAAATACTCATATATACTAATTATTGCCACTATTGAAAAAAATATGTCTATAACATATTTATTTCCTAAAACTAATATTAATACTACTATTGGTAGCCCTAATATTGTTGTAAGTAATCTTGTTATATTCATTTATTAATTTCCTCCAAATCTTCTGTTCCTTCTTTGATATTCCAAAATAGCTTTGTCTAATTGCTCATCATTAAAATCTGGCCAATTTACATCTACAAAATATAGTTCTGAATAAACTGATTGCCACATTAAAAATCCACTAAGTCTTAATTCATTACTTGTTCTTATAATTAAATCTGGATCAGGTATTCCTATTGTATATAAATGGTCTGATATTACATTTTCATTAATATCATCTATGTCTATTTTTCCTTCTTTAGCTTCTAATGCTATATTTTTCATTGCTCTAATTAATTCTGCTCTTCCTCCATAATTTATGGCAATACTAAATACTACTCCTGTATTATTTCTTGTTCTTTCCATACATTTTTTCATACTTTTTTGTAAATCTTCATTAAAAGCTGTAATATCTCCTAATATGTTTACTTTTATATTTTCAGTATCTGCCCTTTTAGCATAATCATCTAAATATGTTTTAAATAATATCATTAATCCATTTACCTCTTCTTCTGTTCTTTTCCAATTTTCCGTCGAAAAAGCATATACTGTTATATATTTTAAGCCAATTTTATTTGCATATCTTACTATGTTTTCTAATGTTTTAGCTCCTGCCTTATGTCCAAAGCCAGCCTTTTTTCCTTGAGAAGTTGCCCACCTTCTATTACCATCCATTATAATTCCTATATGGTTAGGCATTTTTTCTTTATCAAATTCCATAAAATCTCCTCACTAAATTTCTCTATAGAAATTATAAATTAATGATTTCTATCTTTGATATATATTGCGAGTTCTCTTAAAAACTCTGCTTTATTTTCATAAGTTTCTAAAGTTTCTAATGCTTCATTAGTTGTGTTCTCTAAATATTCCTGTGCTTTTTCTACTCCGAACTTTGTAACATAAGTCACTTTATTCATTGCTTTATCATTACCTACTGGTTTTCCCATAATTTTTGAATCACCAATTTCAGATAATATATCATCTTTAATTTGAAATTCTAATCCTATCTTTTCAGCATACAAAGTTAAATTATCAATATCTTTTTCACTTGCCCCTGCAAGTATTGCTCCTGCTCTAACACAATATTTAAAAAATGAAGCAGTTTTTTTATTATGTATATAATCTAGCTCTTTTTTTGATATTTGTTTTCCTTCACATTCTGTATCAAGATATTCACCAATTATCATTTCATCTATTGCATGTGAAAATTCATTTAAAATTCTTATTTTTCTTTTTATGTCTTCTATATTTTCTGAATTGTTTATTTCTTCTGAAATAATCATATATGAATGGTTCATTAATGAATCACCTGCTAAAATAGCAGTTGCCTCATTATACTTTTTGTGTATTGTTAATCTTCCTCTTCTATAATCATCATTGTCTATTCCTGGTAAGTCATCATGTATAAGAGAAAATGTATGTGTCATTTCCATTGAGACTGCAAATGGTAAACATTTTTCATAATCATTCCTAAATAATTTATATGTTTCAATTATTAATGTTGGTCTTAATCTTTTTGCTGATGACATTAAACTATATTCTATAGCTTCATTTAATGTTACTTCTGGTAAATTCTCTTTTCTTAAATATCTGCTTAGCTCTTGATTTACTAATTCTCGATTATCCCTTAACTTTTCTTTAAAATCCATAAATATATACCTATCCTATATTACTCTCTGTTCTTTGGGCGGACGACCAATGGTCGCCCCTACAATAAATTTGTTTCACAAATTTTTCACGCTTCTACACAGACATTATTTCTTTTTCCTTTTTAGAAGATATTTCATCTATCAATGCTACTTTTTTGTCTGTTAATTTTTGTATCTTATCTTCTGCTTGTTTTTCTTCGTCTTCTGTCATGTTTCCATCTTTTTGTTCTTTTTTAGCCAAGTCCATTGCATCTCTTCTTATTGCTCTTACTGCTATTTTAGCTTCTTCTGATAATTTTTTTATGTCTTTTACTATTTCTTTTCTTCTTTCTTCTGTTAGTTCTGGAAATGTTAGTCTTATTAATTTTCCATCATTATTAGGATTGATTCCTATGTCTGCTGTTAATATTGCCTTTTCTATAGCTTTTAATATACTTACATCCCATGGTTGTATAACTATCATTCTTGCTTCTGGTACTGAAACTCCTGCTACTTGGTTTATAGGTGTTGGTACTCCATAATAGTCTACTTTAACTTTATTTAATATTGCTGGGTTTGCCCTCCCTGCTCTTATTTCTGCAAAGTTTTCTTCTAAAACATTTATTGTTTTTTCCATTTTTTCTTCAATTTGATTATAATCCATAATTTATCTTCCTTTCAATTTCTAAATAAAATATATTCTTTTCTTAATTCTTTTTCTATTGATTACAGTTGCCTTTGGCAACTGCATAAGTAATTTCTAGATAAGATATATTCTTCTTTAAGTTCTTTCTATTGATTACAGTTGCCTTTGGCAACTGCATAAGTAATTTCTAATGAAATAAATTCGCTTTGCTCATTTATTTCATAAGAACTTACTTAACAATTGTACCTATATGTTCCCCTTTTACGATTTTTACTATGTTTTCTGGTTTTGCGATTTCAAATACCATTAATGGTATTTGGTTGTCTCTACATAGTGATGTTGCTGTTGAGTCCATTACTTTTAAGTCTTTGTCTAATATATCTATATATGATATTTCATCATATTTAATTGCTGTTTTGTCTATTTTTGGGTCTGCTGAGTATACTCCATCTATCGTTTTTGCAAGTAATATTATGTCTGCATTTATTTCTGCTGCTCTTAGTGCTGCTCCTGTGTCTGTTGAAAAATATGGGTGCCCTGTTCCACATGCAAATATTACAACTCTTCCATTTCTCAAATGTTTATCAGCCTTTCTTTTTATATAAGGTTCAGCTATTTCTCTCATTTCTATTGCTGTTTGTACTCTAGTTTTTACTCCTCTTGCCTCTAAACAATCTTGTAGTGCTAAAGAGTTCATGGTTGTAGCTAACATTCCCATATAATCTGAGGTTGTTCTTTCCATTTCATGACCATATCTTCCTCTCCAGAAATTTCCTCCTCCTACAACTATGGCTACTTCTACTCCTAAATCCACTACTTTTTTTATTTGGTCACAAATACTACCAATAACATCTGCATATACTCCTGTTTTATTGTCTCCTGCTAATGCCTCTCCACTAAGTTTTAAAAGTATACGCTTATACACAGCTTCACTCATACTTTTCATCCTTTCTTATATTTAAATATATTAAGTTTTTAATATTCTATCATATATTAATAAAAATTTGTTGATTTTTTATAAAATTTTTAGAATTATTTCATATGTATTTTTACAATGGGCACATGCAATGTGCCCCCTAAATTTAATTTTTGATATTTTATGTTAATTGTTGTATAATATATATTATACAACAATTAACTCAGTAGTCAGATTTGACTACGCCCACCTTAAGGGAGCTAAATGTATGAAGTATCGTTATTATGTAACGTTTCGGTGGAAGTTCCTTTGGTTGTTTCCTATTGTTGAAGCAGGTGAATATTCTCTTTCAAAACCAATTTCTTCCTCCAATGATGTTTTTTATCTGAAGGCTTTAATTGCATCAAGACTTTCTTTTATATTTGAGCCCAATAATATATTCTCAAAGAATTGTTATTTGGCTACGCCAAATGGCAATTCTTTTTCAATTTTTATACCTCTGTGATGTCGACGACACTAATCTCCTCTTCTGATTTTGTATCTTCAATCGCCTCATACAACGCATTAGCTGTATCAAGAGATGTAAAGCAAGGGATTTTACATTCTACTGCTAAACGTCTTATTTTGAAACCATCTCTACTTGATTCTTTTCCTTTTGTTGGAGTATTAATTATAAAATTAATCTTTCCTGATTCAACTAAGTTTGGTATGCTTTCTGCACCTTCCCATATTTTTTCTAACATATATGTTTCTATTCCATTTTGCTTTAAGAAATTTGCTGTTCCTTTTGTTGCATATATTTTAAATCCTCTATTAAAGAGTTTCTTTGCTAGTGGAAGTACCTCTTCTTTATCTTTATCTCTTACGGTTATTAATATATTTCCTTCCTTAGGAATACTTACTCCACTTGCAATAAATGCTTTTACTATTGCATCTGTAAAGTTTTTGGCTACTCCTAAAACTTCTCCTGTTGATTTCATTTCAGGTCCTAAACTTGTGTCTGCATTTTTTATTTTTTCAAAAGAGAATACAGGCATTTTTATTGCAACATATTCACTGCATTTATATACTCCTGTTCCATATTCCATGTCTTTTAATTTTTCTCCAAAAATTACTCTTGTTGCTATATCTATTACTGGTAAGTTTGTGACTTTGCTTATGTATGGAACTGTTCTACTTGAACGTGGATTTACCTCTATTATATATACCTCATTATTTTGTAATATGAATTGAATGTTCATCATTCCTATTACATTTAATTCTTTAGCCAACAATTTAGTATATTCAACTATTTTGTCTGCAGATTCTTTGTTTACATTTTGTGTTGGATATACTGATATACTATCTCCTGAATGTACTCCTGTTCTTTCTAGTAATTCCATAATTCCAGGTATTAAAACATCTTCTCCATCACAAATTGCATCTACCTCAATTTCTTTTCCCATGATGTATTTATCTACTAATATTGGATGTTCTTGTGCTATTTTGTTTATTTCTTGTATTAATTTTTCTATATCTATGTCATCATATGCAATTGCCATTCCTTGTCCACCTAGTACATATGAAGGTCTAACAAGTACTGGATAGCCCAATTTATTAGCAATTTCTTTTGCTTCTGTAACTGTATATACTGTTCCTCCTTGTGGTCTAGTTATATTGCAATTATTTAAAACTTGGTCAAATAATTCTCTATCTTCTGCTCTATCCATATTTTCTTCTGATGTACCTAAAATTTTAACTCCCATATCTTTTAATGCCCTAGTTAATTTAATTGCAGTTTGTCCACCAAATTGTACTATTGCTCCATATGGCTTTTCTACATTTATAATGTTTTCTACATCTTCAGGAGTTAATGGTTCAAAGTAAAGTTTATCTGCTATATCAAAGTCTGTGCTTACTGTTTCTGGATTATTATTTATTATTATGGTTTCAAATCCTTTTCTCTTTAATGCCCATACTGCATGAACACTACAATAATCAAATTCAATTCCTTGTCCTATTCTAATTGGTCCTGAACCTAATACTACTACTTTTTTCTTATCTGTTTTCCTATCTGCTTCATTATCATCATCATAACTTGAATAATAATATGGCGTTTTTGCTTCAAATTCGGCTGCACATGTATCAACCATTTTGAAATTAGCTAGTATTTTATTTTCTTCTCTTATTTTCTTTATTTCTTCTATACTAACTTTTGTTAAATTTGATATTACTTTGTCTGTATATCCATATTTTTTAGCCTTTTTTATTAAATTAACATCTAATTTAGAGCTTTGTAACTCATTTTCAATATTTACTAAATTATTTATTTTGCTTATGAAAAATTTATCAATTTTAGTTATTTCATGTATTTGGTCTATTGTCATTCCACGTCTTAGGTTTTCTGCAATAACCCAAATTCTTTCATTGTTTACTTTCTTCAATTCTTCTCTTATTTCCTCTTTAGAATAAGAATTTAATTTTGGTAAAATTAGACTGTCTATGTTTTCTTCTAGTGAACGTATTGCTTTCATAAGTCCTGCTTCTAAAGTAGGTGCTATTGCCATAACTTCTCCTGTTGCTTTCATTTGAGTTCCTAAGTCCCTATCAGCTGTTAAAAATTTACTAAATGGCCATTTTGGAATTTTTACTACTACATAATCTAATACAGGTTCAAAACATGCATAAGTTTTTCCAGTTACAGCATTTTTTATTTCATCTAAAGTATAACCTATAGCAATTTTTGCTGCTACTTTTGCTATTGGATATCCTGTTGCTTTTGAGGCTAATGCTGAAGAACGACTAACTCTTGGATTTACCTCAATTACTGCATATTCAAAACTATTTGGATTTAGAGCAAATTGAACATTACATCCACCTTCAATTTTTAATGCTGATATGATTTTTATTGCTGAACTTCTTAACATTTGATATTCTTTGTCTGCTAAAGTTTGTGATGGTGCAACAACAATGCTATCACCTGTGTGAACACCTACTGGGTCTATATTTTCCATATTACATACTGTAATACAATTTCCTTTACTGTCTCTAATTACTTCATATTCAACTTCTTTCCATCCAGAGATACATTTTTCTACTAGTACTTGATGAACTCTTGAAAGTCTTAAACCACTTTCACATATTTCATTAAATTGAGCTTCTGTATATGCAATTCCTCCTCCAGTTCCACCTAAAGTATATGCTGGTCTTATTATTACTGGAAGTCCTATCTCTCTTGCAAAATTAAGCCCTGATTGTAAATCTGTTACTACTTTACTTGCTATACATGGCTCATTTATAGTTTCCATCATATCTTTAAACGCTTGTCTATCTTCTGCATTTTTTATTCCTTCTGGTGATGTTCCTAAAAGTTTTACTTTCTTTTCTTCTAAATATCCTGATTCTGCAAGTTCCATTGCTATATTTAGTCCTGTTTGCCCTCCTAAGTTTGGTAATATGCTATCTGGATTTTCTTTTTCAATTATTTTCTTAACAGTTTTTACTGTAAGTGGTTCTATGTATATTTTATCTGCCATGTTTTTGTCTGTCATAATTGTTGCTGGGTTTGAGTTTACTAATACTACTTCTAATCCCTCTTTTTTTAATTCTACACATGCTTGGGTTCCTGCATAATCAAATTCTGCTGCTTGTCCTATTATTATTGGTCCTGATCCTATTACTAGTACTTTTTTTATTTGTTTGTTTTTTGGCATAATCCTATTCTTTCCTTTCCATTTGTCAAAAAATAATTGTTACCAATTCTTTTTTAACTTTTAATTTTGTATATACAATTAATATCTAAGTTCTATCTTCTAATATCGCCAGAAATTCATCAAATAGATATGCACAGTCCTGTGGTCCTGGGCATGCTTCTGGATGAAATTGTACTGTGAATATATTTTTACCTTTATAGTTTAATCCTTCTATTGTTCCATCGTTTACATTTATATATGATACCTCTGCAATGTCTTTATTTATTGAATCTTCTTTTACGTAATATCCATGATTTTGAGAGGTTATACAAATTCTTCCAGTTTTTAATTCTTTTACTGGATGATTTGGTCCACGATGTCCATATTTTAGTTTTGCAGTCGTTGCACCTGTTGCTAATGCCATTAGTTGATGTCCTAAACAAATTCCCATTATTGGTATATCTGATTTATACAATTTTTTAATATTGTCTATTGCAATCTTACAATCTTCTGGATTACCTGGTCCATTTGATAATAAAATTCCATCGAAATTTCCTTCTAAAATTGTTTCTGCAGATATATCTTGTGGAAAGGCTGTAACTGTACAGTCTCTATTTACTAATGACCTTATGATATTTTCTTTACATCCAAAGTCTATTAAAGCTATTTTATGTCTTCCTTCTCCAAATTCTCTAATATGTCTGTTTGATACTTCACCTACTACATTTGGAAAAGTATACTCCTTTATTTCTTTTATTATTTCTTGTAAATTAGATATATCTGAAACTAATTTTCCCCTCATTGTCCCACTATCTCTTAAAAGCTTTGTTAGCTTTCTAGTATTTACATTCATTAAACCGTGGTATATCATTAGCTTTTAGATAGTCATTTAAATTTGTTTCTGCTCTAAAATTGCTTTCTAATTCTGCTAATTCATGTATGAAGATTGCTTTTATCCACATTTTTCTTGATTCAACATCATTTGTTATTATTCCATAATTTCCTATTAATGGATATGTTAATGTAACTCCTTGTCCTGCATATGATGGATCTGTGAATATTTCTAAATATCCTGTCATAGATGTATTAAATACTACTTCACATACAGTATCTCTTTCTGAGCCTATTCTGTTTCCTTCAAATATTTCTCCATTTTCTAAGACTAAATATCCCTTTTTCATTATATACCTCTCTTATTTACATAAACTTTTCTAAAAAAGAAGAGCTAATAAGCTCTTCATAATATTATTGATTTAATTGTTTTTTTACTTCTTCTGCAAAATTTTCTTCTTTCTTTTCAATACCTTCACCTTTTTCAAATCTTGCAAATTCTAATACACTTGCTTTTTTAGAAGCAAGTAAATCTTTTATTTTTATATCTGGATTTTTTACAAATGCTTGATCTACTAGACAAATTTCTTCATAGAATTTTCCTAGTCTACCTTGAACTATTTTTTCTGCTATTGCTTCTGGCTTTCCTTCATTCATAGCCTGAACTTTTAATATTTCCATTTCTTTATTTAATCTTTCTTCTGGAACTGCTTTTTCGTCAATGAATTCTGCTTTGGCAGCAGCTATTTGCATACATACATCTTTGGCAAGTTCTTCATCTGCATTTTCCATAGAAACTAATACACCTATTTTTCCATCTCCATGAATGTATTTTGAAACAATACCATTTGATGTAAATCTTTCAAACCTTCTTATTGATAAATTTTCTCCAATTTTTGCAATTTTTTCTGTTAAAACTTCTTTTACTGTTTTTGATGTGTCTGAAATAGATGCTTGATTTAGTAATTCTTCAACATCTTTTGGATTATTTTCAACTACTTGTTTTGCAACATCCTCTGCAAATCCTCTAAATTCTGCATTTTGAGCTACGAAATCTGTTTCTGCATTAACCTCAACTACTGCCCCTGTTTTTCCATCTTCTGAAATGAATGCTGTAACAACACCTTCTGCTGCAATTCTATCAGCTTTTTTAGCTGCTTTTGTAATTCCTCTTTCACGAAGAAGCTCCATTGCTTTTTCCATGTCTCCATCTGTTTCAGTTAAAACTTTTTTGCATTCCATCATTCCCGCATCTGTCTTTTTTCTTAATTCCATTACTTGTGCTGCTGTAATAGCCATTATAATCATCCTTTCTTTTTTAACATAAGGGCACGGTCCACCGTGTCCCTACATTTCTATTTTTACCATTTTTCTTAAACAAAGTCGCAAAATCTATATTATTATTCTTTGTCTGTATTTTCTTCACTATCTGCAACTACTTCTTCAATGCTTTTTGTCTCTTCTGTGTTGCCTTCTTCTTCCTCTTTGTTTTCACTTGCAAATAAGTTTTCTGTTCCTAAAACTTCTCCTTGTTTAGCTTCGATTACTGCATTAGCCATAACTGTTGCTATTAATTTTACTGAACGTATAGCATCATCATTTCCTGGTATAGGGTAATCTACATCTTCTGGTGAACAGTTTGTATCAACAACACCTACTACTGGTATGTTTAATTTTTTAGCTTCTAATATTGCTGTTTTTTCTTTGTTTGGATCTACGATAAAGATAAGTCCTGGTAATTCATTCATTTCTTTGATTCCACCAAGGTTTTTTTCTAGCTTTTCCATTTCCTTCTTTAATCCAATAACTTCTTTTTTTGGTAAAACATCAAATGTTCCATCTTCTTGCATTTTTTCTAATTCTTTTAGTCTTTGTACTCTTGCTTTAATTGTTTCAAAGTTTGTAAGCATTCCACCTAACCATCTTTGATCAACATAGTACATATCACACATTAATGCTGCCTCTTTCATACATTCTTGTGCTTGCTTTTTTGTTCCAACAAATAGAACTGTTTTTCCATCTTCTACTTGTTCTTTGATGAATTCATATGCTTCATCAATCTTTTTTGATGTTTTTTGTAAATCGATAATATGGATACCATTTCTAGCTTGATATATAAATTCAGCCATTTTAGGGTTCCATCTTCTTGTTTGATGTCCGAAATGAACACCTGCTTCTAGTAATTGTTTCATTGCAACTACTGCCATTTTTTATTCCTCCTTTTAGTTTTAGCTTCCATAAGATTTTAAACACTTGTACAAACTTATTATAAAGCACCTATACAAGCTAGTCTTATGTGCATATTTTTAACTTTGAGTATTATACCACGAAACATAACATCAATGCAATAGTTTTGTTAAAAAATTTTTGCATTATTTTAGCATTAATATGAGTTAAATAATCTGGGGAAAAAATAAAGAAGATTTTAATAAAATATAGAAAAACAAAAGCACTAAGTATATAATTTGTTTAGCGAAAACAATAAAATACGAGGTGCTTTTGTTATGAATATGTTATCAAATGAAAAGATTAATTTCAAGAGTTTAGAAGAAAATACTTTTAAAGAAATGATGAAATTAGGAAGAGAAATAATACAAGATGAATTAAGAATGTTGGATAAACTAATACTAGACTACAGAGATAAAGAAATGTTTGTGCCAAAAGATTTTCAAGAAACAACACGGATCTTAAACACTTTTGAATAATAAAAATTAATGTAAGCATTATGAATGCTTAATTTTTTTGTCAAATTTTCGATAAATGTCTTGCGTGATTTCTCGTGATGTGGTATAATGTAAAAAACTTGAAAGGGTTGAAATAAATGAGATTAAAAATAAATAAATCTAAAAATGCTATCAATTACTATGCTATCATAGATATTAAAACTAAAGAAGGAAAACGTTCTACTAAAGTATATAAACGTTTAGGTAATGAACAGGAAATTGCTAAAATTTCTGATGGTTTACCTCCTATTGAGTGGGCACAAAAGCAAGTTGCTGAATTAAATAAAAAATATAAAGAAGAAACTCTGCCTGTCATAATAAGAAAAGATCCTTCTAAAATTATTGATAAGAATATTCAAACATCTTT
>CAPYID010000009.1 GCA_948739805.1 uncultured Clostridia bacterium | reverse complement strand
GGGACGGAGAATTCTGGCAATATTTTGCCAGAATTCTCCGTCCCTATTGGCAAAATTGACATTTGCTGTGAAATTTGGTAATATAATTGTATAGTTTCAAGTTAGAGAGGAATGATATATATGGCAACAGTTAAAAAAATTGCATTTTATGCAATATTAATAGTAGTATTTATAATATTTACAGACTGCATGATAAAAGTTGGACTAAGGAATACATATAGAACAATATCAGGAAAAATAGATGTGACATCACCAGAAATAATAATGAGTGAAGTAAAAACTACTGATGTTAATGGATATGCGAAAGGAAACATAAAAAATAATTCAGACAAAGATATAGATAGAATATATATAAAACTTGATTTATATTCTAAAAGAGATGTAAATTTGGGAACAGAATATTTAGAAATAAACAATTTAAAGATAGGTAAAGAACAAGAATTTGAAATAAAATATAGATATTCAAATGTAAATCATTATAAAATAACAATTATAGATAGTAAAACATTACTAAAACAAGAGCTTTTAAACAATAATATATGAAAAATAGAAAAGGGGACTGAGGACAGTTCTCTTTTCTATTTTTCAGAAAAAGGGATCCTCTTAAATTTGTGTTTGTAGGGGTAATAAATTTAAAGATTATAATTACATGTGTAGGGGCGCCCCTACAATGGATATGCAATATATTTATAATTAATGATAATGTTTAAATTCCTATTATTTCACGGACGGGAAATCTCTCGCCCCTACATATATTATTCATCATTCACCATTCATTATTAATTATTCATTATGATTTTATGTAATAAAATCACACATACAAACCAAAATTTATATAATAAAACCATTAACCAGTAACTGAACTGTAGCAAAAATTGATTAAAATATTGAAAACACAGTAATTTAATGGTACAATTATATTGGTAAAAATGATAATATGCATAAAAAGTAAAAAAAGGAGGAGAATTATGCGGGAATTAAAGCAGCTAGTGCAAATCGATCCAAGTTGGGTAAGAGAACTTGAAAATAAGGTTGTAGGGAGGTATAAGAGAAAGAATTATTATTGTGGAACTTACAGATTTTGGAAAGAGATTAAGGAGCTTACTGATGAGAGAGAGTTGCTTCAGCTTATTGATAAATCCCTACGTTATAAGTGGATTCAAAAACCTAAGGAAGGAATAGTGCTTGGGGAAGTTTGGGAATGTGAGATTGGCGTATTTCTTTACAAACGAAGAGTGCACATATTTACATTATTGTATGTAGAGAATGATGGATTAGCAATCGGTGAACATGGGCATTATGAACTATGTCAGGATAAAAAAACAAAAAAACCAGTAAAGGAATGGTATATTTTCCCTGATGGAAGAGTAATTTTTTGCGGTAATAATGAGAGACATAGCCTTGAAAATAGCTATGCCAATAGGGACGGAGAATTCTGGCAATATTTTGCCAGAATTCTCCGTCCCTATTGGCAGAACATTAAAATTTAAAAATTATTCCCAAATTTCTTTACAAAAGTTTCAAAGAATTATATAATATACGGTGACCTATAATATAATTATATTATGGAAGGGGAGAATAAATCTATGATATTAAGAAATATTTTAAGTGGAATCACTGGAATTAAAGCAAAGGGAAATGTAGATGTAGAGATAAAAACAATTACAAGTAACTCAAAAGAGGTGACTAAAGACTCTTTATTTATTGCGATAAAGGGTTTTGAAACAGATGGACACGAATATATAGAAAATGCAATAGAAAATGGTGCTACAGCAATAATGATGCAAGAGGGATATGACTTTAGGAAAATTGCTACAAATGAAAATATAACATTATTAGTGGTGCCAGACACGAGAATTGCAGAAGCGATATGTGCATCTAACTATTTTGGAAATCCTGAGAAAAATTTAAAAATAATAGGAGTGACAGGAACAAAAGGCAAGACAACTACTACATTTATGATAAAAGAAATATTAGAAAAACAAGGTAAAAAAGTAGGTCTTATTGGGACAGTTGCATCATATATAAATGGTAAAAAGGTAGAAGATTCAGATAGAACAACACCAGATAGTATACACTTATATGAACTACTAAAAAAGATGGTAGATGAAAAATGTGAAATAGCAGTTATGGAAGTATCTTCACAAAGCCTTAAATTAAATAGAGTATATGGTTTACATTTTGATATTGGAGTATTTACAAATCTTTCAGAAGATCATATTAGTCCAAAAGAACATCCAGACATGGAAGACTATTTTACATCAAAATTAAAACTATTTGATGTATGTGATATAGCATATGTAAATGCAGACGATTTATATGGTCAAAGAGTAATACATGAAGCTAAATGTGAAATAAAGACATATGGAATAGATAATTCAGCAGACAATTTTGCAAAAGATATTACAATAACAAACTCATATGCAGATTTCAAACAAAAACTTTATGGAAAAAATGAAAGAGTAAAAGTAGGAATACCAGGAAGATTTAGTATCTATAATGCACTTGCTGCAATATGTGTATGTGTGAAATTTGATGCTACAGTAGAAGCAATAAAAGAAGCATTAACAGAAATAAAAGTGCCAGGAAGAAGTGAATTAGTACCAAACAAAAAAGAACTTACAATTATGATAGACTATGCACATTCACCAAAAAGTTTAGAAAGTATTTTATTAGCAGTTTCAACATATACTCGAGGAAGAGTAATTTCTGTCTTTGGATGTGGAGGAGATAGAGATGTAAGTAAAAGGTCTATAATGGGTGAAATATCAGGAAGAGTTGCAGATTATACTATAATTACATCAGATAATCCAAGAACAGAAGAACCAGAAAAAATAGTAAATCAGATAGAAGAAGGAATAAAAACAACAAAAGGTAAATATGAATGTATAGTAGATAGATATGAAGCAATAAAAAAAGCAATAAAAATAGCAAATAAAAACGATATAATTGTTCTTGCAGGAAAAGGACATGAACCATACCAAGAAATAAATCATAAGAAACATCCATTTGATGAAAGAATAATTGTAAACGAAATAATAAATGAAATGGAGAAAAAACAAAAATGAAATCGGAATTAAAGGTACTAGTTGTATCATTTCTCATCACAGTAGTGCTTTCATTAATTATAATACCGATATTAAGAAAATTAAAAGTGGGTCAAATTGAAAGAAAAGAAGGACCTGTTAGTCATTTACAAAAGCAAGGAACTCCTACAATGGGAGGAGTAATAATTGCAATAACAATTATTATTATAGGAATATTTTTAGCAATTAAGATAAATGCCATAATTCCATTAATATTGGTATCATTAGGATTTGGCTTTATAGGGTGTATAGATGATTCAACAAAATTAAGGTATCAAAATACAAAAGGAATAAGCCCATCAGCAAAAATGTTGGGATTACTTGTAATATCTGTAATGTATGCACTAGTATTAACTAATACAGAGAAAATTGGAACACAGACTTTAATACCAATAGTTAATATATATATAGACATACCAATACTAATTTATATACCATTTGCTATATGTGCAATGTTAGCAACAACAAATGCAATCAATTTAACAGACGGTATAGATGGATTATCTACTAGTGTTTCAATGATAATAATAGCATGTTTAACAGTTATAGGAATTATAAAAGGAGAAACAGAAGTAGCATTATTTGGAAGCCTTGTTAGTGGAGCTTGTTTAGGATTTTTAATGTTTAATTTACATCCAGCAAAGGTATTCATGGGAGATACTGGTTCTCTACTACTTGGAGGAGTTATAGTATCAATGGCTCTATATTTAAAAATTCCATTACTATTATTAGTAATTGCAATAGTTCCAGTATTAGAAACACTTTCAGTAATAATTCAAGTAGCATATTTCAGAAAAACTGGGAATAGAATATTTAAGATGGCTCCATTACATCATCACTTTGAGCTATCTGGCTGGAAAGAAAGCACAGTAGTTTCAGTATTCAGCCTAATAACGCTTATTGCATGTATTATTGGAATTCTAATTATTTAGATAATTTATATATGTTTGAATATTTGTAGGGGGCACCGTTTGGAGGAATACTTAGACTAGTGACACCACTGTACCCATTAAAAACAATATTATGCAATATACAAAATGCAAGAGAAGGGAGAATGATATTAGCATGGCAAGACCAAACAAAAAAGCCTCGAATCAAGGGCAATTTGATTTCATTTTATTCATAACAGTATTAGTCATGCTAGGATTTGGGCTAGTAATGGTATTATCTGCGAGTTCACCATCAGCATTATCAGAAGGTAGAACTAGTTATGCATATGTAGCAACACAGGCACAGAGTGCAGTTATTGGAATAATAGCAATGCTTGCCATATCAAAAATAGATTATAGAAGATGGGGAAAACTTTATAGAATAATATATATTGGTTCAATTCTAATACTATTAGCAGTAAGGCTTCCAGTTATTGGTAAATCAGCTAATGGTGCATATAGATGGATAAAAATAACCAATTCATTGAACTTTCAACCATCAGAACTGGTAAAAATAGGTATGATCATATTTTTTGCCAGATATTTAACAGAACATAAAGCAGACTTAAATAAATTTTTCAAAGGTTTTATTTATCCATTATTATGGGTAGCACCAATTATAGCCATATTAGTATTTGTGCAATCACACTTAAGTGCTTCAGTAATTATAATAATGATTGTAGTAATACTAATGCTAATGGCGGGAACAAAGATGAAATATTTTGTAACAGTTGGAGCTCCAATAGCGGGAATAGGAGGAATTGGATTATACATATTGGCGAAATACTTTGAAAGTGGAGCATATAGATTAGCGAGAATAACATCATTTATGGATCCATGGGCAGACCCAACAGGCAAAGGATGGCAGGTAATACAAAGTTTGTATGCGATAGGATCAGGAGGACTGTTTGGAGTAGGTTTAGGAAACAGTACACAGAAATATTTATACTTACCAGAACCACAAAATGACTTCATATTTTCAGTTATTGCTGAAGAATTAGGATTTGTTGGATGTTTAGCAGTAATTTTATTATTTGGAATATTTATTTGGAGAGGAGTAATTATTGCAATGAAGGCACCAGATTCATTTGGAAGTTTAGTTGCAATAGGAATAACATCACTAATAGGTTTACAAGCAATAATAAACATAGCAGTTGTTACATCTTCTATGCCAAACACAGGAATGCCATTACCATTCTTCAGCTATGGAGGAACAGCACTATTAATACTATTATGTGCAGTAGGAATACTACTGAACATATCAAGATATCAAAAAACATGATGTAGGGACGCCCTTCGGGCGTCCGTTTATTAGAAACAATGAGAGAAGGAGGAACAAAATGAAAGTCATAATTGCAGCAGCAGGAACTGCTGGACATATAAATCCAGGAATTGCTATAGCAAATAAAATAAAAAAAGAAAAACCAAGCTCAGAAATAATTTTTATTGGAACAAATAGAGGGTTAGAAAATGATTTAGTTCCAAGGGCAGGGTATAAACTAAAACAAGTAGAAGCATATGGTTTAGGAAAAAATATGATAAAAAACTTCAAAACATTTAGAGGGATTTTTCAAGCAAAAAAAATTATAAAAGAATTTAAACCAGATATAGTAATTGGTGTGGGAGGTTATATTTGTGGACCAGTGATACTTGCAGCACATAAGCTAAAATTACCAACAATGTTACATGAAAGTAATGCATTCCCACGGAAAAGCAGTAAAAATGTTAGCGAAAATAACAGATACAATATTAATAAGTTTTGAAGATGCAAGAGACAGGATTCCAAATGCGAAAAAAATAGTACTAACAGGAACACCTATAAAGATAAATACAAAAGAGCTCAATGAAAGTGAAAAAATGGCTATGATAAAACAACTAGATTTAAACAATGAAAAGCCAATAGTTTTAATATTTGGAGGAAGTCAAGGAGCTAAAAAGATAAATGAGGCAGTAGTAGATTTATTATCACAAAAACAAGAATTAAATTACCAAATTATTTTATCTGCGGGAGAGAAACAATATAATATAATATTAGAACAATGTAAAGAAAAGCAGATAGAGATATCAAATAATAAAGATGTAAAGATTTTTCCATATATTTATGATATGGGTGAAGTAGAAAAGATATCAGATGTTTTAGTATGTAGGAGTGGAGCAACAACAATTGCAGAAATTTCAGCAATAGGAAAGCCAGCGATATTTGTGCCATTACCAAATGTATCAAATAATCATCAAACATATAATGCAAAAGTTTTAGAAAATATTAATGCTGCAAAAATAATAAAAAATGAAGAACTTACTGGAGAAAAGTTAGATAAAACCATAAATTCATTGATTTCTAATAAAGTTAATTTGAAAATAATGGGAGAAAATGCGAAAAAAATAGAAATAAGAGATGTCGAAGAGAGAATATATAAAGAAATTAAGGAAACATTAAATCAAAAATCATAAAATGCTTATAATAATGCGAATACTTAAAATCGAAAAATGTAAAAAAATGGAAAATATTGCGATAAAAAGTTCTTGAATTAGTATAAAAAATTCATTATAATATTAAGGTCGTTTATATGAAATAAAATAATAGTAGATAAATGACTTTACTTAGGATAACTATCAACAATAGTAATCTGCTATTAATAAATATACTAATTTAAGAAAGGAGGAAAGCATATAATTGGGATATGCTGTTACAAATGACAAAAAAGTTTTACGGAGGGAAATTTATAAACAAAGATAAATTATTTACAGAGGGAATAAGATACCCAATAAAAATAGAATATTATAAAATATATGATAATGAACAAAATGGAGAAATAACTAAATATGGATTAGAAGTTATAAAGACAGAATATAGATCTGAAAAAATAAATGTAGAGAACAAAAAAGTTTTAAATATTACCAATGAAGAAAAGGTTATAGACAACATTTTGGACAAGCTAAAAAATAATGAAGTAACACCAATAATTGCGAAATACATAGTGGAAGACTTAGTATACAATCTATAAACAAAATAAATCATAAAATGTTACTCTGTAATAAATAAATATCTCCTTGACCTTTTAATATATTTGATATATAATGCAAAACATAAACCAAAGTTAACAAAGGTGAAACAGCATTTTCAGTATTAAAAAAAATCAATTATGCTGTTGAAGATATATGATTTGAGGAAAAGGCTTTTTGTTCACCATAACTGTACTTGAGGAGGAATGAAATTAAAAATGGCTGATAGATTAATAATAGTTGAGTCCCCAGCAAAAGCTAATACCATAAAAAAATTTTTAGGGGGAAGCACAAAAGTAATTGCGTCTATGGGACATGTAAGGAATCTTCCTAAATCTAAATTAGGAGTAGATGTAGAAAATGACTTTGAGCCTGAATATATAAATATTAGGGGAAAAGGGGATTTAATAAAATCATTAAAAAAGGAAGCTAAAAGTGCAAAAAAAGTATATCTTGCAACTGACCCTGACCGTGAGGGTGAAGCTATTGCATGGCACCTAGCATACATATTAGGAATACCAGAAGATACAGTATGTAGAGTAACATTTAATGAAATAACAAAAAATGCAGTTCAAGAAGGAGTAAAAAATCCTAGAAAGATAGACTTGAACTTAGTTAATGCTCAACAAGCAAGGCGTGTATTAGACAGAATAGTTGGATATAAGATGAGTCCTGTATTATGGAAAAAAGTAAAAAGAGGACTATCAGCAGGTAGAGTACAATCAGTAGCTGTAAAGTTAATTGTAGACAGAGAAGAAGAAATAGAAAAGTTTATACCACAAGAGTATTGGAATATATACACAATACTTGCTGATACAAAAAGTAAAAAAACTTTTGAAGCAAAGTTTTATGGTAAAAACTCTAAAAAACTTGAATTAAAAAGCAAAGAAGAAGTTGACAAAATCCTATCAGACATAAAGAATGAAAAGTTCATAATTGATAATATCAAAAAGACTGAAAGAAAAAGGGTTGCAGCACCACCATTTACAACAAGTACAATGCAACAAGAAGCATCAAGAAAGTTAGGATTTAGTCTAAAAAAGACTATGTCTGTTGCGCAAGGGTTATATGAAGGTGTTACAATTCCAGGACATGGAAGTATAGGTCTAATAACATATATGAGAACAGATTCAACAAGAATATCAGAAGTAGCAAGAGCAGTAGCAAAAGAGCAAATTGAAAAAAAGTATGGAAAAGACTATTATGAAAACAGATATTATAAGACAAATGCGGATGCACAAGATGCACATGAGGCAATAAGACCAACATATATAGAATTAGAGCCAAATGAAATAAAAGAAGCACTAACAAAAGACCAATTCAAATTATATCAACTAATATATAATAGATTTATAGCAAGTCAAATGGCAGCAGCAATTTTTGACACAATAGCAGTAGACATACATGCAGGAGAATATAACTTTAAAGCAAATGGTCAAAAGCTAAAATTTAAGGGATTTATGACTTTATATGTTGAAACAAAAGATAATGAAGAAGAGGAAAAAGACACACAGATACCAGAGCTAACTGAAAAGGAAGAAGTAAAAAAAGAAAAAATAGATACAAAACAGAGCTTTACAGAGCCACCACCAAGATATACAGAAGCAAGTTTGGTTAAAGCATTAGAGGAAAAGGATATAGGAAGACCAAGTACATATTCACCAATAATTACAACAATATTAGAAAGAAGATATGTAGAAAAAGACAGAAAGCAACTTGCACCAACAGAATTAGGTAAAATAGTAAATTCCTTATTAATGCAAAATTTTGGAGATGTAATAAATGTAGACTTTACAGCCAATATTGAAAATCAATTTGATAATGTAGCAGATGGAAAGGAAGAATGGAAACAGATAATAAGAGACTTTTATGCTCCATTTGAAGAAACAATAAAAAAAGTAGAAAAAGAATTAGAACATGTAAAATTAGAAGATGAGGTATCAGATGTACCTTGTGATAAATGTGGAAGAATGATGGTCTACAAATATGGTAGATATGGCAAATTCCTTGCATGTCCAGGATATCCTGAATGTAAAAATGCAAAGCCTATTGTTGAAATGATAGAAGAAAAATGTCCAAAATGTGGAGGCAATGTACTTGTAAAAAAATCTAAACGAGGTAGAAGATTTTATGTATGTGAAAATAATGCAAAAGGTCAATGTGACTACATTTCTTGGAATAAGCCAGGGACAGAAGAGAAAGAAACACCTAAAAAGAAGACAACTAAAAAAGCAAAAAAGTAATTTTAGGGGGCACATTGATGTGTTCAATAAAGAAAAAATATAAAGGTTGTAACAACGTCTGTATAAGAAATATTTAATATATTATAATAAGGAGGAAAACATATGTTAAAAGATGAAAGAGGAATGACAAAAGTAGAACTAGTAATAGGAATAATAGTTGTAATAATAATAGTGGCGTTTACGATATTTTTATTTTTAGGTGAAAAGGAACCAAAAAATAATGAAACAGATAATTCAATAACAAATGAAATAAAAGATGATACAAGCAATACAGTAAACGAAATAGATAATACAGTTAATGAAATAGATAATACAATAACAGAACCAAACAATGAAAACAACACTAGCACCAATGATAATAACAATGTTAGTAATGAAAACAGTTAATAATATGGCAAACATAGAAATTAACATATATGGGGTGTCATTTATCGTCCATTTTTAAAGAAAAAATTCCAAAATAAATAATTAAAATAGTGAAAAGCATAAATTCGAATTTTAAAGCATATGATATAATGCGTGTGTGAGTAGGAGGAGAATTTATGTTTTTTATATTTAATAGACCCAAAATATATTCATATTTAATTGTATTAAGTACAATAGTAATTTTATTTTTTACAGCAGCTGTATTATCTGAGGCAAATAGCCTAGAAACATTAACTACATCAAGTGTAGCAGAAGGTGATATAAAAATGCCAATAAACAAAGTAGAAATGCAAGAAAAGAAAATAGCAATCACAATAAACTGTTTAGAAGTAGATAGAAATATTGAAGAAATACTAAAGGTACTAAATGAACAATCTGTAAAAGTTACATTTTGCATATATGGAGAATGGGTAAAAAAATATCCAGAATTAACAAAAAAAATCGATGAAAGTGGAAACTGTATAGCAAATATGTCAAATACTTATACAGATATGAGTGAATTAAACTATGATGAAGCAGTTAAAAGCATAGACGAAGGAGGAAATAAGCTAAAAAAGTTACTAAACAAAAAAATAAACTTATTTAGATGTCCTTATGGAAAATATAATGAAAATATAATAAATGCAGCAAAGGACAAAGGATATACAGTAATAGGTTTTGACATAGACACATTAGATTATCAGGGATTAGAAGCAAATGTAATATGGAATAATATAAAAAATAGAATAACAAATGGAAGTATAATCTCAATGAATTCGAACTCAGAAAATATACTTGAAGAAGTAGAATTAGTAATAAAGTCGCTAAAAGAAAGAGAATATAATATAGTCACAGTAGAAGAACTATTAAAATAAGTAGGGGCTTACATGTAAAGTAATACATGGAAGGATGCCTTTTAAGCATACATTCTTCGAAAAAATTATTAAATACATAAATGTATAAAAATATTATAAAGCATACATAATAGATAATAGGAAAAAATTTGAAATCATAACAAAAATGTTTGCAAATTAAGAAAGGAATTATATTATTTATGGCATTTATAGGAATTATATCAGATTCTAAAAGTGAGAAAATAATAAAAATGATATTAGATGAAAAGCTAGAAAAAAGCAATAATATCATAATAATAAATTCAAAAAGTGTAGAAAATTTAAAAAATATTAAATTTGAAACAGTATTAATTGCAAACAATAATAATATAATTAAAGAGAACAAAGAAACATTAACTAAAATAATAAGTAACACTAAATATCTTATTATAAATGCAGACATAGAATTAGAACTTCAATTTGAAGAACAAGTAGAATTAAATGTTATAACTTTTGGATTTAATCCTAAAGCAACAATAACAGCATCAAGTGTAGAAGATGATATTCTGTTATGTATTCAAAGAAATATAAAAGATATTAGAGAAAACATAATAGAACAACAGGAAATGAAAATAACAGTTTTTGAAGAGAATATAGGCATAAATACAAATAATCTTATGGGAATCTCAGCAATCATGCTTCTATACGGTAAAATTAGTCAAAAAAACTGAAAAATTTAACAAATTATGTAGACAAAACCAAAAAAAAGTTGTATAATAAGTATTGTACTACGAAGAAAATAAAAAAAACAATAGAAAAATAAAGAGGAAATAGGGAGGAAAGAAAATTGAATACTAATTATTTAGATAACAACCACTTAGTATTAGTGGGAAAAGTAGCAAGCGAAAAAAGATTCAGTCATGAAATCTATGGAGAGAGTTTTTACATATTTGATATGGAGATACCTCGTTTAAGCGAGACATTTGACTTAATACCAATAACAATATCAGAAAGACTAATAAACAATGAACAATTAGAAGTTGGAAAGAAAATCGTTGTAAAAGGGCAATTTAGATCATATAACAGTTATGAAAATGAAAGAAGCAGATTAGTATTAACAGTATTTGCTAAAGATATAATACCAGAAGAAAAAATAGAAGAAAGAGCACAAGCAGATGGAGATATAGACTTAAATGTATCAAATGAAGTAACATTAATAGGGCATATATGCAAAAAGCCAATATATAGAAAAACACCATTTGGTCGTGAAATTGCAGATGCATTATTAGCAGTAAATAGAGCATATAATAAATCAGACTATATCCCAACAATAGCATGGGGAAGAACAGCAAGATTTTGTGATACCTTAGAAACAGGAACACAAGTAAAAGCCATAGGAAGAGTGCAATCAAGGATATATCAGAAAAAATATGAAGATGGAAGAGTAGAAGATAGAACAGCATATGAAGTATCAATTTCAAGTCTAGAAGTAATAAAAGAAGAAAATGAACCAACTGTAGAAGTAGAAAATCAAGAAGCAGTATAAAATAAAATAGCCTAACTCATATAACCACATATAAAAACCTAAAAAATCAAACGATATGTCGTTTGGTTTTTTAGGTTTTATATACTCAAGGATTAACACTATTGACAAAATCTTTAAATATGGTAAAATTACAATATGAATGTACAATTTATTATATAAAATGAATGATAAAAAGGAGGGAAATGTCATGATAACTGCAAAAGAAATTGCAAAATATTTTTTATCTAAAGATAGCAATAAGAAATTATTTAATGGTAATTTAGTAGAATTCAATGGTAGAAAAGCATATGAAGGTAATATCAGATTGAATAAATACTTATATTTTGCACAAACAGTATTTTTAGCCAAATATGGTAAATTGTTATTTGGTGATGATTTTGTAGCTTATGACAATGGACCAGTAGTAAAAGAGATAGTTGAAAATTATCCATCAATACAAGCAAGTGCAAATAAAGAAAATATAGTCTTACCAATAGATATACAAGAATTTTTAGATAAAATATATTTATCACTAAAAGATGCATCATGTGAGGAACTAATAGAAATAACACATGAAGATTCTGCATGGAAGGAAGTAAGTGATAGAACATATTATGCTCCAATAATAAATCTAGAAAAATATAAAGCAAAATTTGAAAAACAATATAGAGGAATAATTAAGGTAATGGAGATATAAATGGGATTAGAAATAGGTCAAGTACTATGGTTAAAGGTAAGATATAAAACAAATATAATAGCAAAATATGAACATCCAATGTTAGTTGCAGTAATAGATATTGATGAAGATAAAATAGAAGTAATAGCTATAGATAAAGCAAGGGATAAAATATCACAGTTATATAATGAAGCCAATCATTTTTTAGATAGTGATAATCCAAAAGAAAAGGTAATATATGTAGACAGCTATGCTCAATTAAACAATACATTAACAATTGAATATTTTCCAGAATTAATTAAATATAGAAAAACAGAAGAGAAATTATCGAACAATAAATTAGAAGACTTAATAAAAGATTATAAAATGTATCATAACAATAACTTTATACCTGATGAAAGAAAGGTTCATATGACTAAGGAAGAAATACTAAAGTTAAATGAAAATAATTAACAAGAAATCAAGCGTGTTCTTTATTCTGGTATTAAACAATTATAATTAGATAAAAAATTTCAGTTAAAGGATAATGATTTTATTATATAAATTTGTGTCTGTGGGGGGATTTTATATTTTTAATGAATAATTAATAATGAATGATGAATAATGAATAATAGATGTAGGGGCAGGTCCTGTGTCTGCCCGTTGAAATAATAGGATTTCAAACATTTATGTTGATAACAAATATATTGTAATCCATTGTAGGGGCGACCATTGGTCGTCCGTTAATAAAATTTGGCACATTATTGCGGACGGGAAATCGCACGCCTCTACAACCATTATTCATTGTGATTTTATATAATAAAATCACACATACAACCCCCAATTTATATATTGACATAGCTGAGAATTATAACAATATTTAATGAAATTACCCTAAAAGTTTGTTACAAATAATTGAAAAAGTTAACAAATTATGTTAAAATATTTACGTATTAGTCGAGACTAATATAGCGACAATAAACTTTGTAAAGTAGGAGGTAAAAAAATGCAAAAAGTAGCAATTTTTGGGTCAACAGGTTCTATTGGAACAACAACACTAAAGGTAATATCAGAAAATCCTGATAAATTTACTGCGAATACTTTAGTAACAGGCGGAAATCTAACAAGACTAGTAAACCAGATTATGGAATTTTCGCCTAAGCATGTATACATTAGAGAAAAGCGGAATGCAGATTCAATAAAGGAAATGTTTCCAGGATTGGATGTGTATTATGGAGAACAGGGATTACGGGCAATATCTGAGTTAGATGATTCTGATATTGCAGTATCAGCACTAGTTGGAATTGCGGGTCTGGAGCCCACGTATAACATGATTAAGCACACTAAGAAGGTGGCACTGGCAAATAAAGAAGTGCTGGTAGCTGGCGGTGAATTGATCATGAAAAAGGCAGAGGAAATGGGCACACAATTATTGACTGTAGATAGCGAGCACAGTGCTATAATGCAGTGCTTAAATGGAGAAAGAAATAATCCCATTAATAAAATACTGTTAACAGCATCAGGGGGACCATTTTTCGACAAAGAAATTACAGAAGATATAACAGTAGAGCAGGCACTAAATCATCCAACGTGGACTATGGGATCAAAAGTAACCATAGATTCATCCACAATGATGAACAAAGGCTTCGAGGTCATTGAAGCGAGGTGGCTCTTTAACGTGTCACCAGAAAATATTGAAGTAGTTGTCCATAGACAAAGTTTGGTCCATTCGATGGTCCAATTTGACGATGGAACGATTATGGCTAATATAGGTCCAAAAGATATGCAGATTCCAATAGCATATGCTTTAAATTATCCAAAGAGATTGCAGAATGGCATAGAAAAGTTAGATTTGTTTAAAATTAGAGCACTCTATTTTGAAAAACCAGATTTAAACAAATTCAAATGCCTAAAACTTGCATTTGATGCAATAAAAGCAGGTCACAGCAGTCAGGTCGTACTAAATGCCGCAAATGAAGTCGCAGTAAAAGCCTTTTTAGATAAGAGGATTAAATATACAGATATTCCAAAGATTATCGAGAACTCATTAGCGGCACATAGAAAGGTAAAGTTAAGTACTGTTGAGCAAATTTTACAGCTAGATGAAGATGTTTGTAGAAGTATACAGATTTTTTGAAAATAGAACTTTTTGCAAAAAAGCGAGTAGCCACCCATTTAGGGTGGTTACTTGTAGTACTAAACAAATCATTTGAGCAAAAAAATTTCAAAACAAAATACAAAAAAACTATTGCATAAAAATAAGAAAATGATAAAATATATATAGAATAATAATAAAAGGGGAAAGAGCATGAAAAGTAAAAAGAAGATTTTAATTATAGTAGCAATAGTACTAATAATAATTCTTGCATTAGCAGGAACAGTAGCAGGAATGGTTATGACTGGGAAAATGGCATTTACGACTAGACAAAAATTAGCAAAAGGATTATCAGACATAGGAAGTAAAGCAGAGATATCAGAGTTTGAAGAGAAATTCAAAGAACAAGAGAAAATGAAACAAACACCATTCGAGGCAGAAACAACAATTACAGGAAAAGTAAATAAAATAGAGCTAAGTAATACAACTGGAGTAGAAGAGGTAATAGAAGAAATAGAAAGTGCAATAAATAATACTAAAATTACAAATACTCTTAAGGCTGACTTAAAAAATAATATAATAAATGAGAAACTAAGCATAAATTTAGCAGATATCATAGAAGAAATATCTATGGATGCAGAATACAATAATGGTAGAGTATCATTAAAGTCAAAAGAATTAAATGATAAATATATTACATTTACAAAAGATGATATACAATCAGATAATCAAAATGAAGAACTAGAGGAAGTAATTAATATATTTGAAAGAATATGTAATAATCAAACAACAAGTTTTAGTCTAACTGATACAGAAAAAGCTCATTTCGTTGAAAAATACCAAGGAATTTTTTCTGAATACATAACAGATGCAATGTTAAGAGAGGAAAAAACAGAGATTATAGTAGATGGTGAAAAAAAGCAATGCAATAGCATAAATTTTACACTTGACAAAAATCAAATAGTTGAATTAATCGGAAAATATTTAAAAACACTAGAAGAAGACGAAACAGGAAAACAAATAATAGTAACTAAGATTCAATCAATATCTAATACATTTGATGTAGAAGACTTGCAGGAAATGATTGATGATTTAAAATATGAATTATTATACTTAGAAGATAATGCAACTATGAAATGTTCATTATACTGTACAATGTTTACAACTTATGGATTTGATATAGAATTCTATTTTAACAATGAAGAATATACTATGATAAACCTAATCTTAGGAAAAGAAGAAGATAAATTAAGCATTTCGACAGATGAAGAAATATCTTTAGAAGCAGTAAGAACATCAAATAGGTTAGAAGTTAATCTATTAGGAGAAGAAGAAAACGCAGCAACCTTAATATTAAAAACAAATGGTACACAAAAGGTATTAACTTTAGAAATTAATGACGTAGATGATAATATGAAAATTAATCTAACATTAACAAATGACCAAATTTCAAAGACTGCAAATGAAAAACAATCAAGTAATACAATACAAATTGCTATACAATCAGAACAGAATAATATAGATATTACATTTAATATTGATACAAGTTTAACATATGTAAATTCTATTGAAGAGACAACATTTACAAACGAAAACTCATTAAATATAATAACAGGCAGTCAGGGAGAAATACAACAATATCTAAATGAAGTTAATAATAATGCAATATTACTTATAAGAGATGCTGCACAGAATTCAAAAATAATTCAAAAAGTATATGAAGTAATAGCACTTTATAAAGAATTTAGTGGAGGCTCAGCAGGGCAGATATCAAACCAAACACCACAAAATTTTAATAGTATGTTTAAAGAATATACAGGAATACAACAAGGTTCATCAATGAAAATATTATTAGGCGAAATTTCAACAAATAATTCACTAGATGCAATTCATAAAATATCTGTAGGAATAGTAGAAGATGGAAATAAGATATTAAATGCTACAACAAATTCTGAAGAAATTAGTTTAGCAAAGAATAACATAAATGTGGGTTATCAATATGAAGTTTTAGCTACATCAGTAGATCCAGAAGGCTATATAACAGGGATAGAAATTAGAAAAAAATAAGAAGTAAAAAAAACTAAGGGAGGAAGCAGCTGCTTCCCCCTTGTGTTTTTCTCTTTTGAGGTTTTTTTGAGGTGGTCTATCTACTAGAAAATTCAATAGATAGGTATTTATGTCCAACACAGGAGTAATAATCATAACCTCCTTCTTCTATCTTCTTAAACTCAGCATGCAAGGCAGGAATCTTATCTACCAGACGTTTTACATCCTTTAAATTCGGATTTAAATTTGAGAGTGACTTAAAAGGTAAATCCAAAAGATACGGTATATCCAGATCCGACATCGGAGTTTTGAAATTTATGACTGGAGCAATCCGAAATTTATCCTTATAGCCACGTTCCCTTACTAATTTTTTAATCTTAACAGATTGAACCTTCTCATCAAACGCAAGAAGTGATACTACTATATCTTTGATCATTTTTATATATGCCTGATTTAGTAGTTCTACTTCTGCAATTTGTGATTGAACTTCAGCTTTTTTATCATTAGCGTAATTAACAAATTCCTCAAATGTCATAATAGACCTCCTTCAAAAAAACATTTACAACAGTATCCATAATATTTTACCATATTTATGTAAATTTGTAAATATACATATGATAAAAATAATGGTAATTTAAAATTTATATTGAAAATTTCTTAAAATATGTGTATAATAAAAAAGTAGATAAAAATGAATTAGAATATATTCATTTGATAAGGAGGAAATAAAATGGTAGAAGATAGTCAAATTGAAGCAACAGTTTCACCTTTTGCTGTAAAAAAGGGAGAAATAAAAACCTTTGATGGGAAAGACGGATATGTATCAATGCAACAAATAATAAACAAAATAAACTTGGGACATATAAATGAATTGCATTTTGCGATTCTAGAAATATTAAATGAATTTGAATTTATTACATCAAGACAATTATGCCAAATACTAAATACTAAAGGTGTAGAATATGGTACACAAGACAAATTAAACAATAAATTAGAGCAAATGGTAAAATCAAAAATGTTAACAAGATATTTCTTCTCATCATTAGAAGAAGGAAAAGGAACATATAGAGTTTATTGCTTAGAAAAGATGGGAAAATATTTATTAACCTCTAGAGGAATAGAATGCAAATGGCAACCAAGTGATAATACAAAACCAGTAGGAATGATAAAAAAGAGATTAGCAGGAAATCAAATATTATTAGCATATCTAAGAAAAGTAAAAGCATTTGATGAATACACAGTAAAACCAGCATTAACAGCAAAAACATTAGGAAAAACCTTTAGAGCAACAGGAGGAAGTGTAAAACTTACAAAAAACGGAAAATCAATAATATTTGTTTTTGAAGTAATTAGAAGGGAAGATGACTGGGAGAAAAAATTAGAAGACAAAATGAAATTTTATGGAGACTTTTATAATAACTTTCAATTAGGAGATTCAGGATACAATGCATTACCACAACTAATAATAAATTGTGAAGATGAAAAACATATAGTTGAGACATATAAAAATATAGTTATGAAAGGCTTAGAAATACCAAAAATAAAACTATACTTTACAACAGACTTAAGACAAAACAAAGAAAGTTTAGCAGACACATTAGTAGAATTCAAACTTGATGCAGAAACAAACAAATACAAAATGATAAATGTAGAATTAAAATTATTAGATATATAAAAAAACCCCCAATGTAGGGGGAACTTTTTTTATATTCTTAGGAAAGTAATCACGAAGTGGTTAGTTTCCTTAGAAGATAATTATGACGGAATTTAGATTTTGTAGCAGTTTCCACTGCGTACAAAATCTTAGTTTCGGTTTTTTATGCCTTATCATCATTCTTTTTATTAATA
Source organism: uncultured Clostridia bacterium (assembly GCA_948739805.1). Taxonomy (GTDB): domain Bacteria; phylum Bacillota; class Clostridia; order TANB77; family CAG-508; genus CAKPSH01. The sequence goes on along the minus strand of CAPYID010000009.1, from coordinate 40,652 downwards.
TCAAATATAATTGAATCACCATTATTAAATAGGAAATTCGAATCAGCCTGAATAGGATTATCCTCATCTTCTGAAGAATAATTAGAAAAACTACCGAATTTATGATTATTCTTATCAGGAGTAGTACTTGCTGAACCATTATTAAATTTGCTAAAATCAAAAGTTTTAGGGCTATGAGGTTCCTTATACTCAGAAGAAAGGAAATTCAAAGTTAATTTAGCAGAATAAGATTTACCATTTGCATCTTTAGTCTTAAATGCACAAATCTTAAATCCAAAATTTTGAATAGCCTCAGGTTTAAACCAAGCTGACCAATCCCAGCTAGCACCTTTAAAGTCACTATTTTTAATATCGCCAGGACCACCAACATGTACATCTTGGGTGAATTTCCATAATTTTCTATGTCCCATTTCTTTTGACCACCATGCATTATCTTCAGGTGTATTATTACCAAATACAAATTTAGTAATACAGTTAGCAATAATGGTTTTTTGAGCACTCTCAGTAACATCCAATTGAGCTATATTTTGAGTAGAAATAACAGTTCCAACTCTATATTTTCTATACATTGTAAATAGAGGTAAGGTATTATTACATACAAAATCAGCAAACTCATCAATATATAAGAAATTTGGAATACGAGAATTTTCATTTCCAGGTCTTTTTAGTACTGCGTGTTGCATAGAAAGGATAAAGAACAGACCAAATGCCTTATGAAGCATACGACCTAAATCACCACGTCTTGTACAAACAAATATAACTTCACCATTTGCAAGAGCTTTATTAAAATCAATATTATTAGTTCTATTGCATAGTAAGCTTCTAAGACCAGACATTCTTAATAATAAATCTAGTTGAGTAATAGCTGAATATATAGATTCCTCTGTTTGGCGTAAAAAATCTCCTGGAGTAAAGTATTTTTTAAAATAATTAATCTGTAATCTATACTTAGTAGCAAGCTCTGGATCTTTTTCCATAATTTTGCATAAATCAATAATTAATTCAAAATTATTAAACATATCTAGCATATCTTCCAAATTAGGAAGTAGACCATCGTGTAATCTAGGGTACATCTCACACAAAATAATTGATAAATTTTCAACAGCCTGTAAAGCAGAATTTTGATGATAAGCTTCTTCATGAGTTGGTTTCTGTGTAAAATACATATTAGAAATAATTGCAGAGATAACAACACCAACCACTTCTGGTCTACCATAAGCAAATGGATTAATACCAACTGATGATGAACTAGATGGGTCAATTAGTGTATAAGGAATGTTGAAATTATCTGCTACATCCATCATATGAGATATAGTCTCAAAATCAGGAGCAATAGAAGTTATTCCTAAGTCTCTATATACCATTGAACTATCACTTAATAACATTTTATGCATATAGGCTTTATATAATTTTTCTTTTCCCTCTTTTACAGTAAGCATATTAAGGGAAAAATTTTTATTTAAATAATCATTATCATAAGGACAACTTAGAGAAGCAAGACCAGTCTTCAATGCAGTATGCCCTAATTGCTTAGAAGCCTCTTTAAAGAAAAATTTCTTTTTTAAATCATGAGCAATCATAGGTTCAAAAATTAGAGAAGTTTTTCCAGAGCCAGATACACCACATACAAAAGTAGGTTCAAATCTACGGGCTTCACAAATTTTAGCGGAAGTACCAGTTTCATAGTCAGTACCAAAAGCTACTTCATAACTATAAGGACCAAGTTTTGCAGGCTTTTTAGAAATATTAACTCCGCCGTAATCCATAATAGATTGATATATAGAATATGTATCAGCAACACCAGCATGTATAAACCAAACTAAAGAAGCTATAGTTGTTATAGGTAAATAAATTGTAACAGCACAAAAGGCTCTTTTTACTTCAGCGTAAAACTCTGTAACAATTTCAGCATAGTTTGGGACAGAAAGTAATAACATCCATCCAGTTTGGTTAATCCATTGTACAAACATTGAGACACCAATAATATAAATCATTATAAAATATAAAATAACAAAGGTAAATTTCTTAGTAGTATCTTTTGCAAATTTTGATGCAAAAGAGAAAAAGAATGCAAATACAGGACATGCCAGTGCAACTGTATATGCTATAGGTCCCCAATATGATACTGAGATACCAGTTAGGAACATAAATATCATTTCCACAAGCCTATCTATTGCAATATATATTGTGCATAATGTTAATACATATGTAAAAAAAGTATTTCTATCAGTTTTTAGTTTGCTTAAAAATTTATCTAAATATTTTAACAATTATCTCACCACTTTCAATATAATTATGCTCTATATATTATCCCACAAATTTAGCAAAAAAACAAGACTTTTGTAGCAAGAAATTTCCAACTTGATTTTATGTTCAATCTATTATAAAATATAAACAAAATATTTAAGGAGATAATTAGAAAATGTCAGAATTTGTGCATTTACATATACACAGTGAATTTAGTTTATTAGATGGAGCCAATAGAATAAAAGACTTACCAGTAAGAGCGAAAGAACTAGGAATGAAGGCAATAGCCATAACAGACCATGGAGTAATGTATGGAGCAGTTGACTTTTATAAAGCATGTAAAAAGGAAGGAATAAAACCAATTATAGGTTGTGAATGTTATGTTGCCAAAAGAAGTAGATTTAATAAAGACCCAGGAATAGATAACACATATAATCATTTAATATTACTAGCAAAAAATAATGAAGGATATAAAAACTTAAGTAAAATGGTATCACTTAGTTTTGTCGAAGGATATTATTATAAACCTAGAATAGACAAAGAATTATTAGAAAAATATCATGAAGGAGTTATTGCACTAAGTGCATGTCTAGCAGGAGAGGTAAACCAATATATTTTAGAAAATAATATAGAAAAAGCAGAAGAAACAGCCCTATGGTTTAAAAAAATATTTGGGAAAGATTATTATCTAGAAATACAAAATAATGGTATAAAAGAACAAGTATTAGTAAATCAGAAATTAATAGAAATGTCAAAAAAATTAGACATTCCACTTGTAGCAACAAATGATGCGCACTATTTAAAAAAAGAAGATGCATATAATCATGAAGTACTATTATGTATTCAAACAGGAAAAAGAATGATGGATGAAGACAGAATGAGATTTGATACAGACGAATTATATGTAAAAAGCCCAGAAGAAATGAGTGAATACTTTAGAAATATACCAGAAGCAATAGAAAACACAGTAAAAATTGCAAATGAATGTAATGTAGAATTTGAATTTGGAAATACAAAACTCCCAAATTATAATGTACCAGAAGGATTTGCCACACACTATGATTTCTTCAAGAAATTATGTGATGATGGTATAAAAAATAGATATGGAGAAAATCCATCAAAAGAAATATTAGAAAGAGAAGAATATGAGCTTTCAATTATATCCAAAATGGGATATGTAGACTATTATCTTATAGTATGGGACTTTATAGACTATGCAAAAAAACATGGAATACCAGTAGGACCAGGGCGTGGTTCAGGAGCAGGTTCAATTTTAGCATATGCAATAGGAATAACAGACATAGACCCAATAAAATATAACCTACTATTCGAAAGATTCTTAAATCCAGAAAGAATAAGTATGCCTGACTTTGATGTAGACTTTTCAGATGAAAAAAGGCAAGAAGTAATAGACTATGTTGGAAGAAAATATGGAGCAGACCATGTATCACAAATTATAACATTTGGAACAATGTCTGCAAGAATGGTAATAAGAGATGTCGGGAGAGCATTAGACTTTCCATATGCAGACACAGACAAACTAGCAAAAATGGTACCAAACGAATTACATATCACAATAAAAAAAGCAATGGAAGAAAATAGAGAACTAAAAGAACTATATGATAATGATGAAAGAATAAAGAAATTATTAGATATAGCAATGGCATTAGAAGGAATGCCAAGACAGGCATCAACACATGCATGTGGAGTTGTTATAACAAAGGATCCAGTAGACACATATGTGCCATTGCATGTAAAAGATGGAACTATTGCAACACAATTTATAATGACAACCTTAGAAGAACTAGGACTATTAAAAATGGACTTTCTAGGATTGAGAACATTAACAGTTATAGATGATGCAACAAGAATGATAAAAGAAAATAAGGGAATAGATGTACAATATGATGAAGAAATGAAAGATCCAAATGTATATAAACTATGGTGTGAAGGAAAGACAATAGGAATATTCCAATTCGAAAGTGCAGGAATGACAAGATTCATGAAAGAACTAAAACCAGATAGTTTAGAAGATATCATAGCAGGAGTTTCATTATACAGACCAGGACCAATGGATCAAATTTCAAGATATATTCAAAACAAACTAGACTCAGAACATGCAGTATATACACATCCAGCACTAATACCAATATTAAATGTAACATATGGCTGTATGGTATATCAAGAACAGGTAATGCAAATTGTACGTGATTTAGCGGGATATTCACTTGGTAGAGCAGACCTAGTTAGACGTGCAATGGGAAAGAAAAAACTAGATGTAATGGCAAAAGAAAGAGAAATATTTATAAATGGTGAAACAGATGAAAATGGGAATGTAATAGTTCAAGGGTGTGTAAGAAATGGAATAACAGCAGAAGATGCAAATAAGATATTTGATGAAATGGCAGAATTTGCAAAATATGCATTTAATAAATCACATGCAGCAGCATATGCTGTAGTAGCATACAGAACAGCATATTTAAAAGCATACTATCCAGAAGAATTTATGGCAGCAACCTTAAACAGTTATTTAGGAAACTTAGATAGAGTGCCAATGTATATAGACGAATGCAAAAATCTGAATATACAAATACTAAAGCCAGATATAAATAAAAGTAAAACAAAATTTATAGTAGAAGATGGAAAAATAAGATTTGGTTTAGGAAGTATTAAAAATGTTGGAACAGCAGTTGTGGATATCATTGTGGAAAACAGAGAAAAACATGGTGATTATAAAAGCTTAGATGATTTTTGTGAAAGACTAAAAGAAGAATCAGTAAATAAAAAATGTATAGAAAGTTTAATAAAAGCAGGTACATTTGATGGATTTGGAATATCAAGAAGTACACTACTTGCATCATATGAAAATATAATAGACACAATACAATCAGAAAGTAGAAAAAGTTTTCAAGGTCAAGTAAGCATGTTTGACTTAGGAGGAGAAGGAGATAATAAACAAGAATTAAACGATTTAAAATACACATATACTTTCATAAAAGAATTTTCAGAAAAAGAGTTATTAGCAATGGAAAAGGAAATGCTAGGAATATATATATCAGGACATCCACTAGAGAAATTAAGACAAGAAATAGAAAAACAAACAAACATAAACACAATAGAAATAGAAGAAATTTTAGAACAAATAGAAAATGGAGAAGACACAAACTATAAAGACGGACAAACAGTTAAATATGCAGGAATAATATCGAGTATTAAAAAGAAATACACAAAAAATAATACATTAATGGCATTTGTTACAATAGAAGATTTATATGGAACTACAGAAGTAATAGTATTTGAAAGCTGTTATCAAAAATCTGCAAACTATCTAATGGTAGATAATGTAGTACTAGTAACTGGAAGGCTAAGTATAAGAGAAGACACAAACATATCAATAGTAGCAAATGACATAACAGAATTGACCAAAAGAGATACTGTAACACTAAAACTAGATATAACAGGACTAGATGAAGAGACAAAAGAAAAATTAAGAGGAGCAATAAGATTTTTTACAGGAGAAAGAAATAATCTTCCAGTACAAATAATAGATGGTGAAGAAATAAAACCATGTGGAGGAATTTTCTCAAATAGAAATACAATTCAACAATTTAAGGACATATTAGGAGAAGACAGAGTAGAAATATGATTAAATTTCATTGAAAACATGTATAATAATATTGACAAATTTCATCAATAGGTATATACTAAGTATATACAGATAGATAACTAAAACAAATCTTTTTAATAGGTTTGTACTAAGAAAGGAATGATATAAGAATGACAACAAATATTCAAAAATGGGGAAATAGTCAAGGTGTAAGAATACCTAAAATATTATTAGATACTGTAAAATGGAATGAAAATGAACAAATAGTTATTTTAGTAGAAGATAATAAACTTGTAATAGAAAAAGCGAATAATAAAAAAAGAAAGAATATAAAAGAATTATTTGAAAATTATGAAGGAGAATATGAACCAGTACAAATTGACTGGGGAAATCCAGTAGGAGAAGAAATATGGTAAAACAAGGAACAATTATAAAAGTAAACTTTAATCCTCAATCAGGTCATGAACAAGCAGGATACAGACCAGCAGTAGTTATAAGTAATGATATTTTTAATGAAAAGACAAATTTGACTATTGTTTGTCCAATAACAAATACAAATAATCATTTTCCTTTGCATATTCCTTTAGATGAAAGAACAAAGACAACAGGAGTAATACTATGTGAACATATAAAAGCGATAGACTTAAATACTAGAAAGTATCAAGTAATAGAGAAATTACCAGATGATATTACAGATAATGTAATAGATATAATTTATTCAGAGATAGAAAAGATATAGTGAAAATTTATACAAAATAGAGCAACAAATAAAAAGGAACAGAAATGTTCCTTTTTATTTGTTGCTCTATTTTGTATGTCGTATAATGTCGATATCTTCTCAAAAATCGGCAAAACTTCCCCAGTTTCGCTATTGGAAAAAATTACCAAAGTATGTATAATAATTATATGTAAAAGGAGTGAGGTTATGAATATAAAATTTGATGAAGTGGACAAGCTACTTACTTGCCAAATTACAGAAGAAATAGACCACCATACTACAGAAAAAATAAGGAGGGTTTTAGACGATGAAATTGAAAGATATATTCCTAAAAGGATGGTATTTGACTTTGATAAGGTTTCTTTTATGGATAGCGCTGGTATCGGAATGATTTTAGGTAGATATAAGATGATAAGAATGCTAGGAGGCAGTATGGAAATGATTAATGTAAATTCAAATGTTAGAAAAATTTTCGAGATGAGTGGGATTCCTAAAATAATACAGATAAAATAACAATTCTTTTTTAACAATACTTAATATATATAGCATATAAATAGGAATGTTATATGAGAAAGGAAAAAATTAAAATGGAAAATAAAGTGAAATTAGAACTAATGAGTAAATCCTCAAACGAGGCATTTGCAAGAATTGCTATAGCAGCTTTTGTAGCACAATTAGATCCTAGCCTAGAAGAAATTGCAGACATAAAAACAGCAGTATCAGAAGCGGTAACAAATTGTATAATCCATGGGTATGAAGAAAAGGAAGGATTAATATACATAACCTGTGCTATAAACAATAGAGAAGTAACAATAGAAATAAAAGACAATGGTATAGGAATTGAAAATATAGACATGGCAAAAGAGCCGTTATATACATCAAAACCAGAATTAGAAAGGTCAGGAATGGGATTTACAATAATGGAAAGTTTTATGGATGAAATGAAAATTGAGTCTATTGTAGGAATGGGAACAAAAGTTACCATGAAAAAAGTAATCAAATAAAAAACAAAGGATTGATATTGGAATGTATGAAAACAATATTGAAGATATAAAAAAGGCTCAAATGCGGTGATGAAACAGCAATGACAAAATTAGTAAAAGACAACCAAGGATTAATATGGAGTATAGTGAAAAGATTTACAGGAAGAAATTATGAAACAGAAGACTTATATCAAATAGGGTGTATGGGATTTATAAAAGCGATAAAAAGATTTGATACAAGTTTTGAAGTACAGATTTCAACATATGCAGTACCATACATATTAGGAGAAATAAAAAAATTTATAAGAGATGATGGAATAATAAAAGTAAGTAGAAGTGTAAAAGAATTAGGAATAAAAATAAAGCAATTACAAAGTGAATATCTAAAAAAGAACCATGAAGAAATAAACATAGCACAAATATCTAAAGAACTAAAAGTAGATAAAGAAGAAGTAATATTTGCCATGGAAGCACAAAGACCAATTGAGTCTATATATCAAGATGAAAACAATGATAATAATGACAAAAGAGAGTTACTATCCAAGATACCAGTAGAAACAAATCAGGAACTAAAAATAATTAATAATATGGCACTAAAGCAAGTTATCGGAAAACTTAATGCAAGAGAAAAGCAAATAATAATTCTAAGATTTTACAAAGACAAAACACAAACAGAAGTCGGAAAAATGTTGGGGATTTCGCAAGTACAGGTGTCTAGAATGGAAAAAAGTGTATTAGAAAAAATGAAACAAAGGTTGGAGGCATAATGAAAAAGATAATTATATTTATAATAGCAATAATACTTTTATGCTTTTTAATACCAATAATATTTACAAAAAAATTTGAGATAATACAAACATTTTCAGAAGAAAAAAAGGTAGAAGAAATAAAAGTAGACACATCATATAATTATAATGACTATACAACAGTAAAATTATTACATACAAGCAGTAATGAAATCGAAGAAGTTAATTTAGATGAATATATGTGTAATGTAGTATCAGCTGAAATACCAGCAAAATATAATATAGAAGCACTAAAAGCGCAAGCAGTTGTTGCAAGAACATATACAATATATACAATAATAAGAAATGCAGGAAAGCATGGAGAAGCAAACATATGTGATTCATCATCATGTTGTCAAGCATGGATATCAAAAGAAAATAGACTATCAAAATGGGAAGAAAATGTAAGAGAAGAATACTGGAATAAAATAGTAGAAGCGGTAAATACAACAATAGGAGAGATAGTAACATATAATGGAGAAATAATAAATGCATTTTATCATGCAAACAGTGGAGGAAAAACAGAAATAGCATCAGGAGTATGGGGAGGAAAAGACTATCCATACTTACAAAGTGTAGAAACAGCACGGAGAAGAAGGATACGAGCAATATAGTTCAGAAGTAAATATTACATATGCAGAACTAGCAAAAAAAATGAAAGAAAAATATAGTAACTTTGAATTTGGAGCAGAAAGAACAATACAAATACATGAATACACAGAAAGTGGGAGAGTAAAAACAATACAAATAGGGAACATTAATATAGCAGGAACAGAACTAAGAAGCATATTAGGGCTAAAATCAGCCAACTTTCAAATAACAACACAAGGAGAAAACATAAACATCAAAGTAACTGGATATGGACATGGAGTACGGAATGAGCCAAACAGGAGCAGACGCATTAGCCAATCAAGGGAAAACCTATAAAGAAATTATAAAACATTATTACACTGGAGTAGAGATTGTGAATATAACATAATGTCGTGGAAAATTTGCAAGGCAAATTTTACTCGACCTATATTATGGAGTAGAAATAAAGGATAGGAGAAGCAGATATAAAATAATGTCGTGGAAAATTTGCAGGGCAAATTTTACTCGACCTATATTATGGAATAGAAATAAAGAATAGGAGAAGCAGATATAAAATAATGTCGTGGAAAATTTGCGTAGGGACGCCATGTGGGCGTCCGCTCTTCGAAGGCTATACTAGAAAAAAGAATATTATAAAACAAAAATGTATATAACAGAAAAAAATGGAAATACTCTAAATATCAAAGGAGGAGTAAAAATGGGAAAGAAAATCAAAAAAATTACTTATATTAGTATAATACTAACAATAATAGTAGTACTATGTCTTATTGCAGCAATGATAGTAAACATAAACAAAATGTATACAGAATATAGGGAACAAGCATTAGACTACAAAGCATCAATAACAGAAGGAAATGCAGGAGAAGACTTTGTAGAAGGATATGAAGAAGCCAGCAGTTCAATAGGAAAAACAGTTGAAGAATCAAAGAAAGAAGAAAATAAAGAAAACAAAACAAATGAAAATAAAGTAGAAAGCAAAGAAGAAAAGAAAGCAGAAAACAAAACAGACAATAAGGAGGAGACCAAAACAGAAAACAAACAAAAAACAGAAACAAAAGCACCAGAAGTAAAAAAACAAGAAACACCAGTTGTAATACCAGATCCAACCTTTAAAAAACCAGTAGAAGGAGAAATAATAAAAGAATATAGTAAAGAAAACCTAATATATTCTGAAACATTAAAAGAATGGACAACACATACGGGAATAGACATACAATCAGAATTAACAACAGTTGTAAAAGCATCAGCAGAGGGAACAATAAAATCTATAAAAAATGACCCAAGATATGGGCTAACTGTAATAATAGAACATGTAAATGGATTCGAAACTAGATATTCAAACCTATTAACAGCAGAATTTGTAAAAGTAGGAGAAAAAGTAACAAGTGGGCAAACAATAGGAACCGTAGGAAATACAGCAAGTTTTGAAGTATTAGACAAACCACACATGCATTTTGAAATACTAAAAAACAGTGAATACCTAGACCCAACCACATATCTAAAATAATTAAATGGCACAGGACAACCTGTGTCTATAATTATATGTATGCGAATTGTAGTATCCGTAAATAGTAACGAAATAATCAATAAAAAAATAAATTTGAAAAAATAACTTGATATTTTTTAAATTGTAGTGTATGATATTTATATCAATTTTGTGTGTAAAAATATAAGAAGAAATAAGGTTGAAAAAATAATTGTAACAAATCTTTTACAACCTAGGTCTGTGGCTTAGAAAGGAATGATATTAAATATGAAAAAAATTGTAATTGCATTCTTAATTATGATATGTATTTTATCTATGTTTATTTCATATAAAATTTACGCAACAAATGGTAGAAATGTATTAGAATCAGATACAACAGGAAAACTAGTTGAAATAAAAGAAAAGTCACTAAAAGAATTAGACGATTATGTAGAAGCATATGGAGATGACACTTACGGATTAACAGCATACATATTAAACAAAATTAGATTTATAAGTATACCATTATGTTTTTTAGGAATATCAATTTCCGCTATATTTCAATATGCATTAGGAATTAGAAATATGGGTACAAGATACAAAGGATTTTTTGCTATGATAGCATTTGTAACAATACTTATAGTTTGTCAAGTATTGCCATTTATATTTGTAGTAGTAGTAAAATTCGGAAGGAGTTAAAAACAAATGAAAGTTTTATTTGCAGTTAGTACAGAAGACATAGCAGAAAAAATAATAAAAGTATATCAAACAGAATATAAAGAAATAATATCATCAAAAAACGTTTATTATTTTAATGCTATAATAAAAGAATTACAAAGAAACCAGACATATGACAGAATAGTAATAAGTGAAGACTTAGAGCCATTTACAAACAATAATTATGACACAATAGACAAATTTATATTTGAAAAATTAGATGGTATAAGTGATGAAGCAATAGATAGAGAAGGTAGAGACATACCAATAGTTGTAATATGTTCAGAAAGAAGAGAAAAATCAGACAACTTGTTAGTAAAACTATTTTCAATAGGGGTATATGATGCACTAATTGGAAATGATAGAACAATTGAAAATGTATGTAACTTATTAAATAAACCTCGTACAAAAAAAGAAGCAAAGACATATTACAGAATTGAACAAGGAGAATATGAAAGAGAAGACGAAAAAAATGTAAGTGAAGTAGAAATTCAAAACATATTAGCACACTATAGAAAACTTGGAAAAAATGAAAGCAGATATGTAGAAAGTTTCAATAGTATAGCAGAACAATATAATGATGACCAGCTAAGGGTAATAATAAAATTTTTACCAATGGAAGTAAAAGCAGTACTTGAGGCAGAATCACCTAAATATCAATCCATAATGACATATACTGGAGGAACAGTAACAAGAAAAGAAGCAATAAAGAAAAGTAATATAAATATTTCAGAAATTGTAGACAGCCATTCAAGACAACCTACAGGACCAGTTATAATACCATCAGCAATGAGAAAGAGTAATGAAGTAAGAAAAATTGCAGAGTCAGTACCTCAACCAATTCAACAAACAGAAATTGTAGGAAATGATACAAATGAAATACTCGAAGAGATAGAAAACATAGAAGGAGTAGCACCAATAGAGCCAATAGAAACAATAGCTTCAATAAAATCAACAGCGCCAATAAAAGCCTCTATAGAACTTGAAGTAGAAGGAGTAACACCACAACCAGAGCAACCAGTAAAAAGAGGAAGAGGAAGACCTAAAAAAGTTACAATTGAACCAGAACCAAAAGTAGAAGCTCCAAAAAGAGGAAGAGGAAGACCTAGAAAAAATCCTCTGCCAGTAGAAGAAGTCCAAGAACAAGTAAAACCAGAGGTTGAAAAAATAGAACAAATTCCGTCATTTGAACCACTTACAGACATACCTTCAAGTACAACATTACCAGGACTAGAAGAAGAGGAAATAGCACCTGTTTTACCAAGTTTTGAAGAAGAGATTGTAAGCACTCCAACATTTCAAGAAAGAAGGCAACCAAGAGTACCAAGTTTTAGAACAAGGGAAAATGTAGAAATTCCAAAAGTTGAGCCACAAGAAAATACAACATTGCCAAATTTTGATAGACCTACAAACACAACATTACCAAATTATGAAAAATCAACAGCCTCAACATCACCAATATTCGATGAGCCACCAACATCTACATTGCCAGGATTTGATGAAATAGAAACTCCGACAATACCAGGATTTGGGGAGGATATACTAAGCAATATAAATGAAAATATAGAAAGAAAACCTGTTGAGGATAATAATAACATATATAGAAATAATAACTATATAACATCATCAGCCAGAGATTTGCAAGAAGTTGAAGATGACGGTAAACAAGTAGATATTTCATATTTATTAACACAAGATAAAAAGGTAGTTTCTTTTGTAGGAACTTCCAAAAATGGAGTATCATTCTTAGTAAATAATATAGCAGATATATTATCAAGTGGAGGAATTAAAACAGCAATAGTAGATTTAACAAAAAATAAAAATTCATATTATATATATACTGAAAATAGAGAAGAGCTTAGGGAAATTGCATTTTCATCAATGGAAAATTTAAAAAGAGGTAATCCTATAGGAATAGAAGTAAATAGAAATTTAACAGTATATACCTCATCACCTAATATTAAAAATTCATACAATAACGTTGAGGACATTTTAACTACACTTGTTAAAAATTATTCTTTAGTATTATTAGATTGTGATTATTCAACAAATAAAGAATATTTTAGAGTAGCACAGGAAATATATATGGTACAAAGTATGGATGTACTTACAATTCAACCATTAACTGAATTTTTAAGAAAACTAAAATTAAATAATATTTTACAACCAGAAAAATTGAAAGCTGTTATAAATAAAGCACAAAAAATAAGAGGCTTAAATGAGGAAATGATAGTTGGTGGAATGTCAACATATAATGATCCAGAAATGTCTATACAAGACAGGCTATTTGATATGAAAACAATAAGTAAAAGTGTAATTCCATTTGATATGGAAGCATATTCAATATATTTATCAGGAATTGCAAATTGTGAAATATCTACAAGAGGATATAATAAAGCATTTATGAATTACTTAAATAGACTAGCAGACCAAGTATATCCAGTAATATCAGGTGGTACACTTAAGAAAAAACGTAAAGAAAATGCTAATAATGCAAATTATTCAAACTATGGACAAAATGGAACAAGATTCTCAAATGACATGAGTAGTACCTTGAACCAAATGAAAAGACAATACAAATAAGAGAGGGAGTGAGTCTTAAGCTGATATGTGGATAATAGGAGTAATAATAGTTTTAGTTGCAATCATAGTCATGTTAATTTTATTTAATATAAAGATACATAAGGAAATTAGCAATTATAAAAATATAAACCAGAAAATAAATGGATTAAATGTATTGCAAGATTTCATGTCAACTGCTGGTGATGCAATAAGTGTAGACCAAAAGATAAAAAGAATAAATGAAATTTTAATAGAGGAATATGATATAAAATACTCTACTATTGTAGAATTCAATGGAACAGAATATGTAATAAAAGCCTCAAATGTTGAAGAAAAGCATTGGGACAACCTTAGAAGTTTACACAATGAAGAAATATTTAGAGACAGTATAACAACAGCTACACCAAAATATATTACAGTTGACCAAGAAAGTGAAAGACTACCATATCAGAAAAGCGAATTTGGAAGAGCAAAAGCTGCAATGTTTTTTCCACTATATATAGAAAATGTATATATAGGATATTGGATAATAGAAAGTGGAGTACCACATGCATTTGATAACATAGATACAACTATACTTGAAGTAGTAAAAGATAACATATTATCTGTATTTAGAATAGTTAATTATCAAAATATAGTTGAAAGTCTAACAAGGGAGGATTATTATTCTGCATTAAAAACAAGTGAATACTTATTCAATGAAGGAAGGAAAATTATAGATAGATATACAACTTCAACAATATGCATGCTTTCAATTTCAAATTTAGAGCAAATTAACAAGCAATTCAATAGAGAAACTGGAAACCAAGTAATTATAGATATGTGTGACTATATAAAAGAAAATTTATCAGATGAATATATATTTGTAAGATATATGGGACCAAAATTTGTAATAGCCTTTTCAGGAGCAGAAGTAGATGGTGTTACAAGATTTGTAATAGACATGAAAAACATGGTTGAAAATTTAGAAATAGAAATGGTAGAAGAAGAAAAGAAAACTAGTAAAAAAGAAAAGAAAAGAATTGCTAAGATACAATTAAACATTGTGCTTACAACATATTATAAAGGAACAGCACTTGAGAAAATTCTAAAAAAGCAAGAAGAATATTTAGACAATGCAGCTATAACAGAACATGATGTAAATAATATTTAAAAAAATGCAAAAAATAATTTTGCAAAATAAGAAGGAGAGAGTAAATTATGGAAATGGATAAAACAATGAATTTTAAATTAGAAAGAGAAAAAAACTTAAAAACTAAAGAAACATTAAAACAAGTTTATGATGCTTTAGTTGAAAAAGGATACAATCCAGTAAACCAAATAGTAGGATATATTTTATCAGGTGACCCAACATATATTACAAGTCATAAAAATGCAAGAAATATAATAAGACAAATTGAACGTGATGAATTACTAGAAAAAATGGTAGAGAATTATATAGGGATAGCTGAATAATATGAGAACATTAGGGATAGATTATGGAGATGCAAGAGTTGGAATAGCTATTTCAGATCCATTAGGAATAACATCACAGGGTTTGGAAACAATACATCATAAAGGAAATGATAAAATAGTATTAAAAAGATTAGAGGAAATTTTGCAAAAATATGAAGTAGATATAATAGTTATAGGAATGCCTTTTAATATGGATGGTACTGTTTCAGAGAGAATTGAAATAACGCAGAAATTTATACACAAACTAAAATGTAAATTTAATAAGGTCAAAGTTGATACGATGGACGAAAGATTAACAACAGTAGCAGCTCATAAAACTATGAATATTCTTAACGTAAATAAGAAAGATAAAAGGAACATTGTAGATACTATATCTGCTGAATATATATTAGAAACATATATGAATAAATATTTATAATATTATATAGATCAAAAATATATAGCAGAACAGCATAGGAGTACATTGCATGTATCCGATAAATTAAGAAAGGAAGGAAATTAATAATGGATAATGAACAAAACGGTATGGAAGAAGAATTAGAAAACGTTATAGTTTTAAATGATGAAAATGGAGAGGAAGTTAAATTTGAATTTTTGGATTTAATTGAATTAGATGGAGAAGAATATGTTGTACTATTACCAGCAAATGATACAGAAGAGGCTGACGAAGTAGTTATATTAAAAGTTGAAGATACAGACTCAGAAGATGAAGAATCTTATGTAAGTGTTGAAGACGAAGAAACTCTTAATACAGTATTTAATATTTTTAGAGAAAAATTTAAAGAAGAATTTGACTTTGTAGATGAAGACTAGATGTAGGGGCGCATTGAATGTGCCCCCATTTAATAATTAATAGTGAATGATTAATAATGAATAATAAAATTTATGAAGCTTTTCATAAATTTGTGAAAGGAAAAATAATGAATGTAGGCTTTGTATCACTCGGATGTAGCAAAAATTTAGTAGTAACAGAAGAAGTAATAGGACTATTTAAAAAGCACAATTTTAATATTGTAAATAATGAAAAAAATGCAGATATTATTGTTATAAATACATGTGGTTTTATTGAATCTGCAAAACAAGAAGCGATAGATACTATACTTGAAATGGCAGAATATAAAAAAGGAAGATGTAAATATATTATTGCAATAGGATGTATGGTAGAAAGATATGAAGAAGAATTAAAAAGAGCATTACCAGAAGTAGATTTATTTATAAGAATCAAGGATTACAATAAATTATGGACAAAAATAAGTGAGCTATTAAAACTAGAAATAACTAATGAATGTTTACAATGGGCAGATAGAGTAATTACTACAGGAAATACAATGGCATATTTAAAAATAGCAGAAGGATGTAGTAATCACTGTACATATTGTGCGATACCAAAGATACAAGGACCATATATATCAAGAGAATTTAACGAAATTATAGAAGAAGCAAAAAGTCTTATGAAAAAAGGGATAAAAGAATTAATTATAATAGCCCAAGACACTACAAAATACGGAATTGATTTATATGAAAAAGCGAGATTACCAGAGCTTTTGCAAGAATTATGCAAAATAGATGGAATTGAATGGATTAGGTTTTTATATGCATATCCAGAAAGTATTACAGATGAATTAATACAAGTAGTAAAGCAAAATGATAAAATTTGCAAATACTTTGATATTCCAATTCAACATATTTCAGATGATGTATTAAAAAGAATGAACAGAAAAAGTAATGGAAAAAGTATAAAAGAACTAATCACCAAAATAAGAGAACAAATCCCAGAAGTAATATTAAGGACAACTTTAATAGTAGGATTTCCAGGGGAAACAGAAGAAAACTTTAATGAACTATATAAATTTGTAGAACAAGCAAAATTTGATAAGCTAGGAGTATTTACTTATTCAAAAGAAGATGGAACACCAGCAGAAAAAATGGAAAACCAGGTACATCCAAGTACGAAAAAATCAAGATATAATAAAATAATGAAATTACAAAAAGAAATATCAGGACAATGCCTAAAAAACAAAATAGGAAAAACGTATAAAACTTTAATTGAAGAAAAATCATTTGACAGAAAATATCTAATAGGAAGAACATATATGGATGTTCCAGACGAAGATGGAGTAGTATTTATAGAAAACACACAAAACAAAGATTTAATAGGCAAATTTGTAAATGTAGAGATTATTGATGTACAGGAATACGATTTAATAGGCAAATTTGAAAAATAATTAGCATATTGCGTTGTTAGACTTCAATTGAAATCAAATCAACGTACAACAGTACGTCTCATTGATTTCAATTTCGTCTGCCTAGCAATATATTAATTCTTTTTCAAATTAAATTGAACAAATAAAGGGGCGAGCATTACTCGTCCGATCTTCTAAGAAATAACCCTAACATAAAATATTATTAATAAAGAGAGGATAATAAAACATGGAAAATAATAGTTTAAAATATGATGTAAACATAGATGAAGCAAATCAGGCCAAAAAAGAAATGGCTGATAGTCTTGCAACAGATAACAAGAGAGTATTAAATAAAATAGGAGCATTTTCATCATTATATGATATAAAATTTGAAGAATATAAAAATCCAGTACTAGTATTAAAAACAGAGGAACCAGGTTCAAAACAATTAATAGCAGCACAATATGATAAATTAGAAAATGTATCATATGACATGATAAATCATCTTATAAATGATTGTATAGTAATGGGAGCAAAACCATTAACAGTTCAAGATGCTATAATCTGTGGAAAAATGGATAAAATAGCAATAAACAAAATAGTAAAAGCAGTAGCAGATGCATGTAAAACACAAGGCTGTGTATTAACAGGAGGAGAAACATCAGAACAACCAGGAGTACTAGAAGCAGGAACATATATATTAACATCAAGTATAGTGGGGATTGTAGATAAAGATTCAATAATAGATGGTTCAAAAATAGAAGCAGGTGATGTAGTAATATCAGTAGAATCAAGTGGAGTTCACACAAATGGATATACATTAGTAAGACAAATAATGAAACAATCACCAGAAATATTAAAAGAAATAATCGAAGGCAAAACATTTATTGAAGCAATACTAGAGCCACATAGATGTTACTATAAAACTATAAAAGACTTATTCCCAGATAATATAATAACAGGACTTGCACATATAACAGGAGGCGGAATAAAAGAAAACTTAAATAGAATATTACCAGAAAATGTAAATGCAAGAATAGATGTAAGTAAATATCAAATATTAGAAATATTTAAATTAATAAGAAAATATGGAAATGTAGAAGATAAAGAAATGCTAAGAACATTCAATTTAGGTGTAGGACTAACAATAGTTGCAAAAAAACAAAATGCAGAAAAAATAATAACACATATAAAAAATCAAGGGGTAAACTGTTATGAAATAGGGGAAATAGTCCCAGGAAATAAGCAAGTTGAAATAGTAGGAGAACTTAACTGGTAGAAAAAATAAAATTAAAGGACACAACTACACTATTAGTGAATCAAAAAGTGCAATTTTTTGATAATAACTTAATCTAGTTGTGTCCTTAAATTTATGGAAAGGGAAAAGGTTGAAAAATAATTGGTAACAATTCTTTTCCAACCTAGGTTAGTGCCTTAGAGAGGAATGAAATTAAATATGATAAATTCATTAATAATAATTGGCATAGTTATACTAATCATAAACTTCATCATAAATTATGGAGCTATAGTAAATATTTGTAAAAAGATAAGAGAAAAAGTAAAAATATATGATATATTAGTAAATATAATATTTATATGCGTAATTGCGCTAATTGGTATAATCATAGGAAATAAAGTAATTAATACAAAAAAAGATGTGATAATGGAAAAGGAAATTTCTGAAGACCAAAACAAAATAAACAATTATCAAATAGAAGAACAAGAATACTATAAATCTGTAATAAATGTAACATATGATCAGCAAAAATATAATGAACCATATATTCCAGAAGGATATACTTATGTTGAAGGAGAATGGAATACGGGATTTGTAATACAGGATGAAAATGAAAATCAGTATGTATGGGTTCCATGCACAAATAAAGAAATAGAAGGAATTGCAAAATTAGAAAAAAGGAACTTTTCAAAAAGTCCATATATGAGTAAAGACTTATGCTATGATACAGAATATAAGGATTTTTTAGCCAGCTCTCTAAAGTATGGTGGATTTTATATAGCTAGATATGAAATAGGCAAAAGTAATGAAGAAATACCTATAATAAAAAAGGACTCAGAAGTATGGAACAATATAGATAAAGAGCAAGCAATAGAATTAATAAAAAAAATAAACAATAAAAGTAATATCACAATACAGTTAATGAATTCATATTCATATGATACTACATTTGAATGGTTAATTATAACAAATAGAGAGAAATTAAAATATGATGTAATAAAAAGTGATGAAAATGGAAAAAGGTATACTGGAAATAAGAGCTATAATAATATATATGATTTATATGATACAACATATGAAATGACTACAGAAGTCTATTATGAAAATACTACAATCTGTAGAGGGACAGCTGGAGTATATAATGATGTAATGAGTGGAAAAATAAAAGACTTTGATAATAGGACAGCTCTTTATTCTAAGAAAAAAGACTCACTTGGGTTTAGAACTATATTATATAAAGAGTAATATTAAAAAAGGAGAAACATAATGAAGAAAAATAATGTATTAAATTGGATATTAATTATCATAGTTGCTTTATTTGCAATATCAGTAGTAGATAAAAGTTTCCAAAATGATACTTTCTTTGATATACCAATTGGAAAATATATAATAGAAAATGGAATAGACATGATGGATCATTTCACATGGCACACAGAATTAACCTACACATATTCTCATTGGATCTTTGGAATAGTGGAGGCATTATTATATGATTCATTTGGATTCTGGGGTATATATATTTTAGTTTTAATATTATCTTGTATTACGGCAATAACAATATATATAATATTAGACAAAATGGTAAATGATAAAATTTTATCATTTATATTAACGATGTTTACGATATATATTGGGCAAGGTGCATTTGCTGCTAGAGCACAAGTAGTAACATTTTGGTTATTCATTTTACAATTTTACTGTATAGAACAATTAGTAAAAACTAATAAAAACAAATATGGAATAATACTTTTTATAATACCAATAATAATTGCGAATGTTCATGCAAGTGTCTGGATAATATCATTTATATTTTATTTTCCATATATTGCAGAATTCTTAATATATAATATATTAAAACTATTAAAAGAAAAAGGAAAAATACACATTAATGTAACAGAAAAAAATAATAAATTAATAATAGAAAAAAATAATATATTAAAACTAATAAGAGTAATGATTCTAACAACGGTTACAGGTTTATTAACACCTTTAGGAGATGTGCCATATATCTTTTTGCAAAACAATATAACTGGACTTTCAAGCCAGTATATAGCAGAACTTCAACCATTAAATATTATGCAAACTGGAAGTATATTATTTATGGTATCACTATACATTGGAATAATAGCATTTACAAAAACAAAAGTAAAACTAACAGATGCAATATATATGTTAGGATTTTTACTAATGACTTTAGCAGTATATAGAAGTATATTCTATTTGATATTTATAGGAGCATTTTTATTAGGAAGATTATTAAAAAGCCTTCTAGCAGAATATAATGTAAATCCATTTAAAGACTTTGAAAAATTACTTAATAAACCTAGAAATCTAGTATTATTCTGCTTTATATTTTTAGCAATATCAGCTTATAATATATTAGGAAAAATAGCAGTACAATTTGTAGATGTTACATCATACCCAATTCAAGCAACAGAGTATATCTTAAAAAATATAGACATAGAAAATATGAGAATATATAATAGTTTTAACTATGGAAGCTATTTAGAATTAAAAGGAATAAAAGCATTTATAGATTCAAGATCAGAAGTATATTGTGAAGAATTTAATGATACTGAAATATTAAAAGATGTTATTGATGTTGAATCTGGAAAAGTAAATTACAAAGAAATTTTTGAAAAATATGGTATAACACATGCATTAATTTTAAACAGTAATGTTATTAACGTATATATAGCGGAAGACAATGACTATAAAGCAATATATCATGATGATAATTTTGTTATATATGAAAAATTAAATTAAGAAAGGACAAGACATATGGATAAAATAGCAGTATTGATACCATGCTATAATGAAGAAAAAACAATAGGAAAGGTAGTAAAAGATTTTAAAAAGAAATTACCTGAAGCAGATATATATGTATATAACAATAACTCGAAAGATGATACAGAACAAAAAGCAAAAGAAGCAGGAGCCGTTGTAAGAGATGAATATAGACAAGGAAAAGGAAATGTTGTAAGAAAAATGTTTATGGACATAGAAGCAGATATATATATAATGGTAGATGGAGATGACACATATCCAGCTGAATATGCACATAAGTTAATAGAACCAATAAAAAATGGTATAGCAGATATGGTAACAGGGGACAGAATATCACAAGGATTTTATAAAAAAGAAAATAAAAGGCATTTTCATGAATGGGGAAATAACTTGGTAAGAAAGACAATAAACAGTCTATTTAAAACTAAGTTAAAAGATATTATGACAGGATATAGAGCATTTAATAAAACATTTGTAAAAAATATGCCAGTAATGAGTGAGGACTTTGAGATAGAAACAGAAATGACATTACATGCATTAGACAAAAAATTTAAAATCAAAGAAATATCTGTACCATATAGAGATAGAGCAAATGGGAGCATTTCAAAACTTCACACAATAAAAGATGGTATAAAAGTTTGCAAAAAAATAGTAAGTATGTATAAAGACTATAAACCATTAAAATTCTTCACAATAGTAGCAATTATAGTATTTATAATAGGAATGTTAGTAGGAATACCAGTATTCATTGAATTTGCAAAAACAAAGTATATAACAAAAGTGCCATCTGCAATACTAGCAACAGGTTGTGTCCTATTATCAGTAATAATAGGACAATGTGCAGTAATTTTAGATACAGTAAGTAAACAACATAAAGAACAATATCAATTACATCTCCTAAAATATAAACAAATAGAGAATCTGAAAAACTAAACAAGGATTAATATAGAGTAATGACGAAAAAACTTGGAAATACAGAAAAATTCATCATTAAAACCTTGACAATGATACATTAAACAAAATATACCAAAAATATAATTTTGTTTAGTTAACTAAACAAAATTATTGACAAATATTAATAAATATTCTATAATAAAATAGAAGAGGAGGGATGGAATGTGATTATTCGTGAAAAATATTTATCTAAGATTAGACCATTTTATGATCAAGATTTAATAAAAGTAATAATGGGAGTTAGAAGATGTGGTAAATCAATTATACTATTACAAATAATAGATGAGTTAAAGCAAAAAGGAATACCAGAACCCCAAATAATATATATTAACTTTGAATATGAAGATTATGCATTTATAAAAAATGATATGGATTTGCACAACTATATTAAAGAAAAGATAGTAAATAAAGATAAATATTACTTATTATTTGATGAGATACAAAATGTAGAAAATTGGGAAAAAGCAATAAATTCATTTAAAGCATCTAAAAATGTATCAATTTTTATTACTGGATCTAATAGTGATTTACTATCAGGGGAACTTGCTACACATATAGCAGGAAGGTATGTAAGTTTTAAAACTTATCCATTCACATTTAAAGAAGTATGTGAATTAAAAAATGTAACAGATAAAAAAGATCGAGAGGAAGCATTTGATGATTATATGACATGGGGAGGAATGCCACAAAGATTTATTTTAACAGATGAAATTCAAACAAGAACATATTTATCAGATATATATAATTCTATTTTAGTAAAAGATATTATAACTAGATTTAATATAAAAGATTTAGATTTATTTAATAGAATAGTAGAATATATAGTTACAACACCATCACAGAACTTTTCTGCAGAAAGTTTATCAAATTATTTTGCAAATAAAGATGACAGGGAAGTTTCAAAAGTAACTCTATACAATTATTTAGAATATATGGCAAAAGCCATGGTTATAAATAAGGCAGATAGATATGATGTTAGAGGCAAAAGAATATTAAATGGTAAATATAAATACTATTTAACAGATTTAGGATTTGGACAAATAATGAATATTGGAAAAAGACCACAATTAGGAGCATACTTAGAAAACGTTGTATATAATGAACTATTAGCTAGAGGATATGATGTTAAGATAGGAAATTTGGAAAATGGAGAAATAGACTTTATAGCGACAAGATTTAAAGAAAAAATATATATTCAAGTTGCATACATTTTAGCTGATGATTCTGTTGTAGACAGAGAATTTGGGGCATTTAAAAATATACAAGATAATTATCCTAAATATGTAATAACAATGGATAAATTTGATTTTTCACAAAACGGTATAATTCATAAGAACGTAATAGATTGGTTGTTAGAAGAATAGCTGCCTCATATATAAATTGGGGGGTGTATGTGTGATTTTATTATATAAAATCACAATGAATAATTAATAATGAATGGTGAATGATGAATAATATATGTAGGGGCGAGCGATTTCCCGTCCGTGAAATAATAGGAATTTAAACATTATCATTAATTATAATTTTAAAATTTATTACCCATACAAACACAGATTTTTGTAGTAATCGATGAAGATCACCCTGATATGAGTTAAGTTTTTCGTGGCAAAATAAAATAAAGAAAGCTAGCCATTTATATGACTAGCTTTAATCTCATTTTTGAGATAAACTTTTTATTATGATTATATGAATTATACTATTTTTTTTGAATATTGTCAATTTTTAAAGTTTCTATTAATGCTTTTTGTAATAGTTGCGAAAAGTTTACGTTTTCTTTTTCTGCAACAGTATTTAACCAGGCAGGAATAGAAAGTGTTTTCTTTATAGATTTATTTTCATATTTTCTTTTGTGTTCTAGTAAATTAATAGAAACAAAAGATATTATTTGATTTTCTTCTAATGATATATTTTTTATATCATCAGTACATTTTGGGTATTCTTCTAAATCTTCTAAATATAATCCCATCGCCTCCTTTGCGTTTTCCATTGCTTCTGCTAACGTTTTACCATCACTATAACAACCATCTAAGTCAATAAATTCAACCCAATATTGACCATTTTCACATGTAAATATAGCAGGATAAGTTAACAATGTATTTTCTTTCATAATAATATTACTCCTTTTATTATAAATATGACACAAGGAGGGCTTATTTAAGCCCAGCTTGCTTTAAAATCTTGTTAAGTAATCCGTGGTGCTAAATCTCTGTTATGCATAGGCAAAATTATATTTGTATATCCACTCTTTTTTAGCTTTATATGTGAGCCTTCTTGGTTTTCTATGAACCAACCTTCTTTTAACAAGAGTTTTAATAGTTGCTTTGGTGTCATGCTCATAATAAAAGTTTACCTCCTTTCATAAATATTATACATCACACGTTACGTATTGTAAAGACTTTTTTGCAAAATTATTAGAAAATTTTAAAATATTGATATTCGACAGCTTTCGATACAAAAATCAATTTATTCATATTATAATATAATAAATAACAATAAAAGGCAGGAACATTTAGTTCCTGCCTTTATGTATAGACATAAAAGTAAGAAAGAAATATTCCTGCAAAATTATAAGCTAGTAATTAAATTATTTGTTAGCCATGTTGTTTTCAGCTTGTTGTATTAACTTTTTAACCATGTTACCACCGATTCTACCAGCGTCTCTTGAAGATAGGTTACCATTATAACCATCTTTTAAAGTTACACCAACTTCACTAGCTACTTCATATTTGAATTTATCTAAAGCGTCCATAGCTTCTGGAACTAATTTTTTATTAGAATTTGTTGCCATTATCATTCACCTCCTAGAATAAAACATTTTGCAAGAAACAATTTGGTTACCAAATCATTTCATAGTATATCATGTGCAATATAAAGAAAAATAAACAAGAAATATATGGAAATTTTAAAAAATAAAAAATAATTAAAAATTGTAATCAAAAACAAAATAAAATATTACAAAACTATTACATCAATATGACGTTTATATTACAAAAGTCATAAAATGTTGAATGTTGAAAAAATCTAGCGTATAATATAAATTGATATGATTATTTGTAGAAAAGGGAGGAATTTGAAATGGCATCAAATCCAATGCAAAGAAAAGCAAGAAATTCATTTTTATTAGGAGTATTTATTACAATGATAATAGCGGCAATTGTAATAGCAGGTCTTTTATGGCTAATGCATAAACAACAAACCGAAAAAGAAGAAATAGAAAATTCAAAAGAAACAGTATATGTATTGAAAAAAGATATTTCAGCAGGTACAAATATAGCTAAAACAAATGACAAAGGAGAAGTATCTATAACAGATATGCTAAAAACTGTAGAAGTAACAAAAGATGCTGTACCAAAAAATGCAATAAATGGTAATAATTATAAAACAGCAATAACAGCAAATTCTTTAGCAAAAATAGATTTAAAAACAGGAACAGTATTATCAACAGACATGTTAGTAGAAGCAGAAAACAAAACAGAAAATGGTACAAGAGAGCAAGAATACAACATGATAGTACTACCTACAGAATTAGAAAAAGATGATTTTATAGATATAAGATTACAACTACCAAGTGGAGAAGATTACATAGTAGTTGCAAAAAAGAAAGTAATAAAAACAGACGAACAAGCAATGTGGCTAAATGTTGAAGAACATGAGATATTAACTTTATCAAATGCGATAGTAGAAGCATATCAAATAGAAGGCTCTAAATTGTATGCAACAACATATGTAGAACCAGGAATACAAGGACAAGCATCAGTTACATATGTTCCAAAAAGTACAATATTACAATTAATTGCAAATGATCCTAATGTAATAGAAAAAGCAAAAGAAGAATTAACAAAAAAATATAATAATGCAATATTGAAATCAGGAAGAACAGATATTATAGATGCAGCAGTATTAGTATCAGAAGATCCTCAAGGAAAAGTAGCAGCAGGAACAACCTCATCAATAGAAGCACAAAAAGAATCAAGAAGTGAATATGTAAAACAATTAGAAGCAAAACAATCACAAACTACAACAACAACTAATACTAAATAAAATTTACAATAATTGATTAAAATATAGATAAGTAATTGGATTATCTTAAAATGCATAACTTAAAAACAAAAAAGGAGAGAGTATAATGAAAAAAGTCGGATTTATAGGTGCATATGATAAAACTAATTTAATAATGTGTATTGCAAAAATACTAACAATGAAAAATAAAAAAGTATTAATAGTAGACACAACAGCAGAACAAAAATGTAGATATATAATACCTACACTAGAGCCGACTATGACATATATAACAACATGGGAAGAAATAGATGTAGCAGTAGGCTTTAGAAGAATGGAACACATATATGATTACATAGGAATAACAGAAGAAACAGCAGACTATGATGTTATATTAATGAATATTGATAATCCAATCATATTAGAAGACATGAGAGCAGACCAAAATGATATTAATTGTTTTGTAACAGCAATGGACTTATATTCAATAAAAAAAGGAATTGAAATTTTTAAAAATGTTAGAAGACCAATGAGATTATTAAAAATTATATTTTCAAGGTCAATGAATGAAGCAGACAACCAATATATAGATTATTTGGCATCAGAAGCTAAAATGCAATGGGATGAAGGACAGATATTTTTTCCATTAATATTAGATGATAAATATGTGGAAATGGAAAATCAATTAATTTATAGACTTGGATTAAAAACAATAAGTTCTCTATACAAAGATAGTTTAGCACAATTAACAGAAATGTTATTTGGTGAAATAATAAGAGAACCAGAAGCAAAAAAAATAATAAAAGCATTAGAAAGGAATGGGATATAGATGTCTATAATAACTTTTTGGAACAACAGTAAAAAAGGAAATATTGGACAAACTTCATCTTTAGCAGCAGTAGCAACACTTATGGCAGTTGAACACAACTATAAAATCCTGTTAATTTCGACAGAAGCGGGAGACATAGGATTAGACAAAGCATATGGCGTATCAGAAAATTCGGCAATGAAATTCTTAGGATTAAAAGAAGTAAAATTTAATTCAGGAATAGAAGGAGTAATGAAACTTGCAAACAGTGGAAAATTAACACCAACACTAGTAGGAAACTTTACAAAAATAGTATTAAAGGGAAGGCTAGAAGTAATTGCAGGAAAAAAGGAAATAGCAGAAGATGAAAATGAAAAATTTGATTTTAATGATTATCCAGATGTAATAAAAATAGCAAATAAATACTATGATATGGTATTTGTTGACTTAGAAAAAGGCTTAGAAACAAACTTAGCAAGAAGAATATTAGAAGCATCAAACCTAATAGTTTGTAACATGGAGCAAAAGATAGAAGAAGTTGAAAAAATAGTTGACTTACAAAAACAAGAAAAATTATTAAGTGGAAGAAATATTATATACTTATTAAATAAATATGAAAAAAATTCAAAATATAATGCAAAAAATATAGTAAGAAGTTCAAGAATGAAAAGAGAACTATATACAGTACCATATGATTTAATGTACAGTGATGCATTACAAGATGGAATACTAGACCAATGGATGTTAAATCCAAAAATCAGAAAAGCAACAATGGAAGAAGAACATGGATTTTTTATATCAGAATTAAACAAATTCTGTGAAGGAATAATATATAAACTACAAGAATTACATGCACTAGGGTAATCAAAAATTAGAATGACAAAACTTGGGAAGGAGAGATATTCATAATGATAAATTTTATAATGATATTATTACTAATAATAGTAGCAGGTTTTGGAATCTATAAGCTAATTTTAAGCAAAAAAAATGCAGTAGAAGAAAAAGACATAGAAATAGATGATAAAACATATTCTTTAGATGTAATGTCAAAATTTATAAAAAGAAGACTAGATGAAATTACAAAAATAAACTTATATGATATAGGATTATCAGAAGAAGAATTAAAAAGAAGAAAAAACAAAAAATACGAATTAAAAAAAGCATTAAAAGGATGTACATATGGAGATGTCAATGATAAAAAATATGTAAAAGGAATAATGTTTGACCTATTACTTCAAGAATATGGAGTAGATGAAACCAATATATCAAAATCAATTCCTTTTGATATACCATCATTATTAACACCACAAGATAAATTTGACATACTTATATACAAATACAAGCAAGAATTTGGATATGAAGCTCTAACCCAATTTATAAAAAAATATGATTTAGCATCATTAAAATATTTACAAGGAGACGCTAAACCTTGTTATGTTATAACATCAGATGAAATATGCGATATATTCGAAAAAGAGCAAGTACAATTAGAATTCAATGAAAAACTAGAAATAGTAGTACAAAGAATATATCAATATTATAAAGGATATAGTGCAATTGATGAAATAAGAGACATGAACATAGATGGGGTATCAGGAGGTGTTTCTGGACTACCAGAATCATTCCTAAGCCAAGTAGCGCAAACAGATGGAGACTATTTAGGACAAGTATTAGACAACAAAGTACCAAGATCATGTGATAGTATATGGATATTCTTCCAAGGAAAATCTATAAGATTAGAATTTCTTTCATTTGGAAGTGAAAGTGAGTTAAAAAGAGTATGCCAAAACATATATAAATATAACAACCCAGGACAATTATCAGACTCAAATGGTTATAAAATCAACGAAATGAAAGATGGTTCACGTGTAGTTGTTGTTAGACCGAGTATGGCAGAAACATGGGCTTTCTTCGTAAGAAAATTTGACGTAAAACGTGCAACACTAGAACAAATAATTAAATGTGATGGTAAAGAAGAAGCAATAGACTTATTAAAATTTTTAGTAAAAGGAGCAAGAATAATATCACTTACAGGAGAACAAGGTTGTGGTAAAACAACAATGCTTATGGCAATGATAGAAAACATTTACGAAACTCTAAACATAAGAGTTCAGGAAACTGCTTTCGAGTTACACTTAAGAAAAATATATCCAACCAGAAACATATTATCATTAAGAGAAACAGAAACAGTTTCAGGACAAGAGGGACTAGATGTTCAAAAAAAGACAGATGGTTCAGTTAACATCATAGGTGAGGTTGCAACAGACCCAGTAGCAGCTTGGATGATACAAGCAGCCCAAGTTGCATCAAAATTCACTCTATTTACACACCATGCAAAAACATTTCCAAACTTAGTTACAGCACTAAGAAACTCAATGTTAAGAACAGGAGTATTTAAAGACGAAAAAACAGCAGAAGAGCAAGTTATACAAGTATTAAACTTTGACATACACTTAGTAAAAGACTTTAGAGGAAGAAGATACATAGAAAGAGTAACTGAATGTATTCCAATAGAAAATGCAAACCCATACACTAGAGATTACAGAAAAGAAAAAACATTAGAAGGAAAAATAGAAAAATTCATGGACAATGCAACAAATTATTTTCAAAATGTTACAGACAGACAAAAATATGACTATGTAAACATAATGGAATTCAGAGGAGATGGGTATGTATTAACAAACAAAATCTCTGACAAAAATATTCAAGAAATGCGTATAAATATGGATGAAACTGATATAGAAGAATTTGATGCATTTATTGAAAGAAACTGGGGAAATGGAGCAAAAAAAGCCAAAACCAGTAAATAATAAAACATAACGAAAGAGAGGAGGAGCTAAATAAAGATGTCAACTAATACGTTAAAATTCATAATAATTGTTGCTGTTGCCATTTTTGGAATTATAGTTCTGGCATATATATCATTAATGAAAAAGCTAGACAAAGGTGACAGAAAACTTGCAAAACAATTAAAACAGGGAACAGAAACAAATAAATTCTCAATGGATGTCTTATATATGAAATTATATACAATATATCTAAAAATACCAGGAATAAAAAGATATCTATTAAAAATTAGAAGAAGACTAGAAATAATAAACATTCAAGACGAATATCAAACAAGAAGACAAGCATCATCTTCTTTAACAAAAGCACTTATATGGGTTATACCTTTAACAATTCTTATAATTGCAATATCTGCAAGTAATACACTTTTAATGGTAACATTACTATTATTTGAAATCTTTATAGTCGAATCCTTAGTAGAAGGAAATGTAAACAAACTAGACAATTTACTATTAAAACAACAAATAACATTTTTTGCAGAAATTAGACATGCATACCATGAATCAAGCATGGTAGAAGAAGCAATATACCAAGTAGCACAAACAAATGAAGAAGAAGTAGCATTACAAGCAGAAAAAATATATGAAATATTAATAGCAGATGACCCTGAAACAGAACTAGAAAAATACTATGATATAGCACCAAACAGTTATTTAAAAGAATTTGCAGGATTATCATACTTAACAAAAGAATTTGGAGATAGAAAAACAGAATCAGGTTCATCATTATACTTAAAAAACTTAAACAATATTACACAAGAAATGCAACTAGAAATATTAAAAAGGGATAAATTAAACTATGTATTCCAAAGTTTATCAGTAATAGCATTAATAGCAGTTTTATTATTAGAACCATTAAAAACTTGGGCTATATCAAACTTTACATTTGTAGAAAGTTTTTATAATGGAAAATTAGGAACAGTAGCAGAATTAATTGTACTAATATTAACAATTATATGTTATGTAATGATTAGAAAAGTAAAAGATACCACCAAAAACAATGTAATGGAAATGGAAAATGAAAACCCGTGGCAAGCAAAACTATATAAAAGACCAATTACAAAAACAATTGTAAATGCATTCATGCCAAAGAAAAAAACAAAAGAATATATGAAAATTACAAAATTATTAAAAGATTCAGCTTCACCACAAAAAATTGAATGGATGTATGTAAACAAACTTGCAATGGCATTAGTAACATTTTTATTATCGTTATTTATATTTAACTATGTACATAATGTAGCAACACAATGGGTTTATGAAGAAGTATTAATGGAAGATGGTACTACTTCAATGATGATGTCTACAACAGAAAAAAAGAAAGGCGAAAGAATAAGAGATGTAGACAATGCAATATTAAATAAATTAAAAGGAGATAACAATATAAAAAAGGATAGAATTAGGCTTGAATTATCTCTTACAAGTTATTATGCAGAAGCAAATGATGAAACATTAGATATGGCAACAGATAGAGTATATAAAAAATTAAAAACGATTAATGCAGAAAGCCAAATTCAATGGTATGAAGTACTTATTTCAATGGGCTTTTGTGCAGTTGCATATATGTTCCCAAACATATTATTGATTTTCCAAAAGAGAATGAGGGAACTAGAAATGGAAGACGAAGTAATGCAATTCCAGACAATTATTCTTATGCTTATGAAAATTGAAAGGGTAAATGTTGAAATGATATTAGAATGGATAGAAAGATATTCTAATATATTCAGGGTACCAATTTCAAAATGTGTTAATAACTATGAGAGTGGAGCTTGGGAAGCATTAGAAGAACTAAAAGAAGATGCTACATATCCTAAATTTGTTGGAATAGTAGAAAGTTTACAAGCTGCTGTGGAGAAAATTCCAATAAAAGAGGCTTTTGATGAATTAGAGACAGAAAGAGAGTACTATAAAGAAAAAAGAAAAGAGTCAAATGAACAATTGATTAGTAAAAAAGGTATGGTAGGAAAAGTATTTGGTTTTGCTCCAATGATAGTTCTATTTGTAGGATATTTGATTGCACCATTAGTTGTATTAGGTCTTATGAATATGGGGTCTTCTATGTCTACTATGCAAGGTATGGTATAAAATTGGAACATAATTTTCCCTTGGCGTTGTTGCTACTCAGTCGATTTCTCCTCAACGTGCAAACGCACGCCTGCGGGAATATCTCCTTCGTGCGCCTAGCCAAAAAACAATTATGTTCCAATTTAAGAATTTATATATAAATGCGTTGGATTTGAGAACAATTCTTCGATAATCTAAAGATACAATATGTAGGGACGCTCTTTGGGCGTCCGCAAGAAAAGGGGGAATGTGTATGGATAATGCGGCAAAGGGATTATTAATGGCAGGAGGAATGCTTATAGCAATAATTACAATTTCCATATTTATATATGGATACACAAATATAACCCATATGGCAGAGACAAAGCAAGATGAAGAAACACTAAAAGAAGTTAACGAATTTAATGAGCAATATTTAGCTTTCAATAAAAATGCAATGTATGGTACAGATGTAATCTCTGCCTTAAACTTAGCAGTAAGTAACAACAAATTGAATAATGTAGAAAAAAATCCTAATGATGAATTATTTGTAGATATATCCTTTAAGTTAAGATATGATTCAATACGAGATACAGTATATGTATATAGATATAATACTCAAACAGATAAATATGATGTTCTTAAATTGGATGAGACTAAAAATTCAACATATGGAGCAGGAAACTTTGAATTTAAAAATCCTAATTCATATAGCTTAAGTGAACATTTAGAACCAATAAAAGAATTCTTAAAATCATCAGATGATAAAGAAGAAAATAAAAGTATAACAAAAACTGATGAGGAAGGTACAGTACTTGAATATAAAGTTACATATAGAGGAATAGCAGATTTTAAAAGAAAAACATTTAAATGTTCAAAAGTAGAATTTGATTCAAGTGGTAGAGTAAAGAAAATTAGTTTCGAACAGATAAAAGGCTCATCATATGGGGAGGGAAACTAATGGAAAATGCGTCAAGAGCATTATTAATAGCTGGAGAAGTATTAATTGGTGTAATAGTACTAAGTATATTTGCTTATGCATTTCAAAATGTAGGAGCATTTGCTGAAAATTATCAGGAAAGAGTTGAACATCAAAAAACAATAGAATTTAATACTAAATATACAAAATACGCAACAGGTGATGGCGAATATCTATATTCTGAAGATGTTGTTGATTTAGTAGAACAAGTATTAGATTGGAATGCTACAACAGTTAATGATAGTGAAAAAATCAACTTAATTCTAAAAAAAGAAGACCGGAACTGAATTAAAATATCCTAGGACTCAATCTAGGACTCAATTTTTAGAGACAAATAAACTTAGAGAAAATCCTGACCTTAGCGAATATAAATTTAAATGTGTTGTCAGAATAAATGGTGCTTCAGTTAGAGTAAATGAAATTGAAATTAGAAGATTTGAATAAAAAATTAAGTATAGAGGTTTTATAGAAAATGTTATCAGAAATCATTAAAAGAAAACTTTAAAATAATATCAATATTATTAAAAAGCGAAAGGGTAAATATTGAATATGAAAAAAGGAATTATTATATTAATTATTGTTGCTATTGTGATAATTACACCACTTATTTTAATATGGGTACAATATCAAGAACAAAGAAATGAAGTAAAAAAATTCAACTTAGAATATGAACAATATAAAGATAAGACTATATATGGAACAAATATCGGCTCATTAATAAACTATGCAATTAATAATAATGAGAAATATAATATTGAAAAAAATAAAGATGGGATTTACCTAGATGATAATAAATACTGTATGAGAATAGAAATAGAAATGTTAAGTACAGAAGATGAATATAAAACCATAACATATGCAATGGAAACAATAGCCTCATTAGGAACAGAAAGATTTGTAAGTAATTTTAACTTATTAGAATTTAAATGTAAGGATATAACCTATAACTCATATGGCAGAGTAAACAAATTATTATTTGAACTAACAGGTTAAAAGCCAAAAATTTCTATTGACTTTAAACCATAATTGTGCGATAATAATAATAGGTGAAAAAAGGTTTTAATGTTGCTTTATGTAGAAATAAAGCTAAAATATAAATTTATACAAATATCAAAGGAGGAATAAAAAATGGAGAATGCGTCAAAAGCGTTATTAATAGCAGGAGCGGTTTTAATTGTTATAGTTTTAATTAGTGTTGGTATGATGATAGTAAACTCATCACAAGATGTTACAGATCAGGTTGGTGATTTAACAACAAGTCAATCTGTTTCGACTTTTAACAACCAATTTAATAAATATCAAGGTACTCAAAAAGGTTCTGCAGTAAAAAAATTATTAGAGGAGGTTGCTACAAGTAA
This sequence comes from uncultured Clostridia bacterium, assembly GCA_948739805.1. Taxonomy (GTDB): domain Bacteria; phylum Bacillota; class Clostridia; order TANB77; family CAG-508; genus CAKPSH01. The sequence continues at coordinate 6,328 of CAPYID010000009.1, read as the reverse complement.
TGCAACAAATACAGAGACTAGTCAACATTTTGTCGATGTTACTATTACTGGTGAAAGTAAGATAGGTAATGGTCAGAATACGACATATCTTCATGATAATAAAAATGGACTTACTGCAGCAGCTTCAAAAATAACTACTTCTGCTAGATATGAGGTAGTTATGGAAACTACTGATGGTGAAGGATATATTGACTCAATAAGTATAACCAAAAAAACAAACTAAATATAAGGAGGGGGTCAAATGGAGGACGCAGCTGAAGCACTAAAAATGTTTTTTGCCGTATTTGTATTTGCACTAGCATTAACTGTATTTTTCCGTATGACTACTCTTGCAAAGGATACCGCAGACATGGTATTTACTGCAATAGATAAAACTACATATATAAACTACAATGCAGACACAAATGAAGGAGCAAACAGAAAAGTAAAATTCCAAGACATAATACCAACAATATATAGATATGCTGAGGAAGGTTATGGTGTTACTATAATAGATGATGAAAACATTGTAGCAAGATTTGACTTAGACACTGAATCACAAGTGTCTAGTTGTCTTTGGGATGAATATAGAGAAATCAGAGCTTCACAAGAACAAATAACTAAAAGTAATAATATAAAAAAACAAATATCTACATATTTAAATGATAAAATAATAAAAAAGGTTAACTCTTTAGGTAATCATATGAACGAGCTAAATGTAAATACAGATACAAATTTTTCAGACTTAAACTCACTAATAAAAAGAATATATGCAACTGGTCAGGGCGGTCAACATCAAAAAGATTCTGTATATACATCATGGCTAACATCAAACACATATCAAAACAATAACATAGCACAAAGAGTAAACTGTGATATGTATGGAGGAGAAACTAATTTTAGTTTAAGAAATCCAGGAGTAAATGAAGGCGATCCAAACTATATAGCAGGAAAGCATAAAGCAGTAATAAATGGACATGGCTTATTAAATACATATAAAGATGCTACTTTTACAGAATGTATTGTACAAATTGATAGAAATGAATACATTAAAGACGATGATGAACAAGAAACAGATTTGTTAGTATATGGAACAATTCGTTATACTAAAAAAAGAGAACTAATTTATATAAAAAATTAAATCACTATTGCTTTAATGTATATAAAAGGAGGGGATTTAAATGGGAGATTCTTTAATTACTGTTGTAACAATAATCTTAGCAGCAATACTATTATTTGTATTTCCAATGATAACAATGGCAGATAGAACAGATGATATATCACAAATAGCAGTTCAAACAGCAACTGTAGACTTTGTAGATGAAGTAAGAGAAACAGGAAAGATAACACAAGATAACTATGATGATTTTATAGAAACAATTACTTCTACAGGAAATACCTATTCAGTAGATTTAGAATTAAAACGTTTAGATGAAAATCCAAGTAAAAAAACAGCAAGTTCAAGTCAGCAAACAATAGGTGAAAACACATATTATTCAATTTATACAACACAAATAGAAGATGAACTTGATAAAGGAACAGTATATTTAAAGCAAGGTGATATGTTCTCAGCAGGAGTAATAAATAGTAATCAAACATTATCAGAAGTATTAAAAAACTTTTTTTATCAAGTAACAGGAAACAGTTCAAATACTATAACAGCAAGACACTCAGGAGTAGTAATGGTAGATGGGCAATAAGAAACATATGAAATTATTATGGAATAATATAGGGGGCAGGCAATGCGAGAGAAATTTGGTATACAAATTTCAATCGCATAAAAGTCTGTCCCTTAAAAAATAAGCGAAAAGTTGAAAATATCATTCTATTCAACTAAAAATGCGTATTAAAAAGGAAAGAGGTAATATCATGAAAAGAAAAAACAAAAATGTATTTTTATTACTAATATTACTAATACTTATAATAATAACTATAGTAGTAATATTCATCTTCAAATCAAAGGAAAATAAAGGAAACACACCACAAATAGAAGAAAAAACAGAAACAGAAGATACATCAGACAGAATAATATATGATAATGGGAATTTATCATATTTTGATAGCTTTGAAAAAGGAAAACTAGATATTAATATAAAGGAATGTGTAAAATTGCCAACAGATTATTCGAAATATAAGCCAACAGATGGAGATAATATAGAACATGAAATAAATTCTATCTTACAGAGAATTGTAGATGACTCACAAGTTGATATACCAATAAAACTATTAAATGGGTATTATGGTGATACTTATAGTAGTATGGACTTAGGTGCAAAAATAAATAATATAGACTTAGATGAATATATTAAAAAAGAATATGGATATGATACTTATCAAAAATTTGCAGAAGAAAATATAGAATATTTTAGAGAAAGTATAAAAGAAGATTTAGTATATCAGGCATTAGGAGAAGAATTAAATATTACTGTAAACAGAGAAGATATTGAAAAATTTTATTCTGAAAGATTAGCAAATGGTGATACATATGAATCATTAAAAAAACATTATGGTGAAAATTTAATGTATAAATATACAGCACAAGATAAATTAAAAAAAGCATTAATTCAAAAATTATCTTAATAAACATGTAAACACTATAAAATTTTAATGTTTAAAAAACCCCAATAATGGTTATCTTATAAAAGAGGTAACCATATGAAAAAGAAAATTTTTATATCAACAATAATAGCTATTTTATTAATAGCACTAGTATATATAAGCGACATAACAAATATTCCAGATAATATAATATTATTCAAAGAAGAAGAACTAAAAATAAATACCATATTTGGCATGAGTGTAAAAGCACTTGAAGTATCTAATAATGATATAGATGGAATACAAAATGATGAAACAGTACAAGCATCAAGTGAAAACTATGCAAATAAAGAAGAAACAATTAATGTTGGAATAAACTTATTTGGAATAAAAGTAAAAGAGGTATCTGTAAATGTAATAGAAGATATTGAAGTCATACCATTAGGTGGGCTAATAGGAATGAAACTATATACAAATGGGGTACTAGTAGTAGGCATGTCTGAGATCTATGGAAAAAATAATCAGCCATATAAACCATATGAAAACACAGGAATTAAAGAAGGAGATACAATAACAAAGATAAATGATGAAGAAATAATATCCACAGAAGACATGACACAATATATAAATAACTCAAAAGGAAAACAAATAAAATTAACATATATTCATAATAATAAAACTTTAGAAACAAATATAACACCAGTTGAAACAGACAAAAACAATTATAAAGTAGGATTATGGGTTAGGGATACAGCAGCAGGAGTTGGAACAGCCACATTTTATGATAAAAATACAGGAAAAGTAGCAATGTTAGGACATGGAATATTAGATGTAGACACAGAAGAACTAATAGACATATCAGATGGAAAAATAACAAATACAAGTGTAGTATCAATCATAAAAGGGGAAAATGGCAAAACAGGGAGAATACAAGGAATAGTGGAAGGTCAAAAAGATATAGGAACAATATCAAAAAACACATACTATGGTGTATATGGAAAAATAGATAATATAAATGAATTAAAGGGAAGTTCAGCAGAAACCACAAAAATAGCATTAAGAAATGAAATCAAGACAGGAGAAGCCACAATATTATGTGCATTAGAAGATGGAAAAGTAAAAGAATACACTGTAGAAATAGAAAAAATATATTTAAATAATAATTCAAACAATAAAAGTATGTTATTAAAAGTAACAGATGAAGAATTATTGGAAAAAACAGGAGGAATAATACAAGGAATGAGTGGAAGTCCAATAATACAAAATGGGAAACTAATTGGAGCTCTAACACATGTACTAGTGCAAAATCCAACACAAGGATATGCCGTTTTTGCAGACATAATGGTAAAACAAATGAATGAAGCAAAATAGAAATAAAATGCCTTGATGCCCAAAGGGCATCAAGGCATTTTAATCGATTAACATATTTCCAATCTCTGTAACTGTACCAGCACCAATAGTTAAAACGATATCATTATCACAAACATTATCCTTTAAAAAAGAGACAATATCATTAAAATCGGCAATATAATTAACATTTCCACCAAGGGAAGCTAATTTATCAGCTAAATCTTTAGAAGACACACCATATGTATCTTTTTCGCGGGCAGCGTAAATATCAGTAATAATAACATTATCAAAATTCAACAAAACACTTGCAAAATCATCCAAAAGATTTTTCGTTCTACTGTAAGTATGAGGCTGAAAAACAGCCCAAGACTTATTAAACTTTTTATTTTTAATAGCTAACGCAGTAGCATTTATTTCAGTAGGGTGATGAGCATAATCATCAAAAACAGAGACATTATTATTAAACTTACCCTTAAACTCCATTCTTCTATTAGCACCAGTAAACTCTAATAATGAACAACTTATAATTTCAGCATCAATATTATAATAAGAACACATACAAATGCAAGCTAAAGCATTTAAAACATTATGAATTCCAGGGACATGTAACTTTATATGTGAATAAAATTCATTTTTATTATAAACATCAAACTCAGGAAAACCATTATCATCAAAACTAATATTTTTTGCAATAAAATTAGCATTAGTATTATTAATACCATAAGTAATAACCTTAGCATCAGTAAAATTTATTAAATCTAAACAACGTTTATCATCAGCATTTGTAACAAGTAATCCACTAGAAGGTAATAACTTAACATATTTATTAAAAGCATTTTGAATATTATCAATATTTTTAAAATAATCCAAATGGTCATTATCAATATTTAAAACAATAGCAGACTTAGGGAAGAAGTGCAAGAAACTTTCTACATACTCGCAAGCCTCTAAAATAAAATAATCACTATTACCAACGATATAATTTCCAGAAATATTTTTTAAATAAGCTCCAACCTGTATGCTAGGTTTAAGATTAGCATTAAGAAAACAAAGAGAAATCATAGATGTAGTAGTAGTTTTCCCATGAGTACCAGAAACTGTAATAGTATCATTAAAGCACTTTGTAAGTAAACCTAAAAAAACAGCACGTTCCATAGTAGGAATATTAAGTTTATGAGCCATAACTAACTCTGGGTCATCTTTAGAAATAGCAGCAGTATAAACAACCAAATCGAAATTTTTAATAATATCTGTGTTATGACCAATAGAAACTGGAATGCCACAACTAATAAGATTTTGAATAGTATCAGAATTAGTAGCATCACTACCAGACACCCTAAAACCGAAATGCTTAAGAGTATGAGCAATACCACTCATACTAACACCGCCTATACCAATAAAATAAATATTTTTATATGTAATCAAACTATGAATATCTTTCACAACGAATTCCCACTCTCTTTATAAAATACCAACATATTATATACTCTTTTATATGAATTTTCAATAAAATATGTGAAAAAATAAGTGTAAAATTTATATAAAAAAACCATTATCCTGTAATGTGAAAAATTTAAGACCAAAATAAAAACACCCTTGTACTAATATGCTATGCATATCAGCACGAAGGGCAGTACTTTAGAAAAACAACTTATTCCTTATTTCTTTCAGAGTATACTTCATTCTTAAAGTATTCTGACAAGCAAGTAAGATCCAAACTACGTTCTGGTTCATAAATCTTTAACAAAAGTGAATCTTTTGCACTAGTTACATCACAGTTAGGCTCTTCATATTCGAGCGATACTAGGGTGTTATACTCCTCTTGGGCAACATATAGTGCGTTGCTAACATGAATGAGAGGGACATCATATATCAAAGAAGACTTGTCCCTATGTTCAATACAAGTGATACTTTTTTTTTGAACTGAATAAATAGAGAACATATATGTTAAGTTATCATAGCGAAATTGACCATACATATCTCTTTTACAACACTCAAGGTTCAAGGCTTTATCACTTTCAAGGAATCCAAAAAGCAAAGCCCCATTGTTACATAAATGCTTGTTTACTACGTCAACAAGCAGGGGAAGTCCAGGTAAAGCTTCATCAAAGTAAATTTGAAATGTCGCAAAGACTTTCCGTTCCGTTAGTTTTTTTTCATCATAAAAATGCATAAGCGTTTTCCTTTCTACCTATTTCTACAGAATAGGTCAATAGAGTTAATAAGTTTGTTTTCGAAATTTATTCGAAATTCTAAACTATTATATAATATTTCCAACATTATGTCAACACTTTTATCCAGCAACTCAGGGTAATTTAATCATATTACAGAAATATTACAAAGACCAAGAGAAGTAGGGGCGATTAGTAATCGCCCGTTCTCCAAAGCATTTTCTTAAAAATATCTATCTTCTTTCCAATTTCTTATATTGTTTTTTATATAATCTTTAATTTTTATATAT
>CAPYID010000008.1 GCA_948739805.1 uncultured Clostridia bacterium | reverse complement strand
ATTCTTCATTATTCACTATTAACTATTCATTGCGATGTGTAAACATCGCACATTTGGAGGCGCCTGTCGGAGTCGGACCGACCATCAGAGTTTTGCAGACTCGTGCCTTACCGCTTGGCTAAGGCGCCATAAACCTGTTAATGAATAATTAATAATGAATAGTGAATGATGAATAATTCCAAATGTGCTTTTTAGTATTACTAAAATATTATTCGTTATTAATTATTCACTATTAATTATTCATTGCGATACATTAGTATCGCACATTTGGAGCACGTAGCGGGAATCGGACCCGCGAATCAGCCTTGGCAAGGCCGTATTTTACCACTAAATTATACGTGCAAAACATTAGTATTTTAAATATAAGTTATTCCTTTAGCAATATTATGTTTTATCACTAAACTATACCAACATATAAAATTTCAAAACACAAAATTTTGATTTATCTAGCAGAAAATTTCATATCAAAATAATGCTTAATTATAATACCAAATATAAACAAAAAAGTCAATACATATAGAAAAAATATTTTGGAAGGTGTTATTATTCATCATTAACCATCATTATTAATAATTCATTGTGATTTTATATAATAAAATCACACATACAAACCCCAATAACATTCTCTAACAACTAACACTTAGTAATAATATATGCAAAAAAAATAAAATTGATTACTACTTTATAAAAAAATAAAAACATTTTAAATTTTTACGAATTAAAGAAAAAATGTATAAATTATGAAAAAATAAACAAAATAAAAATAAAAACCTAAAAAGAGAGGGAAATATGAAAAAGAAAATAATAATTACAACAATTTTATTAATTTTATTAATATTGATAAATGTAAAATTAATTAAAAACTCAAACAAGACATATGGTGCATCAAACTCAGGCTCAACTTCAGATTTACAACTAATGGCAAGAGCCATAAATGGAGAAGCCAGAGGAGAACCATATGAAGGACAAGTAGCAGTTGGAGCTGTTATATTAAACAGAGTAAGTAGTCCAAACTTTCCAAATACAATTGCTGGAGTAATATATCAAAGTGGAGCATTCACAGCAGTATCAGACGGGCAAATAAATGTGCCAATAGCTGAAAGCTCAACAGTAGTAAAAGCAGCACAAGATGCACTAAATGGTTGGGATCCAACACATGGAGCCATCTACTACTTTAACCCAAACACAGCAACCAACAGTTGGATATGGTCAAGGCAAGAAATTACAACTATAGGTAAGCACAAATTCTGTAAATAATTACCACTTAAAGAAAAATATTTTAACATTAAAGTAAACAAAAAATAAGTGTTTAATTAAATAATATAAACGGAAAGGAAAATAAGAATGAAAAATTGGTTAAAACAATATGGTGCTACAATTGTAGTATTAGCAATATTAATTGCAGCAATAGTATTAGGAGTGATGTTATATAATAATAATCAGAAATATGAATTAGCAATGGAAAACTCATATAATTACTCATTTTACGAATTTATAAACTATGTAGATAGTATGGAAACATATTTAGCAAAATCAGCAATATCTACATCTGCCGAACATGGAGCAGAAACATTAACATATGTATGGAGAGAAGCAAATTTAGCAGAAACATACCTGTCACAAATACCAGTAAGTACAGAAGGACTATCAAATGCATCAAAATTCTTAAATCAAGTCAGTGATTATAGTTATGCATTATCAAGAAAAAATATAAACAATGAAGAATTATCACAAGAGGAGCTAGACAATCTATCAAAAATGCATGAATATAGTATACAGCTCAAAAATGCATTAAATGAATTATCAGAAGAATTAAACAATGGAACAATCAGTTGGAAAGAACTAACAGGGAAAAAAGGTACAGAACTAGCTCAACAAGTAAGTAATATATCACAAGATAGTTTCGACTCTATTGAAGGAACATTTGATGACTATACAGGATTAATATATGATGGAGCATTTTCAGAACATATGACAAGTAGAGAAAGAAAAGGTTTAACAGGAGAAGAAATAGAAGAAGAATCAGCAAAAGAAATAGCAAAAAAATTTATAGGAGAAGATAAAATTCAAGAAATAAACTCAAATGGATTTTCAGAAAATGGAAATATACCGTCATATGACTTTCATATAAAATTAAAAAACACAGAAAATGAAATGGACATTTCCGTAGCAAAAAAAGGTGGACATGTAGTATACCAAAATTATAATAGAGACATACAAAATGAAACAATATCAAAAGAAGAAGCAAATGAAAGAGCATTAAGATTTTTACAAGAAAGAGGATATACGAACATGAAGGAAACATATTATTTAACGCAGGAAGGAATAGTCACAATAAATTATGCATATGAACAAAACGGAGTAATATGTTATCCAGACTTAATAAAAATAAAAATAGCATTAGATGATGGAGAAATACTAGGATTTGAATCAACAGGATACCTTAACTGCCATACTACGAGAAATTTAAGTCAAAATATAATAAGTGTAGAAGAAGCACGAGGAAAAATCAACCAAAATTTGGAAATTACAAATCAGAGACTAGCAATAATACCAACAGAATATGATACTGAGATATACTGCTGGGAATTCCAAGGAAAAATAAAAGACAATGAATTCTTAGTATATATAAATGCAGAAACAGGAAAAGAAGAAGACATATTAGTTATAATAAATACACCAAACGGAACATTAACAACATAAACGTTGAAAAATAATTGCCATTTAGCAAAGCTGGACAGCATAACGCGAGAAATTTATGAAATAAAATTATTTATAAAAATATGAATAAAAACAATATAAGTAGACATAATAATACTGAGAAGAAAAAAATAAATTATAAAAATGCAAGAAAGCTAATTAAGAAAATATTAATGAAACGGAGAAATAAATACAGCTAAAAATGTATATAAAAAGATAATATAAAAAATATAAAATTAAGAAAGTAATAATATAATGAAAGTAATTTAAATATCTTCTCGTTAGGAGAAAAATAATATGGCTAGAAAGGGATTAATGTCAGATAAATTAAAAGAAGAAATCGCAAAAGAATTAGGAGTATATGACGAAGTAAAAAAAGAAGGCGGATGGGGAAATGTATCTTCAAAAACATGTGGAAATATCGTAACAAAAGCTATAGAAATCGCAAACAGGGAAACAAAATAATTGAATATAATGAACGGGGCACATTTATGTGTCCCGAATAATTATATATTAATACTAACTCCCAATTCCTCAATTTTACTTACCAAAATATTGGAACAAGAAACAAAATCAGCAAACTCTGAAATTTGCAAGCAAGCTGTATCATATAAATCAGATGAAAAAATATCAGATTTCAAAATCATTAAATACTTATCCTTATATCTAAAAAAGTCAATAAAATCCAATAACTGCCTCAGTTTATCAAAATTAGAAATATAATTATAAAAATCGCAAACAGTATCAAAACAAGAAAAGCAGAATATCATAGGAACTTTATCAGAAACAGAGAAATCTTTGCCTATTTTGGGCAGGAAAACGCCATTAGCAGAAAGAATACCAACAACATATAACTCTATCAAAAAATAAGAATCATCAACAAAAAAGGTCTCAAAAATAACTTTTTTATTTCTTATAGAAAAACGAGAAATTTTATCTATATAATTAAGAATAACACTAAAGAAATCAAAATCTTCAATTTTTGTAGCCATAAACTGTGAAAGACTAATATTAAACTTATCCAAATCCTCCATATGTAAAACAACTTCAAACTTATCCTCACGTAACTTTTTTATCTCCATAAATAATAGCAGTCCTTTCCTTAAAACTAAACTTCAGAATAATTGTGTTCATAAAGGACAATTATTTTAAGTTTATGCAAACATTCTATAATATAATTATAATACTTAATAGCAAAAAAATAAAGGCACAAAATATGGAAAAAACCAATACATACTTGACATAATGTGTAAAACAAAGTATAATATTACTGTAAAATGAAAATAATGCTAAATGCATTAAGTAGTCTGTTCTGCATTACAGATTTAATGCAGAGAAAGGAAATAATGTTAAATATTTTAAACAATGTAAATGAGCTAATGGGAGAGGTTTCTTGGCTATTACTAATATTCATAGGAATAGCTTTTGCCATAGCGGCTATCCCGCTTGAAGTTTATGAGCTTAAGACATCTTCCAAAAAGGAAAAAGAGAGTTCTTTCTTTTCAGCTTTGCCAGCAATATTGGCGAATTTTATGTCATCATTAGCATTTGGAACTGTTCTGTCCCCCCTGATCGAGAAAAGTGAGATCGGTGATTTAGAATTTTTCTTTTGGTGGATTTTTGGCTTGATTGCAATATCACTAATTGAGACAGTCATAGTTGGAATAGTGATAGAAAATGAAGAGACATAATAATTAAGCGTAAAGGGTGCAATAGTATATATATACTTTTGCACTCTTTATGTTTTTTTACTATTTAAAGCTTTTTAGAAAAAAGTGTTTTTTTAGAAAATTCCAAAAACACTATTGAAAAAATGAAAGTAAGGGGATATAATATTATGGACAAACTGCTTATGTAGAAATCCGTAAGAGAAAACGACAAAAAACGAAAAAAGAGAAGAGGTATAAAAATGGCAGCAAAAGAGAAAAATATATGGATACTAATAATATTCATACTATGTGGAATTGTATTAGGAAGTTTAATTGGAGAACTAGTATCTAAAGTAGATGCACTTTGGTGGTTTGGATATGGAAATACATTTGGACTAACATCCCCATTAACCTTAGACATGGGAGTAGTAGTATTAACATTTGCATTAAGCTTCAAAATAAACATAGCAAGTATAGTAGGACTTGCTATAGCTATATTTTTATACAGAAAATTCTAATACAGACATAATAGGGGGATTAAGCTATAGTATATTGTAAAAAAAGGGGAGCAATAATAAAAAGAGAGGAATGACAAAAGATGGCAATAAAAATGAAAGAACTCCCAGAATCCGAAAAACCATATGAAAAGCTAGAAATATATGGAGCAAAAAAGTTATCTAATGCAGAATTATTGGCTATAATAATAAAAACAGGAACAAAAAAAGATTCAGCATTAAACCTAGCGCAAAAAGTACTTGCACTAAACAACAAAAAAGGCAAGAAAAACCTAACATTCCTTAGGGAACTAACAACAAATGAACTAACAGCAATAAATGGAATAGGAAGAGTAAAAGCAATACAAATATTAGCACTAGCAGAACTATCAAATAGAATGCTTACCCCAATAAAAACCACAGAACAAAAAATAAAAACAACAGAAGATGTTGCAAATCTCTTTATAAGTGAAATGTCACACGAAAAAAGAGAGATAGCAAAAATAGTTATACTTAACTCAAAAAATATAATATTAAAAATTTTAGATTTATCCATAGGGGGGACAAATTATGCAGTATTAGAGCCAAAAATAGTACTAGCAGAACCAATAAAAATGCAAGCCCCTAAAATCATATTAGTTCATAATCATCCAAGTGGAGACCCAACACCAAGTGAACAAGACTTTCAAGCAACAGACAGGATATTTGAGGCAGCCAACATAATGGGAATAGACTTAATAGACCATGTAATAATAGGCAAAAATAGATATGAAAGCATAATGTTCCAAAAAAAGAGAAGGAGAAGAGAATATTAATGAAAAAGAAAAAAATGGAATTTTTTAAACTAGGTTCAAAAGACATGGGAATAGACTTAGGGACAGCCAATATTCTTGTAACCGTAAAAGGCAAAGGAATAGTACTCAATGAACCATCAGTAGTAGCCATAAACTCAAAAACAGATGAAATACTCGCTACAGGAGCAGAAGCAAAAGAGATGTTAGGAAGAACACCAAATGAAATAAGAGCAGTTAGACCACTCAAAGATGGAGTAATAGCTGACTTCAAAGCAACACAACTATTACTAAAAAACTTAATAGTAAAAGTATCAAGTAAATACAATGCAGGAAGACCAAAAGTAGTAGTAGGTGTACCATCAGGAATTACGGAAGTAGAAGAAAGAGCAGTAGAAGAAGCAGTAATGCATGCAGGAGCAAAAGAAGTATACTTAATAGAAGAACCAATGGCAGCAGCAATAGGAGCAGGAATAGATGTTGCAGCACCAAGTGGAAGTATAATAGTAGACATAGGAGGAGGAACTACGGAAGTAGCAGTTATATCATTAGGAGGAATAGTAAACAGTGCCTCATTAAGAATAGCAGGAGATGAACTAAACAATGACATAACAGACTATGTCAAAAAGAACTATAATATATTAATAGGGGAGACAACAGCAGAACAAATAAAAAAAGAGATTGGATGTGCTTTACCACTAATGACAGAAAAAACAATGGAAGTAATAGGAAGAGACTTAGGAACAGGATTACCAGGCACATGTGTATTAACATCTACACAAGTGCAAAAAGCTATGAAATCATCAATAGATGAAATAGTAGAAGTTATAAAATCATCCTTAGAAAAAACACCACCAGAACTAGCATCAGACATCATGGAAAAAGGAATAGTATTAGCAGGAGGAGGAGCCCAAATAGAGAACTTAGACAAGCTAGTTACAATGAGAACAGGAATGCCATCACTAGTAGCAGAAGCACCATTAGAATGTGTTGTAAAAGGAACAGGAAAGACTATAGAAGACTTAGAACAACTAAGAACAGTATTGATAAATGCAAGAAAAAATAAATAGAAAAATGTCATTATTGGCTTATATGCTCATTTTTTTAGAAAAATTCATTAAAAACAAAAAGTCAATAATTAGAAAATAGAGAACGAAGAAACAGAAAACATAAATAAAAATATGTAAACAAAACACTAAACATAATATATAAAATGTCAAGTTTGGAAAGGAAAAAAGATATGTATAACAATAAAAAAGGCGGAACCATAGGAATAATCATAACAATAATAATATTAATACTATTAGTAATATTATCAAACACAAAACTTAGTGACATATCATACTTAGGAAATGCAATAAACACTATTGTTATGCCTATACAAAATGGATACACATATTTAAAAAACAAGATATCAGGAAATACCAGTTTCTTCACAAACATAGATACACTAAGCACAGAAAACGATGAATTAAAAAAGCAGAATAGTGAACTAGAACAAAAATTAAGGGAATTAGAAATAATAAAAGCTGAAAATCTAACACTAAAAGAATACTTAAATCTTACCGAAAAATACACTTCATACACAACAATACCAGCATACATTATAAACAAAGACACAAGCAATTATAGCAGTACATTTGTAATAAATGTAGGATTAGACGATGGAATAAAAGAAAACATGACAGTAATAGCAGACAAAGGATTAGTAGGGCATGTAGTATCAGTGACAAGCAATACAGCCAAAGTTCAAACAATAGTAGATCCATCAAGTGCAGTAAGTGTAATCTTTGAATCAACAGGAGACAATGCCATATGTAAAGGAGCAATAGAAAAAAATACACTAAAAGCAACATACATATCTACAAGTGCAGAATTATTAGAAAATGATACAGTTGAAACCTCAGGAATGGGAGGGTTATATCAGAAAGGAATTATGGTAGGAACAGTAAGCAAAATTGAAAACACAAAAAATGTAATAGACAAATATGCTATAATAAAGCCAGCCGTAGACTTTGATAAACTAGAAACAGTTCTAGTAATAATAAAATAAATTATGACATTAGAGCAGAACACTTATATAAAAAACTTAAGCAAGAAGGATGTAATAAAATATATAGTGCTATTGAGCACAAGTAAAAGTAATGAAAAGTTGTGCCTTAGAAAGGAATGATAGTAAAAATGGAAAAGAGAAAAACACTAATAGTAATAGCATTAATATTAACATTTTTCATAATATATTTCCTACAATCAAACTTCTTTAATTGGTTTACAATAGCTGGAATAAAGCCAAATATATTTGTTATACTATCACTATTCATAGGGCTATTTTTAGGAAGAAAATATGGACTATGCTTTGGAATAATATATGGATTTTTTCTTGACTCTTTAATTGGAAGAAATATAGGAATATCATCAATGATGCTTGGAATAATAGGACTAATTGGAGGATATATAGACAAAAACTTTTCAAAGGACAATAGATTAATGATAATGGCTATGGTTACAGTAGCAACAATAATTTATGAAATAGGTCTATATATAATTCAAGGAATTGTATTATCATATATTATTGATGAAATCCCTATTTTAATAAGAACGCTATTAATAGAAGTAATATATAATATCATAATAACAATAATAATATATCCATTAATCAAAAAAGCAGGATATTACATAGAAGGAGCATTTAAAGAAAATAACATATTAACAAGATATTTCTAGATAAATAGACTTTTACACTTCAAGCAAATTGTTGTGCTAATGTAGATGGATACGAAATAAAAAGGAGGTTATAAATGAACATATATAAAAAGCAACCAAACACGAGACTGCGATTTAATTTACTAACAGTATTAATATACATAATTGGCATAATACTAATATTACAATTATTTAACCTCCAAATAATAAATGGAGCCACATATAGAGAAGAATCAAATATACGTTTAACAAGAGAAAGCATATTATATGCAGCAAGAGGAGACATAACAGACAGTAGTGGTAACCTATTAGCCACAGTAGACTTAGGATATAGTGCAGAACTATATAAAACTAAATCGGACAATGAAACACTAAATCAAACAATATTAAATATAATAAATGTACTAGAGAAAAACCAAGAGGCATATCTAGACACACTACCAATAAAAATAAATCCATATGAATTCACAATAAAAGACGAAGAAAAGCTAAAAACATGGAAAAAGAAATATAAACTAGACAATAATGCAACGGCAGAAGATGCATTCAATTACTTCAAAAAAAGATATGAAATCACAAATGAAAACATAGCAGATGCAAGAAAAATAATGGGACTAAGATATAGAATAACAACAGAAGGATATAGTTCTACAAGATCAATATCAATAGCAGACAACTTAAGTGAAAGTAGTGTAAGTACATTCTCAGAAAGAAATGAACTATTTGGAGGACTAACAATAGTAACAAAAGCAAGTAGAACATATCCAAACGGAAAGCTAGCATCACACATATTAGGATATATAGGAAAAATAAATGGAGATGAATACGGCGAAAAGAAAAAAGAAGGATACTTAATAAACGACTATATAGGAAGGACTGGAGTTGAAGACCTTTTTGAAAAATACTTAAAAGGAACAAATGGAACAAGACAACTAGGAATGTCAGTAGATGGAACAATTACAGAAGAATACACAGAAGATGAAGCAATACAAGGTTCAACATTAGTACTAACAATTGATGCAAACCTTCAAGCCGTAACAGAAAAAGCATTACAGGACACAATAGATGGCATAAGGAATGGAGCTTATGGAAAAAAATACCCTGCAACAGCAGGAGCTATAGTAGTAATGAACGTAAGAAATGGGGAAGTACTAGCAATGGCAAGTAACCCAGACTATGAACCACAACTATTTGCAAATGGAATAAGCAAAGAGAAATTTGATGAATATAAAGAATCAGACGCATTATACAATGTGGCAATAAGTGGGACATATGCACCAGGATCAACATTTAAGATGTTAACAGCAATAACAGCATTACAAGAGCAAAAAGTAGGTATAAAAGAAAAAATAAATGATTCAGGGCCATACCCATTAGGACACCATCCAGCATGTTGGCTATACAACCAATCTAGAAGAACACATGGATACTTAAATGTAACAGATGCACTTAAACACTCATGTAACTTCTTCTTCTATGAAAGTGGATATAGGTCAGGAATAGAGCAAATAGACAGATATGCAAAGTACTTTGGACTAGGAGTAAAAACAGGAATAGAGCTTCCAAACGAATTAGCAGGAACACTAGCGAGTCCAGAAGTTGCCAAACAAAAGGGAGAGGCATGGTCTACAGCTGCAACACTAAACACATCAATAGGTCAAGGATATAATGCATTTACACCAATACAAATGGCGAAATATGTAAGCACATTAGTAAATGGAGGGGAAAGGGTAACACCAACAATAATAAAAAATGTAAAAACATCATATGGTTCTGAAATATCAAAAGCAGAAATACAAGAGCATACAAAAAAGATATTAGGTAATACAAATGATGACTCAGAAAATCTAGAGATTTCCCAACAATATATAGATGTAATACTAGAAGGAATGAAAGACGTTACAAGTGAAAATGGAGGTACAGCGTACTCAGTATTCAAAAACTTTAACTTTACTATAGGAGGAAAAACAGGTTCAGCACAAAACGATACAAGAACAGATGCGTGGTTTGTTGGATTTGCACCATATAATGAACCTGAAATAGCGATAGCAGTAGTAGTAGAAGGTGGAGGAACAGGAAAATACGCTGCATATGCAGCAAGAGACGTAATAGCACAATACTTTGGAATGAATGAAGAAGACATAATAGAAAATGTGACAGCAAGACCATACACTGAACAACAGACATAAATATGAATATAAAATATTGGAAATGAATATAGGGACGCTCTTTGGGCGTTTGTGGTCTAATTATAGAAAAAAGGGGAGATATAAATGAAAAAGAAGGAAACGCAACCAGAGATAGAACTAGGACTACACATAATAGAAAAAACATTTTCACAGAAGATAGAAGAAACAAAAGCAAAAATATGTGATGGAGCATTAAGATCAGGGAACAAAGTAGAATATGAAGGAACAGTAATAGTATTAGGAGATCTAAATGCAGGAGCAGAAGTAATATCAGGGGAAAACGTAATAGTACTAGGAGCGATAAGAGGACTAGCACATGCAGGAGCAAGTGGAAACAGAGAAGCAATAATAGTAGCAAATGAAATAGATGCACCACAAGTAAGAATAGCCGATATAGTAAAAGAAATAGAAAAAGCAGAAATTGTAGAAGGGGAAGAAGAAAAAACAAAAAAGAAAAGGGCATATATAAAACGAAGTCAAATAATATTAGAATAAATAAAGTATGGATTGCAAGTAAAAAGCAGTCCATATTTTCGATTTTAAGGAGTTTTAATAAAATAGACATATAATTACATGTCTTGAAAACAACATGCGAAATAGGAGAAAATAATGCTATAATGCGATATATAGTATTATATGTATAGGCGGTAACCATTCAGGTGCCTAATTTTTTTATATTCTTAGGAAAGTAATCATGAAGTGGTTAGTTTCCTTAGAATATAATTATGGCGGAATTTAGATTTTGTAGCAGTTTCCACTGCGTACAAAATCTTAGTTTCGGTTTTTTACATTTAGAGCTTTAATATAAAATAGTTCAAAGTTATAAAAGAAAAAATACTGATAATAAAAAATGTTATATAAAATATAATGGATAACTTTTCCATACAAAATAAAAACAAGTGTATGGAAGAAGAGAAATATTACAATAAAAAAAACTACGGAAAATACAACTTGCCGACGAAATATTACAGAAAAAGTCAAGTTGTGACAGAAAATAAATAAAAATGTAATAAACACTAAAAAAAGACCGAATACCTGAATTTCCGTAAAGAATATTAAGGAATTAATAGAAATAAGTACCATTGACACTTGTTTTTTTTCGTCTATAATAAAAAGTGAAGATTTCAAGAACACCTTTTGGCTGAGAAAATATTTAGTTTTTAATACAGAAGAAAAACAAAGAAAAGGAGGTTTCCAACGTTGAATAAAAGAATAGAAGATAACATATTATCAAAGATTATAATAGTAACATGGATCGTTCTATTAATATTTAGTATGTTTGGAATAGGTGTAAGAGCAGATTCTACAATACCAGCAACACCGCAAGAAGGTCAGTATTTTGAACTTAGAGCTGCTAAAATTAATGACACAGGGGAAAATGGTAGACAATTAGTAATGGAACTCTGGGGTCATGACATATATTTCAAACGGATTTGAATTAAGATTCAAATATAATAATACAAAACTTGCTACTTCAAATATGGAAACAAATGCAACTACAAATGCAGTAAATGAATATTTCAAGTTTGAAAGTGAGTTTGCAGGAACAGAGGAAAAACCAATATTAGATATATTTAAAGTACCAGAAAAAGATCCTACTGATAAACTTCCAACAGATACTATAATAAGACTAGCAACTGCATTTTATCCACCAGTAGAAGAAAGTCAGCATATTATAAAATTAAAAGATGAAGATAATACAGCTGGTAGTACAGGAGGTACTACAGAAGGAGATAAGATAATTACAACAAAAGAAGAAGGTGGAGTATTACTTGGAAAAATGAGTTTCAAAATGTTAACAAATGAGACATTTAATAAAGATGATTTTGGTTTAGCATTAGTACCATCATCACACACTCCACAAACAGGAATTAAGATAAATGTAAATGCAGCAATATCATATGAAAGTCCAGCAGAGAAAATATTTATATTTACAAATAATGTAGTATCAAAAGATGCAGACTTAACAAATATAGTATTAAGTAGTGGAAAAATAGATGAAGAAAATCCAGACCAATCTACATATAAAGAATATAATTTAACACCATCATTTGATAAAGAAACAAAAAACTATGAATTAAACTTATTAGAAGATCTTGATACAATAGATATAACAGCAACACAAAGTAATGAATTTGCAACAATGAAAATAAAAACACCAAAAAGAGATGAAAATGGTAACCTAATGTATGAAGAAGATGGTACAACAATTATATATGAAGAAAAAGACTTAACAAATGAAGAAGCAACAGCTGTAACATTAAACAAACTAGGAGAGCCAGAAACAATAATAACAATACATGTAACAGCAGAAGATACTTCAATAGAAAATGAATATCAGATAACAATAAAAAGACCATATGGAATTATAAAAGGAAGTATATGTACACCTGAAACCACAGAAAAAGGAACTTATAATTCAAACATAAGAATTTATAAATCAGAAGATGTAGCAAAAGTAATAGACTGGAAACAAGTTGAAAATGGAAAAATGGACGATGTACATGACAAGTTAATAGCATTAGATTCAGGAAACTACAAAACGAATGATGACGGAACATATGAAATATATGTAGTACCAGGAAAATATGATGTATTAATAGATAAACCAGGATACCTAGATCATATTTATACAGACACTGTAGTAGAAGAAAACGAAAAGGTAGACTTAGGATATAAAGAACTAGTAGCAGGAGACTTAAACAAAGACGGAATAGTAAATGTAGTAGACTTATCATTATTTATGAATGAATATGGAAGTCAGGAAATTGACGACGCATATGATATAAAATATGACTTTAATGAAGACGGAAAAGTAAATGTAGTAGACTTATCAATATTTATGACAGACTATTCAGAAATAAGAGAAATAGAATAAAGGAAAGGAGAAGAAATGGAAGGGAAGTTAGAAAATTATTTTGACAAAAAACGTGCATGTGCATTAATAACAGTTCTAATAATGATTTTAAATATGTTTTCACCTTATGGAACATTAATGCACAAAGTTCGAGCAGAAGAACCACAGGCAAGAGAAATACAATCAGGAGAACCATACTATGAATTGAAATTACTTCATCCAAAAACTAACAAATCAGAAATAGACGCTATTAAACAAATTGAGGAAGAAGATGAAAATGCAGAAGAAATAGATCCAGCGACATACTTATATTACTTTGACTATATGTATGATGCAGCAGAAACAATAGAAGAAGATCAATCAAGAGCAGTAGTAATGGAATTAAGAATCAAAGGATGTGGCACTGTAAATGCAAGTGCATTAAACTTAAAATATGACACTTCAATATTAACACCTACATATGCTAATATAAAGAGGTCAAGTCAAACACTTAAAGATGCTGTAGAATTTGATGATTTTGCAACACTATTTTGGGGCAATGGAGGAGAAAGTTTCACACCAGGACAAATAACAATAAATGGAGGTATATCAGCTGCCCAAAAAGAATCTGGAATAGATTATATAGATGAAGGAGGAGTACTTGCAACATTTAAATTTAGACTAGCAGATGGTGTAAAAATACAAGATTTAACAAAAGATATTTTTTCAGTAGTAGAAACACCAGCTATTGAAACAGGTCTAATAATTCCATATAAACCTGAAGGTAAACCTACAAAATATGTAACAGGTCAAGAGTATTTAAAATTCGAAGGCTTTGGAGGATTAGCAGAAAAATCAATTGCAGAAATAATAGTAAACCAAGGGCTAGGTAAAGATAAATATTACGTAGGAGAAGACATAGACTTTACAGAAGTAAATATAACAATAAAATATGACGACGGTTCAGAAGAAGAAATATCAGACATACAACAAGCAATAGAAGATGGAATAATAACTGTAAAACCAAATGAAGATGGAAAAATAACAATAGATAACACAAAAGCAACAGAAGACAAAAAAGTAGTCATATCAGCAGGAGA
Source organism: uncultured Clostridia bacterium (assembly GCA_948739805.1). Classification (GTDB taxonomy): domain Bacteria; phylum Bacillota; class Clostridia; order TANB77; family CAG-508; genus CAKPSH01. Next base: position 48,787 of record CAPYID010000008.1, on the reverse strand, counting down.
AGTAAACGCTGAATTACCTTACAAAATAGTAACAGGAATTACAATTAATCAAGATCCAACAAATACAACATATGAACATGGTGATCCAATCAATATTGAAGATGGAAGTATAACCATAACATATAGTGATGGTAGTACAGAAACAAAAGAAATAACAGAAGCAATTGAACAAGGTTTAATAACAATAGAACCAAAAACAGCAGATGTAGACAACCCAAAAGCAACAATTACATATAAAGATGGAACATCTACAGCAGATATAACCTTAACAGTAACAGATCCAATAGTAGGTATAAAAGTTACAAAAGATCCTACAAAAATTGAATACAATAGTGGAGAAACAATAGAATTTGCTGGAGGAACAATAGAAGCAACTACAAAGAGTGGAAAAAAGATATCTAACATATCAATGACAGAGGCAGATGTAACAAAACCAATAACAATGGCAGATATAAACAGTTGTAGTGGAGACAAATGGCAAAATGGAGACAAAGAAGCAGGAAAGCAAATTATAACAATAACATATGAAGGACAATCAACAACATTTAACATAACAGTAAATGACACAATAGCAAGTATAGCAGTAAAAACACAACCAACAGCTAAAAACAAATATGGAACAGAAGGAAGCAAATTAGACTTAACAGGAGCAACATTAGAATTAACAACAGCAGCAGGACACAAAATAGGAACACCTGTAGTTATAAATATAGGAATGTTAGACCTAACAAACTATGATTCAAGTGATGTAACAAATATGCAAAACTTACCTGTTACATATGCTGGAATGACAACAACAGAAGGAAAAGGAGTAAACATCAAACTAAAAGATTATATCACAGGAATAACAGTAACAGCACCAAATGATTTTACATCTAATTATAATGAAGAATTAAACTTAAGCAATGTAACATATGTAAAAAACTATGCAAGTGGAGCAACAAGTCAAGCAAAACCAGTAACAATAGACATGATAACAGAAGGCTTCAATAAGACACCTAGTGCAGATGAATTTACAAACCAGAAATGTCAACAAACAGTTACAGTTAAACTATCAACACCTGACGATGCAGACATTGATATAATACCAGTAGAAGATACATTTAATGTAACAATAAAAGACAAAATAACAGGAATAGCAATAGCACAAAATCCAAATAATGTAATATACAATTATGGAGACCCATTTAATGCACAAGGAGGAAGAATTAGTTTCTCTTATGCAAGTGGAGCAACATCAAGTACAACAGAATCAATGACAAATAGTACAGTATCAATAACAGAAATAAATGGAAGTCCAATAAACATGAGCCCAGCAGCATCAGAATTTCAAGATGGAAAAGTAAACAAACCACTAAAAGTTACATATACAGATGAAAATGGAAACAAATTTACAGCACCAACACAATTAACAATCACAATAAAGGATATTTTAGACAGTATTGTAATAAAAGATCAACCACAAAAAGAATTCAACCATGGAGAAAGATTTGAAACAGGAAGTGGAACATTAAAACTAACATATAAATCAGGAGCAGAAAGAACAGTATCTTTAGAAGATGCGAAAATCACAGAAACAGCAACAAATGCTTCAGTAAACATGAGTCCAGCAGCTTCAGAATATACAAAAGAAAATGGAAACAAAGTAACCAAAAACGTTACTGCAACATATACAGAAGGAAATATAACAAAAACAATAGACTATAACATAACAATAACAAATGATATCAAATCAATAAAAGTAAACAGCACAACACATCAAACAGAATACAATGTAAATGAGGACTTAAATGTAGATAACTTAACAATTGAAGTAGAAAGAGCAGTAGGAAAAGAAACAATACCAGTAGAAAAAGAATGGGTAAAAGGCTTTGACTCAAAAACAGAACACAAACCATTAACACTAACAATAACATATGAAGAAAACGGAATAGAAAAACCAACAACATATGATGTAACAGTAAAAGACACTGTAACAAGTATAAGCATAAACAATCCACCAACAACAGCACAATATGGAGAAGACTTAAACTTAAAAGGAGTAACAATTGATATAGTAAAAGGAAGCGGACCAGACAATATACCAGTAACAAAAGAAATGATAAAAAACTATAAACCAGAACAATTAGGAGAACAAACAGTAACAGTAGAATATGGAGGACAATCACAAACATTTAAAGTAATAGTAAAAGACTATGTAAAAGAAATAACATTAAATCCAGAAAGTGTAACAAAACTACTAAACACAGAACTAGCAGACGTAATAAAAGACGTTAAATATAATGTAGTATATGCACAAGCAGGAGCTAAAATTTCATCACAAGCTTTAACAGAAGTCATGATAAAAACAGTATATGACAAAACAAAAGAAAATCAAGCTTTAAAAATAGAATACATGGACAATGATGATAACAGTTTTACAAAAGGAGAGAAATTCCCAGCAACACTACAAGTAACACTAATAGACCAAGTTACAGGAGTAACAATAACAGGAGAAGCAAAAAATAAAATATACAACCATGGAGAAGAACTAAACTATGATGGAATAAAAATATACGCTCAACATGCAAGTGACACACCAGGTTCACAAGGAAAATTAGTAGAAATTACAGAAGCAACAATAACAGACATAACAGACGGAGAAACAGGAGCACCAAATGCTACAACAAACTTACCAGCAAATGTATATGATGCTAATAATATGGAAACAAGAACAATCAGAGTATATTATGAAAAAGACGGACAAAGTGCTCACTTAGATTTTGAAATAACAGTAAAAAATATAATAGATCACATAGAAATAGATGAAAACAATTCCCCAAAAACAATCTATGAAAAAGGTGATCCAATAGAAAATGCAGGAGGAAAAATCAAAATTTATAGAAAAGCAGATACACAAAACAGCACAGAAACAAAAGACATTACAGATGATATGATAAAAGGACTAGACGCAACAAAAGTAGGACAAAACTTCGAAGCAACAGTAACATATGAAGAACAAGATGCTCGTGGAGCAAAAATAACAAAAGAAGCAAAATATAAATATGAAGTAACACAAACAGTAGAATCAATAACATTAAATCCAGGACCAAACAAAACAACATACAAATATGGAGAAAACATAAACTTAGAAGGAGCATACTTAGACATTGTAACAGTAAATGGACAAGAACGTGTAGCTGTAACAGAGAACATGATAAGTGGTTTTGAGAGTACCCCAGCTCCAGAAGACTTACCAGAAACTCAAACAATTACAGTAACATATGGTAAATATGCAGATGGAACACCAGCAACAGTAACATTTACAGTAACAGTAGAAGACGAAGTAACAGGAATAGTACTAACACCTCCAGACAAAACAACATATAAATATGGAGACCAACTAGACTTAACAGGAGGAACAGTACAAATAATAATGGCAAGTGGATTAGAGATTGATCCAGTACCACTTACAGACCCATCAGTAAAAGTAGAAGGATATAATCCTAAAAAGCTAGGAACACAAACTATAACAGTAACATATGAAGGAGAAACAAAAACCTTCCCAGTTACAGTAGAAGAAAATGCAGTATCAATAAAAATAGTAGACTATCCAAAACAAAACTATGAATATGGAGAAGAACTAGACATCACAGGAGGAACAATAGAAGTAACCAGAGCAAATGGCGACAAAGAAATAATACCAATGACAAAAGAAATGATAACAGGATTTAATCCTAACCAACCAGGAAAACAACAATTAACAGTAACATATGGAGGTCAAAAAGACTTCTATGATGTAGAAGTAAGCGATGACATAATAGGAATTAGAATTATAGCACCTAAAAAACTAGTATACAACATTGGAGAAAGAATAGACTTAACAGGAGGAAAAGTAGTACAAATAACAGGAAGTGGAAAAACTAAGGCACCAATAGATATATTACTTTCAATGATATCAGGATTTGACACAAGTTCAGAAGGAGCAAAAACAATAACAGTAACATACAAAGGATACAAAGCAACATTTAGCATTACAGTAGTAGACCCATTAAGTGATATACAAATAGTTACATTACCAAACAAACTAAACTATAAATATGGTGAAAACCTAGATGTAACAGGAGGAACAATCCAAATTACAAAAGAAAGTGGAGAAAAACAAACAATAAACATGACACCAGATATGATAACAGGATATAATCCAAACAAAGTTGGACAACAAACATTAAAAGTAACATATGAAGGAATCACAAAAGAATTTATAGTTACAGTAGAAGACTATGCAACAAAACTAATTGTAAAAGCACCAGACAAAACAGAATATGAATATGGAGAAGAACTAAACTTAGCAGGAGGAAGAGTATCAATAGTAATGGCAAGTGGAGCAATAGAGGAAAATGTAGAAATGACAGCCTCTATGCTATCAGGATACAACAAAGCACAAGAAGGAACACAAACTATCAAGGTAGAATATAAAGGATTACAAGGAAACTTCCAAGTAAAAGTCGTTGATAAAATAAAAGGAATATCAATGAACACATTACCAAACAAAACAAGCTATAAAAATGGAGAAAACTTAGATGTATCAGGAGCAACAATCGTAGTAGTAAAATCAAGTGGAACCCAGATAATACCAGTAACAAAAGAAATGGTATCAGGATACAACAGTAATAAAGCAGGAAAACAAGTAATAACTGTAAACTATGGAGGATTTACAACAGAATTTGTAGTAACAGTAGCAAAGAAAACAAATACAAAACCAAATACACCAAGTACAAAACCAAGTAAGCCAAGTACAAAACCAAGTAAGCCAAGTACGAAGCCAAGTACAACCCCAAGTACAAAGCCAAGTACAAAACCAACTGACACTACACCAATAATAAAAGACCCAATAGTAGAAAATCCAATAATTGACGAACCTATCATAGATGAACCAATAATTGACGAACCAGTAACCCCAACTGAGCCAATTATTGATAAAACTCCAGAAGTAGATAAGCCAATAATTGAAAAACCTACACAAGTATTAGGTGTAAAAGACGAGCAAGATAACAATAACAATGAAATGATGATAATAGCAGGAGCTATAAGTGGACTAGGAATATTACTTCTAATAATACTAGTAGTAGTATTTAGACGTAATGTAAAAGTATACGTATTCGAAGATGGAGAATTCGTATTAGGAGGAAAAGACAGAATCACAAAGAGAAATGCAACAATCAATATAGACAAATTCTTAGATGAGGATACATATCCAAATCCAGTAAAAGTTATATTAAGTAAATCAATCAGTAAGAAACTAGACAAAGAAGAAATCGAAATCATACACAGAGAACAAGAAATCAAACATACAGTTGAATATGATGACGAAGAATATGAAATAACATTAGACTAACAATCTAATAAAATCAAATTAAAATAAAAATTAGACCCCATAATCCCCATATAGGGTCTAATTTCAGTGTGGAAAAATAAACAAAATAATAGAATTTAGACATTTATATTAATCACATTTTATTGTAGGGGCAGGCCCTGTATCTGCCCGTTGAAATAGGAAGAAATTATAACATTTGTAATTGTTATGAATATATTACAATTCTGTAATAAATGATGAAATTACCATGAATTCCCAGAAAAATCATATTTACAAAAGCAAAAATAGATGATAATATATAATAGAAGAACACAAGAAAATGAAAGGGAGAGAAAAGAAAATGTCAAAAATAATAGAATGGATAAAAGGGCACAGAGAAGCACTCATAATAGGAATAATAATTGCAATATTACTAATAATCACACTAATATTAATATTCAAACCAAAAGAAAAAACAGTAGATGGAGTAAAAATAATATCTACAAACAAACAAGAAAACGAAGAAATAACAGAAGATGAAGCAAGAGAAATAGCAGTAAAGCAATTCAAAAGGCTAGGAGAGAAAATAGAAAAGAACGAACTAGAAGTAGTAGAAATAGTAAGAAAAGAAGAAAAATACTATTATATATCATCATATAGCAACACATTAGAAATCAAGATACTAGGAGGAGAAATAACAAAAATAAACACTGTAGTAGTACAATAGAGCAATCATTTAATAAAGAGGTAGATGTATTTGAGAAATATGAGATTATAGAAAATTCTAATAAAAGATATCATAAATATGAAAAGGAGTAAAAAAAGATAAATACACGATCTATTATCATTGCAATTTTGGCAAAAACGTTCGACAAAGCATTGAACATTTCCATTTTTTGTGGTAAGATATATAATGTAGTGGTTGAAATCGATTGTAATTAAAGGAGGTTCTTATGATAGATGTAAAAATACAGGATATTATTCAACAAGCGGATAATAGCTTGGTTAATGACTTAATTAACGAGGCAAAAGACAAAGGATATGTAATAGGGACCATTAAATACAAGAGAGAGGTCTATTATGAAAATATGGACATAAGAATGCTATGTCAATTAGCATTAGAAATATTTTTTGATACTTATGTTCAATTGAAATTTATAATTGACACATCGAATCTGATCGACAAAAAGGAGATTTTAGTAGCCTTTACAATGTAGAACTTTTTCAATGGTATCCCCACAAAGAGCTGGTAGCTATTTGTGGGGATAATTATAATAGTGCAAAAACTATTGATTTCTAAGTAAATGTATTATATAATTATTATATTATTTCCTAAGGAAAAAAGTAAAAAAGAATACGTAAAATTAAGCCTTAAGGAAGGAATGGAACAAAGTGAAAAATATAACTGAAAAACTATTAAACAATGAGCAGTTTAACACATACATTAAACAAGCTCAAAATGAAATTAGTCCAATATATTTATTGGGCTTAACTGACATGTCAAAATCATACATTGTAGGAACAACTTTAAAATTCATAAAAAGACCAATATGTATAATTACATATAATGAAATAGAAGCAAAGGAATTACTAAAATACTGTAAATACTTTAGTAAAAATGCAGTATTATTTCCCAGAAAAGAAATAACGACATATGAGATAGAAGCACAAAGTAAAGACATATTATACGAAAGAATAGAAACTATCAATAAAATGTATAGAAAAGAAGCAGAAATTGTAATACTACCAATAGAAGCAATAATGCAACCAATAATCTGTAAAGAAAATTTATACAAAAATATTATAAAATTTCAAATTTCAAAAACATATAAACTAGAAGGAATAAAAGAAAAATTAGTAAACTTGGGATATGAAAGAAGAGACCTAATTGAAGGAAGAGGACAATTCAGTATTAGAGGAGATATAATAGATATATCATTATCTGAAACAGAAGGAGTAAGAATAGAACTTTGGGGAGATGAAGTAGACTCTATAAGGAATTTTGATATATCAAGTCAAAGATCTACAGAAAATTTACAGCAAATAGAAATATACCCAGCAAATGAAGAAATAGGAGAATTAACAGGAAATATATTGGAATACTTAAATGATAATTACATGATATTTATAGATGAAATTAGTAGAATAAAGTTAAGAATAGAATCAATAACGAAAGACAATAAACTAATAATAAAAGACTTAATTGAAAAACAAAAGAACATACCATACATATTAGAAAACATGTATGGATATGACACTATAATTCAATCAATAGACAAATTCAACAAAATATATTTAGAAAAGCAAGACATTACACAAGAAAAGGAAAATACCTTTACATTTATATATAATGAACTAAAAGATATAGATGAAATCTTTAGTGAACAAATAAATGAAGAAAACAAAAAAAGTTATGTAAAGCAAAAAGCAAGGAGACTAAGTAAAGAATTCAGAGAAGGCGAAACCGTAATATTCTCAGACTTAAAAATTGGAGATTATATAGTTCATAGGACAAATGGTATAGGACAATTCATAGGTGTAAACACTATAAAAACAGATGGAATAACAAAAGACTATATAAAGATAAGATATAAAGATGATGACATTTTATATATACCAACAGATGGACTAGACAGTATAAGAAAATATATAGGTGGAGAAAATGACATACCGAATCTAAATAGGTTGGGAAGTCAAGAATGGGCAAAAACAAAAGCAAAAGTAAAATCAAACTTACAAGAAGTAGCAAGGAATTTAATAGAACTATATGCAAAGAGAGAAAAATCAAAAGGATATGCATTTTCCAAAGATACACCTTGGCAAAAGCAATTTGAAGATGATTTCCCATTCAAAGAAACAGAAGATCAACTAAGATGTATAGCAGAAGTAAAAAAAGACATGGAAATGCAAAAACCAATGGACAGACTTTTATGTGGAGATGTTGGATATGGAAAAACAGAAGTAGCACTTAGAGCAGCATTTAAAGCATGTATGGACTCAAAACAAGTAGCATATCTTGCACCAACAACAATTCTTGCAAACCAGCAATACGAAACCTTCAAAGAAAGAATGAAAGGATATCCAATAAAAATAGAACTATTAAACCGTTTTAGAAGTGCAAAACAACAAAAAGAAACCATAAAAAAGTTAAAGCTAGGAGAATTAGACATAGTAATAGGAACACATAGACTATTAAGTAAAGACATAGAATTCAAAGATTTAGGGCTATTAGTAATAGATGAAGAACACAGATTTGGAGTAAAGCACAAAGAAAAGATAAAAGAATATAAAACAAATGTAGACGTACTTACAATGACGGCTACCCCAATACCTAGAACTCTCCATATGTCAATAGTTGGAGTACGTGATATGTCTGTCATATACGAACCACCACAAGACAGAAAACCAGTACAAACTTATGTATTAGAATATGATGCAGAAGTAGTAAAAGAGGCAATAACAAAAGAACTAGAAAGAAATGGTCAAGTATTTTACTTATACAATAATGTGGAAGGAATAGAAAAAAAAGCAGTGGAAATTCAAAACTTAGTACCAGAAGCACAAGTAGTATTTGCGCATGGAAGAATGAGTGGAGAAGAAATAGAAAATATAATGAGAGATTTTATATTGGGAGCATCGAATGTAATAGTATGTACAACAATATTAGAATCAGGAATTGATATACCAAATGCAAATACGATAATAGTAGAAAATGCTGATAGACTTGGACTAGCACAATTATATCAAATAAGAGGAAGAGTTGGAAGAAGTGACAAAGAAGCATATGCATATATTACATATAAAAGGGATAAACTATTACCAGAAATAGCAGAAAAAAGGCTTATGGCAATAAAAGACTTTACTGAATTTGGTTCAGGATTCAAAATTGCAATGAGGGACTTAGAAATTCGAGGAGCGGGAAGTATGCTAGGAGAGGTACAACATGGTCATATGGGAGAAGTTGGATATGATATGTACTGTAAACTATTAGACGAAGTAGTAAAAGAAATGCAAGGAATACAAGTAGAAGAAAATATAGAAGTTCAAATTGATTTAAACATATCCAGTTTTATACCAGATAAATATATACAAAATGGAAGTCAAAAAATCGAGATATATCAAGACATTGCACTATGTAAAAACGAAAAAGATATAGAAAACATCATAGACGAAATAACAGACAGGTTTGGAAACATGCCAAGTGAAGTTGAAAATCTATTAGAGATAACTAGGATTAAGCAATTAGCCAGAAAAGTAAATATTATAAAAATAATGCAAAAAGGAAATAAGGCAATATTTAACCTTGAACCAAAAAAATTTAATATGGAATCAGTGCCCAAATTAGTAGAGCAATATAAAGACAGAATAAAATTTTCATCAGGGGTAAATCCCTATATAACATACAATATGAAAAATGAAAACGATATTATAAAAGAAACAAAACAATTTTTGCAAATCATTGAAAAATAATGTAGGGGCGGACGAAATGAGAGAAAATATAAAAATAAGAAAATTTATTTTATTATTTTTATACTTTCGCGAATGAGTCATGGAAAATTCGCAAAGCGAATTTTACTGGCGGTGGGCGTCCATTGATAAAAAATTATACAATGTAAAATAAAAGGAGGATATACAAAATGCAAGTAATCACAAGCAAAGACAATGAAATCATAAAAAACGTAAAAAAGCTAAAAGACAAAAAATACAGAGAAAACAAAAAACAATTTATAATAGAAGGCATAAAACTAATAGAAGAAGCAATAGAAGAAAACATGAAAATACAAATGGTAATTGTTTGTGAAGAATGCATGAAAGAGCAATGTATAGAGCAAAAATTATTATATCAAATTGCAAAATATAACTGTATATATGTATCAGAAAAAGTATTTTTAGGGCTAACAGACGTAAAAAATCCCCAAGGAATATTAGCAGTAATAGAAATACAAAACACAGAAGACAAAATAAACTATAATGAAGACATAATATTTGTATTAGATGGAATACAAGACCCAGGGAACCTAGGAACAATAATAAGGACAATAGACAGTGTAGGGCTAACGCAAATAATAATATCGAAAGACACAGTAGACGCATACAACCCAAAAGTAGTCCGTTCAACAATGGGAGCGATATTCAGAGTAAAAGTAATAGAATCGCAAGACATAATAAGGACAATAAAAAACATAACAAAGCACGAATATGAAATACTAGCAACAACATTAGACACAGAAAACTCAATCTATGACATAGACTTTAGCAAAAAAATAATAGTAATAGGAAACGAAGCAAACGGAGTATCAAAAGGAATACAAAACATAGCAAACCAGAAAGCCAAAATACCAATGTTAGGCAAAACAGAAAGTTTGAATGCTGCTGTATCTGCTAGTATTATTGCATATGAATATGTAAGAAGAAAAATAAAAAAATAAAATTAATAACATATTAGATTTTCATATATAATATTGGATATAAGCGTTGTAGGGGCGTGCATTGCACATCCGCAATGATGTAAAAATTTTATCTAGGGAGGATAAAGAGCATGAACATATATGAAGAAACAAAATTCATAATAAAGAAATATGGGATAAATGCGAACAAATCACTAGGGCAGAACTTTTTAATAGACGATGAAGTAGTATCAAAAATAATAGAAAGTGCTAACATTACTAATGAAGACTTGGTAATAGAAATTGGACCAGGATTGGGAACTTTAACAAATGAACTATTAAAAAAATCCAAGAAAGTAATTGTAGTAGAACTAGACGAAAGAATGATAAAAATACTAAAAGACAGATTTTCATTATATGAAAATATAGAAATAATAAATCAGGACATTTTAAAAGTAAATTTAAATGAAATAATAGAAAAAGAAAAAAAGGAAACTGGGATAAAAAACGCAAAAATTGTAGCGAATTTGCCATACTACATAACAACACCAATAATAATGAAACTATTAGAAGAAAAAAGTGACATTGAAACTATAACTGTAATGATACAAAAAGAAGTAGCAGACAGGCTATGTGAAACCCCAGGAGGAAAACAAAGTGGAGCAATAACATATACTATATATTATTATGCAGAAGCTGAAAAAGTACAAAAAGTACCAAATACATCATTCATACCAGCACCAGAAGTAGACTCAGAAGTAATAAAACTAAAAATAAGAAAAGAGCCACCAATACAAGTAAAAGACGAAGAAAGATTATTTAAAATTATCAAATATGCATTTATGCAAAGAAGAAAAACGCTAATAAATGCATTATCACAATGTGACATATTTAAAAGTAAAGAGGAAATAAAAAATATTTTAGACAGTTTAGGGATAAGTGAGAAAATCAGAGGAGAAGCATTAACTATACAAGAATTTGCGAATATTTCAAACCATATATAAATTTGTGTTTGTTAAAATTATTTTCGAGATTACTCGACAAAATTTTTAATACAAAAAATCAGAAAATGCTATTTCCCTAGAAATGCAAGGGAAAAAGGAAAAACGAAAAAATTTGACAAATCAGGTAATTAATAGTATAATCACAACATGTAAATTTTAGGAGGTATTATAGACGTATGAAAGAAAATGAACAAGCATCTTTATCAATAAAAAAGATAGCTTTAATTACCATTACTCTAATATTTATGCTTGGTGTAGGAGTAAGAGCAACTACAGCAAACCTAAATACAGTAAAAATCGTACTATCAGATAATTACCAAATAGAAGTAATCACGACAAAAAAAGTAGTATCAGAAATACTAGAAGAAAATCACATAATAGTATTACCAACAGAAAGTGTATTTCCTTCGCTAGATTCAGAAATTTCAGGTAGAGATTCAAGTATAACGATAACAGCATCATCTGATATGCCTACGGAACTAACAACTCTAGCAGAAGAAAGTGAAAAAATATCAATAGAGCAAATATTATCAAACTATTCACCAATAACAGAAAAGATAATAACAAAAACAGAAGAAATACCTTATAAAACAGTAGATGAAAAAGGAAAAGAAGTTGATGCAAACAACAAATCTAAGAACTATAAAGTACAGAAAAAAGGAAAAGCAGGAAAAAAGCAAACAGTATATAGAGCAAAATATAAAAATGAAATAGAAATAGAAAAAGTTGAGATAAGCAGTGAAATAGTATCACAACCAGTAAATGAAATACTAAAAGAAACGCTAGAAGTATCAACAAGAAGTTCAAACACATATAGAGTAAGTGGAGTAACAGCACAAAACGCAAAAAATTTAGCGAAAGTAGTAGAAGGAATTGAGCCACAAGTAAGAACACTAAATACATCAGCATATACAGCATCAACATGTGGAAAGTCACCATCATCACCAGGATATGGAATAACATCATCAGGAGCAAGGGCATCAGCTTGGTACACAGTAGCAGCAGGTTCAGCGTATCCAGTTGGAACAGTAATATATATACCATACTTTGCAAACAAACCAAATGGAGGATGGTTCGTAGTACAAGACAGAGGTGGAGCAATAAAAAACAACAAGCTAGATGTATATATGGACACATATAGAGAATGTGAAATATTTGGAAGAAGAAACTTAGAATGCTATATATATGTAAAATAATAGAAATTAGATATTAGAGAGTAGGGGGCACATTAAATGTGCCCATAATTTATAGTATTAGAAAAATCAATTAATATGCTTCAACGAAATTACCATAGAATGTAGGGGCGATTAGTAATCGCCCGTTAAGAAAGGAAAATGCTAATGAAATTAATCTCATGGAATGTAAATGGATTAAGAGCTGCAATAACAAAGGGCTTTAGTGAATTCTTTGAAAAAGAAGATGCAGACATATTTTGTATACAAGAAACAAAAATGCAACCAGGGCAAGCAGAAATTAACTTTGAAGGTTATAAACAATACTGGAATAGTGCAGTAAAAAAGGGATACTCAGGAACAGCAATATTTACAAAAATAGAGCCATTAAAAGTCACATATGGAATAGGAAAAGAAGAGCATGATCAAGAAGGCAGAGTAATAACACTAGAATTTGAAAAATTTTACTTAGTAAATTGTTATACGCCAAATGCAAAAAGAGAACTAGAAAGACTAGAATATAGAATGGTATGGGAAGATGAATTTAGGAAATACTTAATAAAATTAGACAAGGAAAAACCAGTAATACTATGTGGAGACTTAAATGTTGCACATCAAGAAATAGACTTAAAAAATCCAAAAACAAATGTGGGAAATGCGGGATTTACAAACGAAGAAAGAGGAAAAATGACAGAACTGCTAAACTCAGGATTTATAGACACCTTTAGATACTTATATCCAGAAAAAGAAGAAGCATATACATGGTGGTCATATATGTTTCATGCCAGGGAAAAAAATGTAGGCTGGAGAATAGATTATTTTATAACCTCAAAATCGATAGAAAAAAGCATAAAAGAAGCTACAATTTATAGTGATGTATATGGTAGTGATCATTGCCCCATAGGACTTACCGTTGGAAAATAATTGCCCTCTGGCGTTGTTACTGCTCAGGTAATTTCCATTCAACGTACAATAGTACGCCTCATGGAATATTACCTTTACGTGCCTAGCCAGAGAACAATTATTTTTCAACTAGATAATATGAAATACCACGGAATAGAAATAAGGAATATCACTGAATGTAGGTAAGAAATATCACTGAATAGAAACGTAAAATATCACTGAACAGAAATATAAAAAACCACTGAATGAAATTGACAAATATCACAGATTTTGATATAATCAAAAAAAGCAGTGATCGAAAGATAGTAATAAATTTTGAAAATAGGTTTATGACTTAAGGGGGAGTGAGATTAAATTGGAAATCAGCAATTATAGAAAAAGAATTTTAGATGATAAAATAGAGCATTACTTAAAATTATTTGGGGCAGTTTCCATAGAAGGACCAAAATACTGTGGTAAAACATGGGCAGGAAGGCATCATTCAAAAAGTGAAATATTATTACAAAGAACAACAGGAAGAGGAGGAAATAATATAGAACTTGCAAAAATATCTCCATCAATAATATTAGAAGGAGAAAAGCCAAAATTAATTGATGAATGGCAAGAGGCAACAAATCTATGGGATGAAATAAGAGCAGACGTTGATAGAACAGGGCTAAAAGGGCAATATATATTAACAGGTTCATCCACACCAAATAGGAAAGAAATATCTCATAGTGGGGCAGGCAGATATGGCAAAATATACTTAAGAACAATGAGTTTATATGAATCAGGGGACTCAACAGGGGACATATCTTTAGAGGAACTATGCAAAAATAAGGTAACGCCAAAATTAACAGGAGAAGTTGACTTAAGAAATTTAGCTAGATTAATAATTAGAGGAGGATGGCCAGGAAATCTAAACTACTCAGCTAAAGAATCTACTGAAGCTATAAAAGAATATATAGACTTAATTATAAATGATGATTTATATAGACTAGATGGTGTAAATAGAGATAAACACAAAATGAAACTATTATTAAAATCCCTTGCGAGAAATGAAAGCACAACAGTATCAAACATGACATTAAAAAATGATATAAAAGAAATTGACAATGAAGATATAGATATAAATACACTATCATCGTACTTAAATGCTTTAGATAAATTATATTTATTAGACAATGATGAACCATTTTCAACAAATATTAGGTCATCTATAAGAGTTAAACAATCAGAAAAAAGACATTTTGCTGACCCTTCAATATCATGTGCTATATTAAACTTAACAGAGGACAAACTAATTAATGATTTAAAAACATTTGGTTTCTTATTTGAAGCAATGGTTGAAAGAGACCTAAAAATATATGCAAATTCCTTTAATGCAAAACTATATCATTATCAAGACTATCAAAATCGAGAAATTGATTCTATTATAGAATTAGAGGATGGGAATTGGTGTGCAATAGAAATAAAATTAGGGGTAAATCAAATAGAAAAAGCGGCAAAAAATCTGGTACAATTAAAACAATCAATAGATGCTGAAAAAGGAAAAGCTCCATCTGCTTTATGTGTAATTTGTGGACTTTCAAACTCAGCATATAAAAGAGAAGATGAAGTATGTGTAGTTCCAATAACAGCATTAAAACCCTAAAGTAAAAAAAAGGAAGGAAAAGTAACATGGAAAAAGAGAAAAAAGTAATAACCAAATGGTTATACTGGTTTACATTTGCAGTAGCAGTAATAGTAGTATATAAAGTATTAGATAAATTTGGAGAAATTACGACATGGATAAAAGGACTAATAAGTATTTTATACCCATTTATAATGGCAGTAATAATAGCATACTTATTCTACATACCATGTAGAGGAATAGAATCAAGACTAAGAAAAATGGGATTAAAAAAGGGAGCACGAGGCCTATCAATATTTATAGTCTATACAATAGCAATAATTTTTTGTGTATTAGTTATAAAATTCGTAATACCAACTGCCTCAGAAAGTATAATGGAATTAGTAGGTAGCTTACCAAACTATTATACAAAGGCGACAGAAGCAATAAAAGAAATGCCAGAAGACTCTATATTAAACAAAATAAACGCAACACAGCTAATAGAAGGATTAGGAGATATAGATTTAACTCAATACTTTAGTCTAGAAAATTTAGGACAATATATAAAAGGAGTATTAGGTCTTGCCACTACACTATTTGATATATTTGTTACACTAGTTGTATCAATATACATATTAGCAGAAAGAACAGAGATATTAAACTTTGCCAGAAGATTTTGTAAAGCAATATTTAGAAATGATACGTACAAAGACATAGGAAAAAACTTTAGGCGTTCAAACGAAGTATTTTTTAAATTCTTATCAAGTCAATTATTAGATGGACTTGTTGTAGGAATAATGGTATCAATTGCAATGAGCATATTACATGTAAAATATGCAGTATTGCTTGGATTTATGATAGGACTATTTAACTTAATACCATATTTGGGAGCAGTAATTGCAGTAGCAATAGCAGTTATAATAACAGCACTAACAGGAGGAATCTCTCAGGCAATATGGATGGCAGTAACAGTGATCATATTACAACAAATAGATGCAAACATAATAAATCCGAGAATTACAGGAAACTCATTAAACATAAGTCCTATACTAGTAATCTTCTCAGTCACTGTATTTGGTGCATACTTTGGAATAATAGGAATGTTCTTAGCAGTGCCAATAGTAACAATAATAAAACTAAGCATAGAAGACTATATAAGTATTAGAGCAAATGGAAAGGTTATAAAAGAATCAAGTTGTGTTACATCAAAAGAAAACGAAGCGGAAAATAAAAAATGAAATAGTAGAATATAAATATTGGTATAAAAGGCTCTTTTTTGGTAAATAATAAATCCAAAAGGAGCCATGTTTTTATGAAAAGATTAATAATAATAGTAACAATAATAATATCAATACTATTAATATTTGCTATATCTGTTTACATAGGAGCAAATATTGAAATACCTGAAACAGAGCAATTGCCATCAGAGCAAGATATAGTATCCACCAAACAAGATGAAAAGGTAGAAAATCAAGTAGAAATAAATGAGATAGAGCCAGCCATATCTGAAGAACAAGTAAATAATGAGCATTATGTATTAAAAGAAATAGGAAAATATATAAAAGTATATAGTATAGATAATAATGGAAAAGAAGAACAATACATGTCAACAGATATAGCTACTGAATACTTACCAGAAACAGACAAAGAAAGTCTTAAAGAAGGAATACATGTATACAGCAAAGGTGAATTAAATGAAATTTTACAGGATTTTGAATAGTAACATACTTTTGCAAATTAGTAAGAAAATAACAATAAATTATTTTAATCTCCAGTTCCCGTAAGGAAACAGGAGATTTTTAATATATATGTAACAAAAATGATAAGAAAATTTAATACAAAAAAGCAAAAGGAAAAAACGGTATTTCCGAAGGTATATAGAATATGTGCGAAAAATGTCAAAAAAAGGGGAATTGAAATTGCAATATGAAAGTTTATATAATTAAATTATGGAAAAGTACTAATTATAATTTAAATGATTAATAAATTTTTGAAATAGTAAAATGAAATATAATCTAAAAGAAAAAGTCAACATAGATAATATACAAAATGGAGGTATTGCAATGAACAAACACACAAAATTGAAAGGGCATACAAAAATAAAACACAGTAAAAAGTATGCAAAAAGCATAAAGAAAAAAATACAAATAAGTATGTTTAGTATAGCAACTGTATTACTGCTAATTGCTGGAAGCAAACTAGCAGGACTTTCTGTACCCATAAACAAGCAAAAGGAAAATATAGAAACAAACCTATCAGCAGAAGAAAGTAAAATAATAGAAAAAACAGAAAAAGAGAAGCAATCAAAAATAACAATAGCAGAAGATGGAGCAATAGAATGTGACAGTATAGTGCAAGGAGTAAGAGACAGTGAATTAGAAAATGGAACATATACATTCAGAATAACAGGAAATATAAATGGAACAAATGAAACAAAAGACTACAAAGTAGAACTAATAAATTACTATGATGATGTTATATATGAATTAGATGAAGGACAAACAAGCAAGACAATAAGTTTAGGAGATAGTAGTACAGAACACAAAATGTTAGTAGTAAAATATCATAAAAATCTAACAATAAATTCAGGTGTAACAGTAACAGCAACAAATGTATCAAACCTAACATACAAAAAAGGAATGTATCTATGTGTAATAGGAGAACTAAAAAACAAAGGAACAATAAGTATGACAGCAAGAGGAACATATAACTGTGCAGGAGAAAATGTATATCTATGGAAAAACCTAGATGACTCATATGAATATATACCATCAGAGGGAGCAGCTGGGTTAGCAGCTAAACAACCATACTTAAGTGGTTCTACAAATAAAAAAGGAAATAGTGGAATAAATAGAGCAACAGGTGGGGGAGGACAAGGCGCAAGTATAATAAATGGAAATAATGGTTCTGAAGGAAGCTATATAGGAGCATCAACAGGTGGTAATTCTTATAGTGGAGGAAATGGAGCAGGTGGATTAGTTAGATGTAATACAGGTCCAATTGGAGCAAGTGCAACACAAGCTTCTAGTAATGCAGGAGGTAATGGATATGCATATGATAGTAATAGTAATAGTTCATACTATGCAGGAGGAGGAGCAGGAATAATAGGAGGAACCTCTTCATATAACAGAGTATCAACATCTTTAGGACAAAATAAAGCTCAAGACGGAACAGGGGGATTATTAATCATATATACTAGCAAATTAAACAACTCAGGAAAAATTCTTTCAGAAGGATCAAATGGTGCTGGAGGGCACTTCAACTTGTCATATAGATACAATGGAGTTGTTGGAGGTGGAGGCTCTGGCGGAGGGTCAATTAATATATTTGCAAAAGAGATTTATAAAAAAGCAACAATAAGTTCTACTGGAGGACAAGGAGGAGTAGTTACTGGTTCTGGTAATTCAATGGGACAACAAAGTGGTGGACCAGGAGGTTCAGGAAGCACAACATTAACAAAAACAATGCCAGACTTAAACTACCCAACAAAAGAAATAAAACTAAACATAAGTGAAACATACAATATAGATAAAAGTAAAATAGTATACATGAATATAAGCAAAGAACATACAGACTTTAAATCAATGGGAAAAATAGAATACGAGATATTAGACAAAGATATAGCTAGCATTAACGATCAAGGAAAAATCACAGGAAAAAAAGAAGGAAAAACAAAAGTAAAAATAACAGATATAACAAACAACATAAGTACATATATTTACTTAGAAATCATAAACAATGTAAAAATAGATGTACAAGAAGGAAAAAACTTTACAATAGCATTAAAGCAAAATGGAACAGTATGGAGTTATGGATTAAACAATAATGGACAACTAGGAATAGTAAATAATGAAGACAAGGCAGAAGCAACTCAAATAGAAGAACTAAAAGACATAACAGAAATAAGTACAGGTTATAGCCATAGTTTAGCACTAACAAAACAAGGAGAAGTATATGCATGGGGAGAAAATACAAATGGACAACTAGGAAATGGTGATATAGGGGAGAACAGTGTGCGTCCGCAGAAGGTAGATGCAATTTCTAATATCATAAAAATAGACGCATACAAAAATAAAAGTATAGCGCTTTCAAGTGATGGAAAAGTGTATGTATGGGGAGAAGGATATTCAAGCCTACCAATGAGACTAGTATTTTCAGAAAAGGTAGTAGACATATCAGGTAATTTAATACTAACAGAAAAAGGAAAAGTGTATAATATAAGCAATACAGAAACAGAAATAGTAGGGCTAACAAAAATAGCCCAAATATCATGTGGAGAAGCGCACAACCTAGCATTAGATGTAGAAGGAATAGTATATACATGGGGAACAAACACAAATGGGGAATGTGGAACAACAGTAACAGGAGAAATAGGAATTACAAAAGCAGTATCAGAAATTTATGAAATATCAGCAGGAAATGGAACAAGTATACTACAAGGAGAAGATGGAAACATATATGTACTAGGAAACAATGCAAATGGTCAAATAGGGTTAGGAACTACAGCAAAAGTAACAGAAGTAACGAAAATAGATTTAGCAGAAAATGTACAAATAGAAAACATATCAGCAGGAGAAGGAACACACTCAGGAATAGTAGATAAGAATGGATTTGTATGGCACACAGGAATAAACACGAAAGGAGAACTAGGCATAGGAAACATAGAATCTAAAAGTGTATTCACAAAAACAGGAGACACAATATTAGCACCAAACTGTAAAGACACAATAGTTTTAGATATAGAAGAAGAGCAAATAATAGAAGGCAAACTAGAAAATAGTTTTAACTTAAAAATAGACTTAATAGATGACAACCCAGAAAACTTTAAAATAGAACCAGCAAGTGATATTGTATCTTTAAATGGCAAAACAATAAAAGCAAAAGAATATGGAAACACAAATATGACAGTAACACATTTACCAACAGGAAAGACAAGGCAAATAGAAATTATAATAATGCCTAAAATGGAAAGTATAATACAAGGATTTAGAGATGCAGACTTAGAAAATGGAGAATATACAGTATGTATAAAAGATGAAATATATAAAGTAGAATTTATAAACTACTATGGTGATGTAAGATATTCACTAGAAGAAGGACAAACAAGCAGAACAGTATCATTAGGAGATGAAAGCACAGAACATAAAACATTAGTAGTAAAATATCATGGAAACTTAACAATAGACAAAGGAGTAACTATAACAGCAACAACAGTAAATAACTTAACATACAAAAAAGGAATGTATATATGCGTACTAGGAGACATTTATAATGAAGGAAAAATATCAATGACAGCAAGAGGAACATATAATGCAGAAGGAGAAGATGTATATCTTTGGAAAAATATAAATGATACATATGAATATGTACCAGCAGAAGGAGCAAAAGGATTGCCAGCTATAAAACCTGGAAGATCATATATTGGAACGAATGGAAACAATGGAACAGAAAGACAAACAGGAGGAGGCGGACAAGGTTCAGCAATAATAAATCGTTTAGAGGGCTCTGCAGATAGTTATATAGGGAGTTCAACAGGAGGAAATTCATATGCAGGAGGAAATGGTTCAGGAGCATTAGTTAGATGTAATATAGGGGCAATTGGGGCAAGTGCAACACAAGCAACCAATACTTCAGGAGGAAATGCACATGCATATGATAAGAATAGTAACAGTTCATATTTTGCAGGAGGAGGAGCTGGAACAATAGGAGGAAATTCAGCATATAATAGAGTGTCTACAAGCATGGGACAAAGTAAAGCCGAAAATGGAGTAGGTGGACTATTAATGATATATTCTGAAAACTTTACTAATGAAGGAAGTATTTTATCAGAAGGTTCAGAAGGAGCAGGAGGAACATTTAATTTAATAAAACGATTTAATGGGGTAGCAGGAGGAGCAGGTTCTGGTGGAGGAAGTATAAATATATTTACAAAATTTATGAATAACCTTGGAGTAATATCATCAACAGGAGGAAATGGTGGAAAAGTTAGTACTACTAGATGTAATATGGGGGCACTTCAAGGAGGCTCAGGAGGATCAGGAACAGTAACAATAAACGAACTAGGGTCAATACTAAACTATGCGAAGAAAACAATAGGACTAAAGGTAGAAGAAGAATACCAAATAGAAAGAGAAAAGCTATGGTATGTAAAACTAAATGAAATACAAACAGAAGACTTAATAATAGGAAACCTAAGATATGAAACAGAAAACGCAAACATAGCAATAGTAGATGAGCAAGGAAAAATAGTGGCAACAGGAACAGGAGAAACAAAAATAAAAATAACAGACATAGACAATGGATACAGCACATACATAACAATAAAAGTAACAAAAGAAGGACAAAGAGAAGCGCAGGTAAAAGCAGGCAAAGACTTTGTAGTAGCGCTAAAAGAAAATGGAACAGTATGGACATGGGGAACAAACGAAGAGGGACAACTAGGACAAGGAGGTAATGTAAGGGCAAATAGCAATGAACCTATACAAATCAAAACATCAGAGAACACAAATCTAGAAAACATAAAACAAATAGAAGCGGGAGAAAGTAAAGCAATAGCGCTAGACGAAGAAGGGAATGTATACACATGGGGAGCAAAAACTAATAGTCAACTAGGAACAGGAGATGCAGGGGAGCCCTGTGGGCGTCCGCAGAAAATAGAAACAATATCAAACATAGAAAAAATAAACAGTTACAAAGAAAACTTCTATGCAATAGACAAAGAAGGAAAAGGATACATATGGGGAGAAAGCAATGAACCAATAAAAATAGAAACAGAAAAAGGAATAGAAGACATAAAAGGAGAAATATTCCTAGGAGAAGATGGAAAAATATACTATATAGAAAAACCAGAAACAGCAGTAGAATACCTAAACGGAATAAGAAAAATAGAAGAAGGAGAAGACCACTATGAATTCTTAACAGTAGAAGGAAAAGTATATAGTATAGGAAAAGGAGACTTAGGGCAACTAGGAAAAGAAAACTATATAGAAGGAAAAACGCCAAACCTAGTAAAAACAAAAGAAGGATATCTAGAAAATGTAAAAGAAATAGGAGCAGGAAACAAAACAGGAATGGCAATAACGGAAGATGGAAAAATATATGTATGGGGAGACAACACAAACGGAAAACTAGGAATAGAAGAAACAAAAATAAACTATGCAAAAGAAATAACAAAAGTGCAAGACAAAGAAGGAAGAGAACTAATCGTAAAAGAAATGGAAATAGTAGAAGGAGGAAACAACAACACATACATAGGAGACAAAGAAGGAAATGTATACAGTGTAGGAATAAATGATAAAGGGCAACTAGGAATAGGAGATAATATAGCAAGAAAAACATTCACCCAAATAGGACAAATAGAAATAAAAAGCAATCCAGAAGACATAAAAGTAGTAAAAGGAGAAACAAAAGAAATAGGAATAATAGCAAGCAACAGTTTCAACCTAAAAAAGGACTTAATAGAAGGACAAGAAATAAGAATAACAAACACAAATGAAAAAGAAATAGGAATAGAAAAAATAGAAGGAATAGACAATAGCCAAGAAACAAACATAAAAGCAAGTAAAGCAAACTATAAAATAACAGGAAGAAAAATAGGAAGAGTAAACATAGTAGCAACAAACGGAAAATACACAGGAAACATATGGATAAACGTAGTAAACGAAGAACAAGCAAAAGCAGCAGCAAAAATAGAAAACGGAAAAGAATTTACAATAGCGTTAAAAGCAGACGGAACAGTATGGAGTTGGGGAACAAACGAAAATGGAGAGCTAGGCATAGGAAACACAGAAAACAAAAACGAACCAACCCAAAACTCACTATTCAATGCTCAAAACTCACCAGAGATAATAGACATATCAGTAGGAGAATCACATGTAATAGCATTAAATAAACAAGGGGAAGTATACACATGGGGAAAAAACAACAAAGGACAACTAGGAACAGGAAACACAACAACAAATAATAAAGCGACAAAACTAAATCTAAAAAACATCAAAAAAGTAAAAGCGAAAGGAAACACAACATATGCAATAACAAAAGAAGGAAAAGTATATGCATGGGGAGAAAACTATGGAAAAACCCCAAGCCTAATAAACATAGAAGAAAATGTAATAGACATAGGAAACAAATACTATCTAACAGCAGAAGGAAAAGTAAAAAAAGTAAAAGACAACAGTGAAATAAAAATAGAAACAGTAACCACAAATCCAAGTACAGACGATGTAGGGGAACCGTTTGAGGGAATACCTACGATAAATTTGGCAGAGCCAAATTTAACTGGGCTCGAAGAGAACAGTGACACCACTGTGCCCGTAAATACAGAAAAAATAGTACAAATAACAGAAGGTGAAGACCATGTACTATTACTAGGAGAAACAGGAAAAATATACAGTTATGGACAAAACACAAATGGACAACTAGGAATAGGCACAAACGAAAACCCAGACGATGTAGGGGCGCCCTTTGGACGTCTGGTGGTCAAAACAGAAAACGGAGAAATACTAGAAAACATAGTTGAAATATCAGCAGGAAATCAATACAGCATAGCAGTAGACAAACAAGGAAAAATATACACATGGGGAAAAAACGGAAACAAACAACTAGGACACAACAACGAAGAAGAAAACGGAGGAATAAGACAAATAGAATACGCAAAAGAAAAAGAAGACATAGAAAATATAGAAAGAATAGAAGCAGGATACACACACACAAGCGTATACACAAAAGAAGGAAACGTATACACATGGGGAGAAGGAGAAAAAGGGCAACTAGGAACAGGAGAAAAAGAAGAAAAATGGGAAGCACAAAAAATAGGAAAAGGAATAATAGAAACAAACACAAACGAAATACTAATAGAAGAAGGAGAAAACTATAAAATAGAAAGCAAAATAGACAACTTCAATGTATACAAAGAAAAAAGCGGAGAAATAGAATATGAAACACTAGACGAAGGGACATGTCAAGTAGATAGGCAAACAGGAAAAGTAACAGGAAAAAAAGAAGGAAGAACAGAAATAATAGCAAAAGAAAAAGGAACAGAAAACAAAGGAATAATAAAAATAAGAATACTAGAAAAAGGAACAAAACCAGAGACAATGGGAATATTAATAGAACCACAAGTAAAAACAGCAGGAAGTAGAACAACAATGTTAAAAGTAGATGGAACAATATGGAGCTATGGAATAGGAAAATACGGAGAACTAGGAACAGGAAAAGAAGAAATAACAGACAAACCAGTACAAGCGAAATTCCCAGAAGGAACAAAAATAACAAAAATAGCAATAGGAGAAAACCATAACGTAGCACTAGATAGCGAAGGAAATGTATGGTCATGGGGAAGAAACAACTACAACCAACTAGGAATAGAAACAACAGAAGAAAACAGACTAACCCCAACCAAAATAGAAACCCTAAAAAACATAAAAGACATAGAATGTGCAAGTAACACATCATATGCAATAGGAAAAGAAGGTGAAATATACAGTTGGGGACAAAACGAAAATGGAGAAGGAGGAATAGGAAACACAGCAAGCAAAATAGGAATAAATGAAGCAAAAGGAATAACAAACGCAATAGACATAAAAGCAGGAAAAAACCATGTAATAGCGCTAAAAAGCACAGGAGAAATCTATGCAACAGGAACAAACCTAAATGGAGAACTAGGAATAGGAAATAATACAAACAACAATCCAGACGATGTAGGGGCGATTAGTAATCGCCCAACAGAAAAAGATAGTCCTCGAAAGGTATCAAAATTCACAAAAATAGAAAACATAGGAACAGTAGTAGCAATAGGAACAGGAGACAACCATAGCATGTCAATAACAGAAAATGGAACATTATGGGGATGGGGCTCAAACATAAATGGAGAACTAGGATTAGGAACAAGCATAAAAATAGGACAACCAACGCAAATACCAAACTTAGAAAACATCAAATACATAGATGGAGGAAGAAGGTACAGTATAGCAATAAACAACCAAGGAGAAATGTACACAACAGGAACAAACGAAAACGGAGAACAAGGAAACGGAAGCAAAACAAGCACAAGCACATACCAAAAACTAGAAACAATAGAAAACGTAATGCAAGCATCAGCAGGAAAAAGGCACACTGCAATAGTAAAAAAAGACGGAACAGTATGGGCATGTGGAGACTACACACAAGGAAACGAAGAAATAGAAAGCAAAACAAAAAGTGAAACACCAATACAAATGGGAGAAAACGAAACAGGAATAGAAGAAACAGAAATAACAATAGGAAAAGGAAAAACAAAAAAACTAACAGCCAAAAGTGCATATAGGTTAAACCTAATAAAACTAGAAGAAAACTACACAGACAACCTAACATATGAAAGTGTAGACCAAAACATAGCAACAGTAGACGAAAAAGGAATAGTAAAAGGAATAGAAAAAGGACAAACAACAATAAAAGCAACAACAGAAAAAGAAGGAAAAGAATATAATGTACAAGTAGAAGTAATAGAAGCAGAAGAAGGAAAAACAAGCAATGCAAACCTATTAAAAATAGAAATAGATGGAGACCAAAACGTAGAAAAAAGAGAAGACGGAACATATCACTATGAGCTAAAAAAGGAAACAAGCAAAATAGAAATAAAAGCAACAACAGAAGACGAAAAAGCACAAATAAAAATAGAAACAGGGGAATATGAAACACACGAAACAACAAAACAAGAAACAATAATAGGAAATCAAACAGAAATAAAAATAAGAATAAAAGCAGAAGATGGAACAACAGAAGAATACACACTAATAATAGAAAAAGCAGGGAACAACACAAGACTAGAAAAAGTAGAAATAAATGGACAACAAGCAAAATACATAGAAAGTAAAAACAGATATGAAATAAAACTAGACGACGAAACGCTAAACATAACAGCAACAGCAGAAGATAAGCTAGCGACAGTACAATACATAAACATAGACAAATGGCTAGAAAACGAAGCCAATGTAGGGGCGAGCACTGCTCGTCCAGGAGCAAACACCATAGAAATAACAAAAGAAGGAAAGGAAGCCCAAATACAAGTAAAAGTAACATCACAAAACGGAAAAGACACAGAAACCTATACAATAGCAATACTAGAAAAATCAAACAACACAAAACTAGAAAACTTAAAAATAAACGGACAAGAAATAGAAGCAAAAGGAGATGGAAGCTATTATGTAGGAATAAAACACAACGAAACAGAAATACAAATAGAAGCAACAGCAGAAGACGAAAACGCAAAAACAGCGATAAACGAAGAAACGCAAAACAATTATATAGCAAGCAAAACAGAAAAAACAGAAGAAGGAAAAACAATATATACCTACACAATAAAAATACAAGCAGAAAATGGAGAAATAAAAGAATACAACTTAACAGTAGAACAACTAGAAGGAAACACAAACATAATAAAAATACTAGTAGGAGAAGAAGAACTAAACCTAAATGAAGCTACATTAAAAGAAGATGGAACATATTATTATAAGATAAATAGAGTAACAGAAGGTCATATAAAAGTAGAACTAGAATCAGAGAAATCTACTGCATCAATAAATGGTACAGAAGGTTCATTACAAAAATTAAACCTACCAGAAGAAACAAACGAAATAAAAATAAAAGCAAAAGCAGAAGACGGAACAGAAAAAGAATACAAACTAATAATAGAAAAGAAATCAACAAATGTAGAAATCGAAGAAATAGCAGGAGAAGGAATAACAAAAACAGAAATAGGAGAAACAGAAGGACAAATAACAATAAACGAAGAATTACAAACAATAGAAATAACAATAACGCTAAAAAATGACAAAGCAAAACTAAAACTAGAAGGAGAAGAAAACTACGAAGAAAAACAAATAACAAGAACAATAAACATAACAGAAAACGAAGAAACAGGAATAGAGCCAATAAACTTAGAAATACAAGCAGAAGACGGAACAGAAAAAACGTACAGAATATATATAATAAAAGACGTAAATGTAGAACTAGAAACAGTAAAAGTAAACAATGAAACACTAGAATACAACAAAGAACAAGAAAGATATGAAACAAAAGTAGAAAACGGAAACAAACCACAAATAGAAATAAAAGCACAAGAAGCAAAACAAACAATCCAATTACTAAGTGAAGAAAGAACAATACTAGCAACAGGAATAGGAACATTAACAACAACACAAACACTAGGAACAGGGGAACAAACAACCAAATATATAATAAAAGTAATATCAGACCAAGGTGAAGAAAACGGAACAAGTGAAAAAGAACTATGGATAACGCAAAAATCAACAGAAACAGGAATAATATATGTAAAAGTAGATGGACTAGGAACAAGTTTAAGCACAGACAAAACAACATATACAACAACAGTATCAGGAAAACAAAAATATCCAATAGAAATAAAACTAAAAGACATAAAAGCGGAAGTAGAAATAGAAGACACAGAAGGAAACACAATAATAGAAAAACAAACAGGAACACTAAAAGGAGAACTAGAAATAGGAAATGGGAAAACCAAGCAATACAAAATAAAAGTAACAGCAGAAAACGGAAACCAAAAAGAATACACACTAGAAATAACAAGAATAAGTAATGAAACCGAAATAGAAAAAATAACAATAACAGACTATAATGAAAACGAAACAGAAACAATAACAAAAACAGTAGAAAACTATAACGAAGAAACAAAAACATATAAAATACAAGTAAGTCCAAACCTAAAACAAACAGAAATAAAAATAAAAACAAATGCAAGCAACATAGAAATAGACGGAATACAAACAACAAGCACAAGCAAAACACTAAGTGGACAAGGAACGAAAAAAGTAAAAATAAAACTAACAGCAGGAGATGGAACAGAAGAAATCAGGTACTTAGAAATAATACAACTATCAAACAATGCAAACATAGAATACGTAAAAATAAATGGAAAAGACCAAAAAGCAAACGAAACCGAAAAAGAAACATACAATGTACTAATACCAAAACAAGCAGAAAGAATAGAAATAGAAGCAAAAGCAGAAAACGAAAAAGCAAAAATAGTAATAGGAGACAATCAAGAAGAAATAGAAATAACAAACCAAACAATAGACCTAAGAAACGAAACAAAAGAAGAAATAGAAATACGAATAAAAATAACAGCAGAAGACGGAAAAACAATAAAAACATACACATTAAAAATAAAAAGAACAGGAACAATAATAGAAGGAAAAATAAAAACAGAAAACATAGAAGAGATACACAAAGCAAAAATAATAGTATATAAAATAGAAGAAATAACAGAACAAGAAGAAATAACAGAGCCAATAGAAAAGCAGACAGAAGCAGAACAAAACGAAACAAAAGAGCAAATAGAAAGTCAAACAGAAGAAGAAACAAAAGAGCCAATAGAAAACAAAACAGAAATAGAGCAACCAATCAAGCAAAAAGCGACAAAACAAACAAAAACGAAAGAAAAAATAGAAGAAATAGAAACAGAAGAAGATGGAACATATGAGCTAATAGTAGAAATAGGAAAAAGCTATGACATAGAAATAAGCAAAAAAGGGTACTTAACACACACAATAACAAACATAGAAACAGAAGAAGAAGCAATAAACCTAGGAGAAAAAGGGTTAATAGCAGGAGATGTAGCAGAAAATGGAGAAATAGAAATAGACGATCTAGTAGACATAAATGACAACTATGGAATAGTAATAACAGAAAAAAACAAAGAAACAAAAGGAAAATATGACTTAAACGAAGACGGAAAAATAGACATAAAAGACAGAGATATACTAAAGAAAAACTATGGAAAATTAGCAGAAACAATAAGATGGAAAAAATATGCGAATAATATCGAATATTCGTGGTGAAAATATGCATATATCACACAATATTCGTGGTAAAAATATGCAAACAATATTGCTAAAGAAAAAATAATATGTTAATATATTTATTGGTGATATAAAATGTTAAAAAGAAAAATTGAAAAAGAATTAATTGAATGGAAAAATAAAAAAGATAAAATGTGTTTAGTGGTAAAAGGAGCAAGGCAAGTAGGGAAGACATACATAATAGACAAATTTGCAAGAGAGAACTATCCTAATTACATATATATGAATTTTGATGAAATGCCATCATACAAAAGCATATTCAATGGTGACCTAGACCCAGAAACTATTATAAAGCAAATCACATTAAACATTCAAAATGTAAAACTAGTGCCAAATGAAACAGTAATATTTTTAGACGAAATTCAAAATTGTCCAAGGGCTAGAACAGCACTAAAGTTCCTTTCAATAGATAAACGATTTGATGTAATTGCCTCTGGCTCATTATTAGGAATAAATTATGAGGAAGTACCATCTTTTCCAGTAGGTTATGTTGAAAACTTAGAATTATATTCATTAGACTTTGAAGAATTTTTGTGGGCAAATGGGATTTCTGAGCAAGGTATAGGATATCTTAGAGAATACTTTGAAAAAAATGAAGAAATTCCAATTGCTACGCATAACAAAATGATGAATATGTTTAAAGAATATATAGTAGTAGGCGGAATGCCAAGAGTTGTTGATGAATATATAACAACACATGATTTTTCTAGAGTCTTGAAAATCCAAAGAGATATAATAGATAATTACTTAGATGATATAGCAAAATATGCCATATCATCGGAAAAAGCAAAGGCAAGGGAATGTTTCCTATCTATTCCAAAACAGCTTTCAAAGGACTATAAAAAATTTCAATATAGTCTTGTAGAAGAAAGAGGTACATCAAGAAAATTTGCAGGAAGTTTAATGTGGCTATATGATGCAGGAATAATAAATTATTGTTATAATTTAAGAAATTTAGAACTCCCATTAGAAGGAAATAGTATAAGCAATCAATTCAAAATATATATGAATGATACAGGACTACTTGTTTCAATGTTAGAAGAAGGAACTCAAAAAGATATAATTGATGGCAATTTAGGAATATATAAAGGTGCTATATATGAAAATATAATAGCAGACATATTTAATAAACTTGGCAAGAAATTGTATTATTTTGAATACAGAAATAAACTAGAAATGGATTTCATAATTAGATATAAAAATAAAGTAACAGCAGTAGAAGTAAAATCCGCTGAGAATACTAAAGCAAAATCTATGACAAATATAATACAAAATTGGAAAGTACCACAAGGAATAAAACTTAGTAGTAAGAATATTAGTGGGAATGAAATTGTTAGAAATTATCCGTTATATATGGCTATGTTTATAACATAGTTTTAGAATAATAAGGAGGTGTCAGCCAGAGGTGAGGCAAATAGAAAGTGGACTATATCAAAGGCTTTTGTTATCAGATGGAAAGGCTAATAAAGAGAAAGTGTTACAATTGGCTAAAGAAGGTCATATTATAGAAAAACCAAAAGATATAATAAAGGAACCTTATGTTTTTGAATTCCTTGGAATAAAGGAAGAAAAGCCTTTACTAGAAAAAGATCTTGAATATAAATTGAAAGATATATTTATAAGTTTTCTAATTGAAAAAATTAATAAATAGTAAAAAGGCTAGTTTGTATATATTTTGCATATATAAACTAGCTTAAATTTTTAAATATGAATTGAAATATTTTTGTAAAAATTATATAATTCAGTTGTAAATTGGATAGGAGGAAACCTATTGTTATTAGAAAGAGAGGTTTAAATGATAACAATAGCAAATCCTGAAAAATATATTGCAGGATTATATGAAAGATTATCCAATGAAAATATTGAAGTCGGTAATGGATAAGTAATAGTAACAAATGAAGATGAACAGGAAAGTGGAAGTATAAGTACACAAAAACTATTTTTAAGAAACTTTTGTAAAGATAACAACATACAAGAAAAGATGGAATAAAGCGAGGTTGGAATAGAAACACAGTAAAAAGAATATTACAAAATGTAACTTATTTAGGTTGGGTATCAAATGGAAACACGAAAAAAATAAACTATAAAAGCAAAAAAACAATGATAATGCCAAAAGAAGATAGAATAATTGTAAAAGGTATGCACACACCAATAATTGATGAAGAAACTTTTAATGTAGTACAAGATATGATAAAAAGCAGAACAGGGGTAAGAACAAAGTCTTATGATTGGTTGCTAAAAGGCTTGGTATATTGCAAAGAATGTGGAAAAAAGCTAAGCATAGTACCACAAAAACACCCAAACAAAACAACATTTTATTTAAGGTGCAATACCTATGCAATAAATACACATTTAGGATTATGCACACCACATAGTAACAATTTAGAAAAAGTAACAGACCTTGTAATTGAGCAAATAAAGAAAAGATGTAAAGAATTTTTAAATGAAGAAAAATACACTAAAATAGCAAATACATCAAAAGACAAGATAATCAAAGATAAGTTTAATGTCAAAAATGAAATTCTTATTTTAGAAAAGAAAGTTAAAGATATAAACAAGAGAATAGACAAGTTGTATGAAGATAAATACAATGGCTTATTTGAAGATGAAGATTTTACAAGACTATATTCAAAACAGATAGAAAGTAGAAAACAAGCAGAAGAAAGAATAAAGCAGTTACAAGAATTAGAAGAAAAGGAAGATAGTTCAATAGACATTAATAAATTTGTTAATGATTTCGTTGATATGAAAGAAATAACAAGAACAATGCTTGTATCTTTAATAGATAAGATAGAAATATCAGAAAATAAAGAAATAACTATATATTATAAATTCAATATTTTAAATATGGGAAATGAGAATAATAAATTACAAAATGTTGGCTAAATTAAAAAAATAGTCATAACGGAATATTAGGACAATATTTGAATTTATAGAAAGTTGGTATAATCGTAGAAGAATACATTCATCTATAGGTTATAAAATACCATATGAACTAGAAAATCAAAAAATATGTTAGTATAACAAGACTCTAACAAAAATATAAAAAAATTCTCAAAAAAAGTGTCTAAAAACTTGCCATAGATCCAATTCGTTATAAGCAAGAAAATAGCCTGTATCGAATGATACAAGCTATTTAGAACGATTTAATCGTTGGTTGCGAGAGTAGGACTCGAACCTACGACCTCAGGGTTATGAGCCCTGCGAGCTGCCAACTGCTCCATCTCGCGATGTAAACAACTATTTTATTATACGTCCTTTTTTATTAAATGTCAATACTAATAGTAAAATTTTTGTATTAAAAAATTCGACATGTCACAATTTACAGCTATCCTAACATAAAAATTGGTGTTTGTATAAGAACCCTCAGTCACTGCGTGACAGCTCCCTTAAATAAGGGAGCCAAGGGCCGTAGAGAACATCTTGCCTCCCTTCCTAAGGGAGGTGGTAGCCGAAGGCTGACGGAGGGTTTTATAAGACAAAAATATAAATCCTCCCTACAAACACAAATTGAGATTTGTGTGTATTATAAATTTTTAGGTGAATTTAAAATTGTAGAGGAATGTAGGGGCGATTAGCAATCGCCCGTTCTAACAAAGGCTTGTTAAAAATTTTGTTGAGAAATATTTAATTTTGTGGTATATAATAAAATTAGATTATTATAGAACAAATAAGAAAAATCAAAGATTTTTCTTTAATTTGTTCTTGCCCTACCAAAGTTTTCGACTGTAAGGAGAAAATCTGGGGGGCTAGCGATTATAGCTTTTATATAATAGGAAAGTATAACTTTCCTATTATATAAAAAAAATAAAACTACGAAAAGGAAGGAACAACAATTAGAATGGAAGAAAAATTAATATGTTTGTATAAAGAATGTATAGAAGAACTAAGCAAAATTGGAATAAGCATAATAAATCCAGAAATAGGAACAATACAAATAAAAATAGCAAAAAGAAACAATAAAAGATATGGGTGTTGTAAACAAGAAGAACCAGACAAAAGCACGAAATACTATGAAACAATAAGAAACAGAAGATACATAAAATATGGAAAATTCAAAAAACACACAATAGAAATAAGTAAATGGGTAATGGGATTAGAGGAAAACATAATAAAAAATACAATAATGCATGAAATAATTCACTGTCTACCATACTGCAATAATCATGGTGAAGAGTTTAAGAAAAAGGCAAACTATATAAATCAAAAGCTAGGATATGAAATAACAAGAGTTGGAGACAAAAAAGAAGACTATAAAAAAAGTAATATAGAATATACAGAAATGCAGAAATACAAATATAAGATAATATGCACAAAATGTGGACAAACATATTATAGGCAGAAACTGAGAAGAGATTTGATAAATAAATACAGATGTGGGAAATGCTTTGGAAAACTAGAAATATTAGTAGAGGAAAATATTTAAAACGAACATTGACACACAAATCAACATATGATATAGTATTAAATACCAGATGACAGAATACTGAAAACAAAAAGTGACAAAAAAAGACATAAAAGGAGGAAAAAATGCAAAGAATAAAATTAACAGATAGAGTATTGCCAAAATATACAAAAGGAGAAGAAATTTTCAACATGACTACACATATAGTAGGAGGAGTCATGGGCATAGTAGCCATTGTACTCTGTGTTGTAATGGCAGCAAAACATTCAAATATATATGGAATTGTAAGTAGTGCAATATTCGGAAGTACAATGATAATATTATATACAATGTCAAGTATATATCATGGGCTAAGTCCAAAACTAGGGGCAAAAAAGGTATTTCAAATATTAGACCACTGTTCAATATTTTTATTAATAGCAGGCTCATATACACCATTTGCACTATGTACACTAAGACAATATGATACAGCAACAGGATGGACAATATTTGGAATAATATGGGGTATGGCAATATTAGGAATAGTATTAAACTCAATAGATCTAAAAAAATACAAGAGATTTTCAATGATATGTTATATAGCAATGGGATGGTGTATAATAGTAAAAGGAAATTTATTACCAGAACTATTAGGAATAGGTGGATTTAGCCTATTAATATCAGGAGGAATAATATACACGATAGGAGCAGCACTATATGGGATAGGAAAAAAACATAAATACATACACTCAGTATTTCATATATGTATCTGTATAGGAAGTTTATTACATTTTTTATGTATATTATTGTATGTTGTTTAATGGAGATTGGGACACAAATATTTCTAAATACTGCTCTTGGTCTTTGTAATATTTCTGTAATATGATTAAATTACCCTGCAAATTTACAAAAAAGCATTGCAAAAATAAAATCAATAGTATATAATATCAAAAGATAAGGGAGTAATTAACATATAAATATATGTAATAAAGTCAACAACACTGATAGGTAACTATTTGGCTTTATTTGAAATAATGAGACTTATCTGCACTTTCTTGCAGATAAGTCTTTTTGTCTAATATTAAAGAACAAATAAGAAAAATCAAAGATTTTTCTTTAATTTGTTCTTGCCCTACCAAAGTTTTCGACTGTAAGGAGAAAATCAGGGAGGGCTAGCGATTATAGCATTTATATAATAGGAAAGTATAACTTTCCTATTATAAAAAAAAAAAAAAGGAATAATTTAGTCTGCAAGCAAAAATAATATAAAAGGAAAGGAAGGAAAATATGAAATACTATTTAGAAGAAAAAGGAAAAGTACTTAAAGATTTAAATGCAACAGACGGAGGATTAACAGAGGAAGAGGCCAAAAAAAGAAAAGAAAAATATGGAGCAAACAAACTAGTAGAACCGCCCAAAGAGCCAATCTATAAAAAAATACTAAAATCAATATTAGACCCAATGATAATAATGTTACTAGTAGCAGCGGGAATATCAGCATTTACAGCAATAATACAAAACGAATCATTCACAGATGTTTTCATAATTTTATTTGTAGTAGCAATAAACACTGTACTTGGAATTTTTCAAGAAAGTAAAGCAGAAAAAGCAATAGATTCTTTAAAAGAAATGACAGCAGTAACATCAAAAGTATTAAGAAATGGAAAAATGCAAATCTTAAAAAGCGAAGAACTAGTACCAGGAGATGTAGTAATATTAGAGGCAGGTGATGCAATCTCAGCAGACTGTCGTATACTAGAAAGTCATAGCATGAAAATAGAAGAAGCAGCAATAACAGGAGAATCAGTACCAGTAAGTAAAGTAATAGACATGCTACAATTAAAGGAAGGACAAAAAGACATATCATTAGGAGACAGAAGAAATATGCTATATAGTGGTAGTACAGTAGCATATGGGAGAGGAAAAGCAGTAGTAGTAGAAACTGGAATGAAAACAGAAATAGGGAAAATA
This sequence comes from uncultured Clostridia bacterium, assembly GCA_948739805.1. GTDB lineage: Bacteria > Bacillota > Clostridia > TANB77 > CAG-508 > CAKPSH01. Next base: position 13,166 of record CAPYID010000008.1, on the reverse strand, counting down.
GCAGATGCATTAAATCAAGCCATAGATGAACAGACACCACTTCAAAAGAAAATGACAGAACTATCAAAAGTATTAACAAAAATAGTACTAGCAATAAGTGTATTTGTATTCATATTTGGAATTGTAAGACAAGGAGTATTAACAGGAAAAGTAATCCTAGACACATTCTTAGTAGCAATTGCACTAGCAGTAGCAGCAATACCAGAAGGGTTACCAGCAGTTGTTACAATTATACTATCAATAGGTGTAACATCAATGGCAAAACGAAAAGCACTAATAAGAAAACTTACAGCAGTAGAAGCACTAGGATGTACACAAGTAATATGTTCAGATAAAACAGGAACACTAACGCAAAATAAAATGACAGTAGTAGACAAATATACAGACAATGAGGAACTATTAGCAAAAGCAATGTGTTTATGTAATGACTCGAAAATTGGAGAAAATGACGAACATGCCCAAGGAGAACCAACAGAAAATGCATTAGTAGAATATGCCAAAAAAGTAGGACAATTAAAATCAAAAATAGAAGAAAAGAGTCCAAGGATTGGGGAAGTTCCATTTGACTCAAGTAGAAAAATGATGTCTACAATACATGAAGAAAATGGAAAATACACACAATATACAAAGGGAGCCTGTGAAATTTTATTAGAAAGATGTACAACATACTTAAAAAATGGAAAAGTAGAAAAACTAACAGAACAAGACAAAAAAGAAATAATGAAAAAAAGTAAAGAATTTGCAGACAAAGCGTATAGGGTATTAGGAGCAGCATATACAGAATACGAAGAAAAACCGAAAATATATGAATCAGAAACACTAGAAAAGGGTATGACATTTATAGGAATTGTAGGAATGATAGACCCATGCAGAAAAGAAGTATATGGGGCAATAGAAGAATGTAGAAAAGCAGGAATAAGACCAATAATGATTACTGGAGACCACAAAGACACAGCAATAGCAATAGCAAAAGACCTAAAAATAATAAAAGATGCAAAAGAAGCAATAACAGGAGCAGAAATCGAAGAATTATCAGACGAGGAGCTAATAAAAGTAGTAAAGACATGTTCAGTATATGCAAGAGTACAACCAGAACATAAAACAAGAATAGTAAAAACATTAAAATCGCAAAATCTAATAACAGCAATGACAGGAGATGGAGTAAATGATGCACCATCAATAAAAATGGCAGACGTAGGAATCAGTATGGGTATAACAGGTACAGACGTAACAAAAGGAGTATCAGACGTTGTACTAGCAGACGACAACTTTGCAACAATAGTAAATGCAGTAGAAGAAGGGAGAAAAATATATGACAATGTAAGAAAAGTCTTACAATTCCAACTATCAACAAACATGGCAGAAGTAGTAGCAGTATTCACATCATCAGTATTAGGGGTAACAATGCTAACACCAGCACACTTGCTATGGATTAATATGGTAACAGACAGTGCGCCAGGGCTTGCACTAGGAATGGAAAAAGCAGAAGGCGACATAATGAGAAGAAAACCAAGAAAATCCAACGAAAGTGTATTCTCAAACGGTGCAGGAAGGGATATGATAATACATGGACTAATAATGGGACTTTTAGTAGTACTATCATTCTTTATAGGAGAATATATGGAAAATGGAGTATGGAGACTAGCAGAATCAAGAGATGGAATGTCAATGGCATTTTTAACAATGAACTTTATAGAAATGTTCCATGCAGTATGTATGCGTTCACAAAGGAATTCAATATTTACGATGAAAAGCATAAACTGGTGGCTAATAGGGGCATTTATATTAACAACAATATTCACAATAGGAATAATATATATACCATTTTTTGTTAACCTATTTGGATTTACAAGCATATCATTTATAGAATTTATAACAGCCTTTGGACTAGCATTTTTAATAGTACCAATAATAGAAATAACGAAATTAATAGAAAGAAGAACTAACAAAGAAATTTAGATAATTATTCAATCTTAACTATTTACTAAAAAATAAAAAAAACCCTTGTTAAAAAAATAATATTATGATATAAAATATATGAAAGGTGTGACAATTATGGAATTAGATATTGTAAGTGAAAATAGAAGGACAGTACTAATAGTAGATGATGAAAAGCCAATCGTAGACATATTAGAATATAATTTAAAAAAAGAGGGGTATAATACACTAATAGCAAATGATGGAGTAGAAGCAGTAAATATAGCATTAGAAGAAAAACCAAATATCATACTATTAGACATAATGCTACCAAAAATGGATGGATTAACAGTATGTAAAAAAGTAAGAACTGCACTAAACATACCAATAATAATGCTAACAGCCAAAGAAGAAGAGATAGATAAAATTTTAGGACTTGAACTTGGTGCAGACGACTATGTTACAAAACCATTTAGTGTAAGAGAACTAATAGCAAGAATAAAGGCAAACCTCAGAAAATATGAGCTTTCTCAAGGAATAACAGGGGAAAGTGAAGTAAAAGAAGACAATAGAAAACTAAAAATAGGGGACTTACAGCTAGACTTAGACAAATTTGAAATAAAAGTAAGAGGAAAAAAGGTTGACTTAACAGTAAGAGAATTTGAAGTATTAAGGTATTTAGCAAACCAACCAGGGCAAGTAGTATCAAGAGAACTACTACTAGAAAAAGTATGGGGATATGAATACTTTGGAGATATAAGAACAGTAGACGTTACAGTAAGAAGAATAAGAGAAAAAATTGAAGATGATACAACAGACCCTAAAATATTAGTCACAAAAAGGGGAATAGGGTACTACATTGCCAAACCCGAACAATAGATATGGTTGAAATAGAATAAGAGGGAGACAGTGTGTCTACCCTTTATTTTATAGGAGGAAAACATGTTAAAAAATGCAAAAACAAAACTAGCAATAGTATTAATAATAACAGGACTTATAGGAATATTATCAATAGGAATAACAACAATACTAATACTAGAAAACATCACACTAGAAGCAAACATAGAAACAATAAAACAAAGTATATTAAAAATAGAAATAATACTAGGAATAATAGCAATAATATATGTAGTATTATCAATACTCATAGGAATACTAATATCAAAAAAAATAATAGAGCCATCAGAAGAACTAATAAATGCAGCAGAAGAAAATGTAAAAGAAGTATCAATGCAAAAAAAGCAAATGGAAACAATGTTACTACATATGACAGATGGAATATTAGCATTTGACATGAACGGAAAAATCTCATTAACAAACCCAGCAGCAACAAGGCTATTAAGGATAATGCCAGAAGATGACACATTTGACAAAATCTTTGGAAAATACAACATAAACGTAAATCTAGAAAAAGTAATATATTTAGAAAACTGGACATCAACTGCACAAAGAGTAGCAATAGGAGACAACTATATATACATATTCTTTGCACCACTAAGAAATGAAGACGAAACACCAAATGGAGTAATAGTAGTAATACAAGACATAACAGAACATGTAAAACTAGACAATATGAGAAAAGAATTCGTAGCAGACGTATCACATGAGCTAAAAACCCCAATCACCTCAATAATGGGATATGCAGACACTCTATTAGAAGGAGAATATGACAAAGAAACGCAAGAAAAATTCTTAAATGTAATAGCGACAGAAGCAAGAAGAATGGCGAAACTAGTAACAGACCTATTAACACTATCAAAATATGACAATGATGAAGACAGAACAAGAAAAGTAGAATTTGACTTAGGAGAGCTAGTAAAAGCATGTCAAGAAAAATTACAAATAGAAATACAAAAAAAGAAACATAATGTAGAATGTTTTGTAACAGCAAACATACCATCAGTATATGCAGACAAAGACGGAATAGAAAGAGTAGTACTAAACATAATAACAAACAGTATAAAATACACTCAAGAAAAGGGAACAATAAAAATGTATGTAGGATACATATACAATGATGCATACATAAAAATAATAGACAATGGGTTAGGAATACCAGAAGAAGACCTAAACAGGATTTTCGACAGATTTTATAGAGTAGACAAATCAAGGACAAGAGAAATGGGAGGAACAGGATTAGGGCTATCAATAGCAAAAGAGATACTAGACAAAAACAATGGAAGTATAGATATAAAAAGTAAGAAGGAACAAGGGACGGAAGTAGTCATAAGAATCCCAATAAAGAAATAGTAAAAAAGAGAAAGAAAACTTGTTTTCTTTCTCTTTTTTACTATTTCTTTATTGGGATGGCACTGCGTGAAAAATTTGCGAAGCAAATTTTACTCGGAGTGCAAGTGCAACGTAGTTGCACGAATGACCAAATAAATTAAAAGAACAAACTCAACACTCCAAGCATATAATAACATATCAAAATATAATTTAAGGAAAGGAAAGAAAAAGGCAATGAAGATATGTGTTATATTTGGAGGAATATCAACAGAGCATGATGTATCAGTAGCATCAGGGATATCAGTAATAAAAAATTTAAACAAAGAAAAATACGAAATACAACCAATATACATAGACCAAAAAGGGCAATGGTATAAATACGCAAAATACATAAGCAAAATAGAAAATCTAGAATTTGGGGAAAAGCCAAAAGAACTAGAAAAAATAGAAAACATAATAGAAGCAATACAAAAAAATGATGTAATATTTCCAGTATTACATGGAATAGGAGGAGAAGACGGATCAATCCAAGGGCTATTTACAATCATACAAAAGCCATATGTTGGATGTGGAATATTAGCATCAAGTATAGGAATGGATAAAATATACACAAAAGCAATATTTGAAAAAGCCAAAATAAATCAAACAAAATATGAATACATAAGAAAAACAAAAGAAGGATATAAATACATAGACAAAGAATTTAACGAAGAAAAAATAGAACTAGACGAAATATGCAAAAAGGTAGAAAAAAATATAAAATATCCAATATATGTAAAGCCATCAAACTCAGGCTCATCAGTAGGAATAAACAAAGCAAAAAACAATAATGAATTAAAGAAGTATATAGAATATGCAAGTCAATTTGACGCCAAAATAATATTAGAAGAAGAAATAAAAGGGAAAGAAGTAGAATGTGCAGTACTAGGAAATGAGGAAATACTTGCCTCATGTATAGGAGAAATAATACCAGAAGAAGAATTTTATAGTTTCAATGCGAAATACAAAGACAAACGCTCAAAAACATTAATACCAGCAGAAATTCCAAAAGAAATATCAGAAGAAATAAGAAAAACAGCAGTAAAAGCATTTAAAGCAATAGATGGGAAAGGGTTATCCAGAATAGACTTCTTTGTAGAAAACAATACAAATAAAATATATATAAACGAAATAAACACATTACCAGGATTTACTAAAATAAGTATGTATCCAAAACTATTTGAGCAAGCAGGAATAAGTTATGAAAAATTACTAGATAAGTTAATTGAAATATCTATTGCAACTCACAAACACAAATTTATATAATAAAACCATAATCCTGTAACAAGACGTCCTTAAAGTTCAATCAAAACATTGACAAAAGCATTATTTTATATATATAATAAAACTGAAAAGTAAGAAAACAAAAAAATAATAAATAAAAAAGAGAGGAATGAATAAAATGAATATTAAAGTAACAGGAAAAGAAGTAAAAATTACAGAAGCCATTAAAGACTATGCAGAAAAGAAACTAGACAGAATTGAGAAATATTTTGAAGGAGAAGAAATAAATGCAACAGTTACAGTAAAAGCAGAAAAAAACACACAAGTAGCAGAATTACAAGTAAACACAAAATTTGACATGTTTAGAGCAGTAACAGAACATGCAGACCTATATGCAGCAATAGACAAAAACATAGACATATTAGAAGGTCAAATCAGAAAATATAAAACCAAAAAAGACAAAATGAACAGAGATAATTCGCTAAAAGTAAAAGAAACAGTATTTGCAGAAGAAGTAAAACCAATAGAAGATGAAATCTTAAAAACATTATATTATGAAATAAAACCAATGGCACCAGAAGACGCAAAACTAAAATTACAAGAAAAGCCAGGAAACAATTTTTATACATTTATAAATATAGACACAGGAAAAGTAAATGTAATATTTAAACTAAAAGATTCTAAAAATTATGGTTTAGTAGAACCTGAAGCATAAATAACAAAACATTCTATTACATAGTTATAGCTTAGTAGATTTACCATATATTTGCTTATTTCAAAAACTTACATAATAAAGAATAAAAAAAGTAAAGGAAAAAACATGAAAATAGGAATAGATATAGGTGGAAGTCATATAGCCATTGGGCTAGTTGAAAGTAAAGGAAAAATAGTAATCAAAAAAGAAAAAAACATAAGTAAAGAAGATAGAAAAGATATATACAAATTTATAGAAGAAACAATTGTCATAACCACAAATCAAATACTAAAAGAATGTAAAATAGAAAAACAAGAAATTGAACAAATAGGGATAGCCTGTCCAGGCACATCAAAGGAAGGAATAGTAATAAAAGCAGACAATGTTGGAATATACAACTATCCAATTATAGAAAGATTACAAAAATACTTTTCAATGCCAATAAAAATATCAAATGATGCAAAATGTGCAGGTCTATGTGAAAAAAAATATGGAGCACTAAAAACGAATAAAGACGCAGTATTCATATGTTTAGGAACAGGAATAGGGGGAGCAGTCTTTATGAATGGAAAAATGTTGCAACCCAAGAGATACCAAGGAATGGAACTAGGGCATATAACTATAAAAAAAGATGGCATAGAATGCAAATGTGGAAGAAAGCGGATGTTTCGAAGTATATGCATCAATGAAAAGGTTAAAAGATAAGATAGCAAAAAAACTAAATATATCAGAAAATCTAAGCGGAGAAATCGTATTTGAGAGAGCAAAAAAGAATCAAAAAGAAGTAGAACCTATAATAGAAGAATTTGCAAAAAATTTAGCAGAGGGAATAGCAAATATAGTAAACATATTTGAACCAGAAGCGATATGTATAGGAGGAAGTTATACATATCATACAGACATACTAGAAGAAAAAGTAAAAAAAGCATTAAAAGAAGTAAAAACATACAACAATCAAATGCCAGAAATCACACTAGCACAATTTCAAAACGACTCAGGAATAATAGGAGCAACACTATTGTAAAAAATAGAAACTATCATAGAATGTACAGGTCTAAGCAAGTAAGAAATTGAAAAAATAAGCAAATAAAATGAAGAATGTAAAAATATAATTGAAATATTAATAAGTTTATACAAATGACTATATAGAACTTTAGTAAAAAGAAAAAAATAAAATAAAAATGAAATAAATGAAACTCTAGTTTCCCTAAGAAAACTGGAGTTTTTTAATATATTTGTAACAAAAAAGATAGAAATATTTAATATTATGGGAAAAAGTGTCGAAACATGCCTTCCGTAATAGTGTAAATGGTGCTTAAAATAGTGAAAATAAAAGGGCTATTGAAAAAGCAAAAAAAAATTTTATAATAAAAAATAAGGGGAAAGAACCTTCAGTCATTTCAATAAAGGGGAAAATGAAAAATGATGGAGGGTTTAAAAAAGAGAAATGTAGACGTGCTTAAATAAATAATTAGAAAATTCTCAAAATTATACAATGTGATTTCAGACAAAATGTAAAAATTATTCATTATTCACTATTAATCATTCACTATTCATTAAAATAGAAAAGAGGGGGAGTAACCATAATGGACAAAAAGAAAGAAAAAGACAAACAAAATAAGCAAGAACACGAAACCCTTGGAGATGTAACATATACACACACAGCACAATCTAAAAGAGACACAAATATAAAACGGAGGTATTGCAATGAACAAAAGCATAAATTTAGAAAACAAAAATGCAAGAAAAAAGCATAGTAAAAAGTACATGAAACAATTAAAGAAAAAACTACAAATAAGTATGTTTAGTATATCAATGGTATTATTGCTAGTTGCAGGGTGCAAATTAGCAGGACTTTCTATACCAATAAATAATATAAAAGAAGACATAGAAAAAACAGGCTTATCAGCAGAAGAAAGTAAAACATCAGGAGAAATAGAAAATAAGAAAACATCAGAAACAACAAACGGTGAAGAGATAGTAGATGATAGTGCAAAACAAGAAGCAAAAAACAGTGAATTAAGGAACAATGAACTAAAAAATATAAGGAATACAGATGCAGAGATAGCATCAGGATATGCATTTGGAGCAGCATTAAAAGCAGATGGTTCTGTATGGACATGGGGAAATAATACCTATGGACAATTAGGAAATGGAAAAATAGAAAACACAAATACAAGTGAACCAAATAGAGTATTAGGAATAGAAGGAAATGGATACCTAGAGAATATAAAACAAATTTCAGTAGGAGCATATACAACATATGCCCTAACATCTGGTGGAAAAGTTCTAAACTGGGGATATAATGGAGAAGGAGAACTTGGAAACAATAGTACTGCCAATTCTGGAACACCAGTATATGTACAAAAACAAGTAGAAGTAATAGATGAGAACGGAAAAAAATCAACAAAATTAGTAAATTTAGATAATATAATTCAAATATCAGCAGGAGCAACACATGCATTAGCATTAGCATCTGATGGAACAGTATGGTCATGGGGAAGAAATAACTATGGACAATTAGGAATAAACGTTGGAGACACTACTGCTAATAATGCAAACGGAAAAAGAGTTTATGCAGTAAAAGTACAAAAACAAGTATCAGAAACAATAACAAATGAAGATGGTACAGAAACAACAACAACTCATTTAGAAGATTTAGACAATATAAAACAAATATCAGGAGGAGATTGTTTCTCAGTAGCTCTAACAAATGAAGGAACAGTATATGCATGGGGATTAGGAACAACAGGACAAATTGGAAATGCTGCTTCAGGAAATGTATACATTCCAACACAAGTAGTAGGATTAAATGGAGAAGGATATTTAACAAACATAAAACAAATAGACGCTGGAGGAATACACACACTTGCACTAACAGAAGAAGGAACAGTATATGCATGGGGAAGAGATACTGAATATCAATTAGGAAATGGTGCTAATGGTAATCAAAATAGACCAGTTCAAGTAAAAATAGATGCAGAAACACCACTTACAGGAATAGAAGAAATTTCTGCAATTTATCAAACAAGTTATGCAAGAACAAAAGATGGAAAAGTTTATGGATGGGGATTAAACACATCAGGACAAATAGGAGACTATACAATAACAAACAAAGGATATGCAACACCAGTAAAAACAGATGCAATAGGAGAAATAGAAGATATAAAATCATTATCAGATGGACAATACACACATACAAATTATATGATAGACAGAAATGGAAATATATATGGAAATGGAATCGCAACATCATATGAATTAATATCTAATCGTACAGCAAATACATTCTTTGCAATTAAATTGGATGAAACCTATTTAAAAATAAATAATAACCAAGACTATGTAGAAGTAGGAACAACATTTAATTTAGATATAGAATATCACAATGGACTTAATCTAGATAATATACTACAAGTAGGAAACCTTACATACAAATCTTCTGACGAAAATATAGCAACAGTAGATAATACAGGAAAAGTAACTACAAAAACAAGAGGACAAGTAACAATAATAGTAGAAGACAAAACAAATGGATATAAAGCAGAAGCTATAATAAATGTAGTATCAAAAAACGCTAAAGCACTTCCAATGGTAGTAAGTGGAACAACATTTACAGCATACCTAAAAGAAGATGGAACAGTATGGACATCAGGAGCAATTACAAATGGAGCACTTGGAAATGGCTCAAATGTTGCAATAAATACACCAATGCAAGTAAAAATAAACACAAATGAATATTTAACAGATGTCAAAAAAATTGCTGTTGGGGAATACTTTGTAGTAGCGCTAAAAACAGATGGCAAAGTATATGCATGGGGACTAAATTCATCAGGACAACTTGGAAATGGAGGAACTGCAACTGCTAGCTATGCAACAGAGGTAAAAAATGAAACAGGAGATGGATATTTAGAAAACATAATAGACATTGACGCAGGAGCAGATAATGTAACAGCACTTACAAAAGAAGGAAAAGTATACGCATGGGGAGACGCTACCTATAATGGTTTAGGAATTAATAATGCAACAGCTCAAAAATTACCAGTATTAGTACATGGAGCAAGTAATGTAATTCAAGTTCAATCTGGAATAAATAATGTTATAGTTCTAAAAGGAGATGGAACAGTTTGGGGAGCAGGACAAAACAATGTAGGACAATTAGGAGACACAACAACAATTTACCCTAGAACTGAACTAGTACCAGCAGTAAATAACGATGCAAATGGAATGTTAACAGGAATAGTTAGAATAGCAAGTGGACAACATCATACAATAGCATTAAGTGAAGATAAAGGGGCTTGGATATGGGGATATAACAACTATGGTCAACAAGGTATAAATAGCACAGAAAATCAATTAATTCCAATAAAAGTAACAGGAGTAGGAAATGAAGGCATAATGGAAAATATCTGTGACATCGCAACAGGCCCATACTCTACTTATGTATTAACAAGTGAAGGAAAAGTCTATGCCACAGGTTTAAATACAACAGGAGAACTATCTATAGGAACAAATGGAACAGTAAACGTATTTACAGAAGCAGTAGGTGGAAATGGAGAGCCACTTGAAAAAATAGCAACTATTAATAAATCACAAGGAGCAAGCTTTGGATTCGCTTTTACTAATGGAACAGTAGGTGTAACAGGGCTTGGAACATCTGGACAACATGGAGACTTTACATGGGTAAATACAAATAAAGTTACAAAAATAGTAAGTGCACATTTAGACACAGGAGATTTATATGAAGTAGGTATAAATCAAACAGAAAAAATTAATGTAAAAGGAAACACAGGATTTAATTTGAATATAAATAGTAAATTAAGTCTTGGAGATTTAACATACACAAGTTTAAACGAAGAAATAGCACAAGTATCAGAAGATGGAACAATAACAGGAATAAAAGAAGGAACAACAGGAATAAAAATAACAGATAAAACAACTGAATTAGAAACTACAGCACAAGTTGTAGTAGGAGAAAGAGAAAAAGACATATATAAAATTGTATCAGGACCAACACATACAGTATTATTAAAAAATGATGGAACAGTATGGACATGGGGAGATAATACCAATGGTGAATTAGGAAAAGGTACAATAGGAGGAAAGGAAGCAACAGAAGCAAAACAAGTAATAGGAGTAGGAGGAACTGGATATTTAGAAGATATAGTAGATATAGCAGCAGGGGGAAGTTTTACAATAGCCTTAAAGAAAAATGGACAAGTAGTAGCATGGGGATTAAATGATTATGGACAACTAGGAACTGCAAGTGATAAAGCAGAAGCACCTATATATGTAAAAGACTATAATGGAAACATATTAACAGGTGTAGTAGATATTTCAGCAGGTTATAGACAAGCAGTAGCATTAAAAGCAGATGGAACTGTATGGACATGGGGAGCAAATAACTATGGACAATTAGGAAATAATACAACAGTAAACTCTAGTTATGCAGTACAAGTTTTAGACTCTACAGGTTCAGAATATCTAACAGGAGTAAAACAAATAAGTTCAGGAGGAGAATTTATCTCAGCACTAAAAGAAGATGGAACAGTTTGGTCTTGGGGACATGGATTATATGGACAAATGGGAGATGCAACAGCTTCAAATAGAAGCTTACCAGTACAAGCAAGACTTAATAATGAAGAATTTGTAACAGGTGTAAAAAAATTAGTAACAGGATTTTACCACACTTATGTATTAACAGAAGATGGAAATGCCTTTGCATGGGGTTATAATGTTCATGGAGAATTAGGATATGGTACATATAATGGAACATATACAACTGCAGATGGTAGAAAACTAGTAGCAACAAAAATATTATTAGAAGATATAGTAGACATTAGTGCAAACACATATAATGGTTATGCTATTGACTCAAATGGAGAAGTATATGCATGGGGATATAATGGAGAAGGAGCAGTAGGAGACAATACAACTGTAATTAAGGCAACACCTACAAAGCCATTAAGAATATATGGTGAAGAATTCAATGATAAAATAATAAAATTAATGGACAATTCAGCATATGGTTACACTAATTACATGATAAGAGAAGATGGAAGCATATTAGCAAATGGTAGAATAAGTAATGGACAAGTATTAAATAGTGGATTAGACAAGTATAGAACTTATGTTGCAAATGTTTCAGCAAGTTATTTAGAAATAACAGATAAAAACTCATATATAAAAATAGGAGACACTAAAAAATTAGAAGTACAAACAGTAGAAAACTTAAATGTATTAGTAAAAGCACCAGAATATGGAAATTTAACATGGAAAAGTACAAATGAAGATATTGCAGTAGTAGACGAAAACGGAAATGTAACAGCAAAAGGAGAAGGAGAAACTACAATTATAGTAACAGAAGACTTACATGGATACAAAGCACAAACTACAATATATGTAACAAGAAATACAGACAAAACAATAACAATACCACAAGTAGAACAAGGATTTAACTTTACAATTGTATTAAAAGCAGATGGTAGCGTATGGGCTACAGGAGCAAATGCAGGTGGAGCATGTGGAGTAGGAAAAACAGACGCAACCATAAATACATTAACAGAAGTAAAACTAGCAGATGGGTCACCTCTAACAAACATAGTAAAAATATCAGCTGGTTATCAACATGCAATAGCATTAACAGCAGACGGAAAAGTATATAGTTGGGGACTAAATACTTCTGGACAATTAGGAATAAACACAAATGTTAATTCTATATATGCAGTAGAAATGCTAAACCCAGAAGGAACAGAAGCAGTAAAAGACATTATAGACATAGCAGCAGGAGGATATCATAGTGCAGTATTAGCAAAAGATGGAAAAGTATATTCAACAGGATATAATGCACATGGAGAACTAGGAAATGCTACAAACGCAAATAGTTTAATACTAACAAAAACAGAAGAGGTATATAATATTGTTAGTCTATCAGGAGGAATGTATTATACAACAATGCTTAGAGGAGATGGAACAGTATGGACAGTAGGATATAACTACTATGGACACCTAGGAATTAATACAACACAAACAGGAAGTGCAGCAGCATCACAAGGTGTAACAA
>CAPYID010000007.1 GCA_948739805.1 uncultured Clostridia bacterium | reverse complement strand
GAAAAGAGGAAAAAGATAATGATCAAAGAAATAGAATTACTTAGTGTTGTTGAATTAATCGATGGGAGAAGAGGAACAGTCGTTGAAGTGTATAAGGAAAAAGAAAAAATACTTGCTTGTGAAGTGGAATTTGTAGATGAAAATGGGAAAACTAGTAGCTTAGAGAGTATAAAAATTGATGAGATAAAAATGAAAATTAATAAATTGTAAAGAATTGTGAGGAAGTGACGAAGTATGAATAATAAAGAAAGTTTACACAAAACTTCGATCAACTGGTACCCAGGGCACATGGCAAAAGCCAAAAGACTAATAGAAGATGATTTAAAACTTATTGATGTTGTAATAGAAGTAATTGACGCAAGAATTCCTATTTCTAGTAGAAACCCTGATTTAAATAAAATGGTAAAAAACAAAAAGAAAATTATAATTCTAAATAAAAGTGATTTAGCAGATGATATACAAACCAAAAAGTGGAAAGAATATTTGACATACAATGATACAATTGCAATAAGTATGAATTCATTATTAAACAATAATAGAGTCAATGAAATTATAAACACAATAGAAAAAATTATGGCAGAAGAAAAAGCCAAAGCACTTGAGAAAGGAAGAACAGGTAGAACAATTAGAGTTTTAATAATAGGGATACCTAATGTACGGAAAATCTTCTTTAATAAATCGAATATCTAATAAAAATAAGCAAATAGTAGGAAATAAACCAGGAGTAACAGTAAAAAAACAATGGATAAGAATAGGAAATAACATAGAACTATTAGATACACCAGGAGTATTATGGCCCAAATTTGAAACGCAAGAAATTGCCTTAAACTTAGCATATACAGGAACAATAAAAGATGAAATTCTAGACAACCTAGAAATAGCATATAATTTGCTAAAATATTTATTAAACAATTATAGGAATAAATTGATAGAAGCATATAAATTAGACAATGAACAAGTAGAAGAAATATTAAAAAATGAAAACCAAATGGAAAATGAAAATATAATGGATGTAATGAGACTAATAGGAAAAAAAAGAGGAGCTATTATTTCTGGAGGGAACATTGACGAAACAAAAACAGCAAATATAATAATAAAAGATTTTAGAGAAGCTAAGATAGGAAAAATTACATTAGAACCTTGTATTTAAGCGTAGGGGCACTGTTTTAACTAGGCACGAAGTAAGAAATGACACCATTGTGCCCTATCTTGTTTTGATATAATAAAAAGGAAGGATAAAGAAATTGGAAGAAGAAAATCAAAGAATAAATAATCTAAATCCACTAACATGGGCATATATAGGTGATGCAGTCTATGAACTATATATTAGAGAAAAGCTAATAGAAACAACAAATCTAAAGCCACACAGATTACATATAGAAGCGGTAAAAAAAGTTAAAGCAGAGGCACAAGCAAATATTTTACTAAAAATAGAAGAAAAATTAAGCGAGGAAGAAAAAGAAATTGTAAGGAGAACAAGAAATACAAAAAATCATCACTTACCTAAAAATTCCAATATAAAAGAATATATGTATGCAACAGCTTTTGAAGGTTTAATTGGATATTTATATCTTACAGGAAAAGAAGAAAGGCTAAAAAAAATCTTAAGATATTGTATATAAAGAAGGAGAAAACATATGAGATTACGAGAAGAAAAGGGAAAAATTTCAACAATTTTTAATATAATATTTGCAATAATTTCAATTATTGCAGTATATTATGTATGGCATATATATAGAATTAATGATTTTGGTCAGTTTGAAAAAGCAGAATATACTTTAGGCTTATCAAACTTTACTAGAGATGATACTGTAAAATATTCTAATAAATACAGTTACAAAATTGAATCACAACAATTTAATGATGCATTAATATATAGAAATATTGATGTTGAAGAAAATACACTATATAGAGTTTCAGCAATGGTAAAATATGAAAATGTAGAAAACGAAAAAGAAGATTCTGAAGGGGGAGTAAACATTGGAATAATGGATACAACTGAAAAATCAGATAGTCTTACTGGAAACGGAGATTGGGAAACATTATCATTTGAATTTGATTCAAGAAATAGAACTAATGTAGATATTGTTTTTAGACTAGGGGCATATGATGATAATTCAAAAGGAACAGTATGGTTCTCTGACTTTAAACTAGATAAAGGAAAAAAGGATCCAAACAATAACTGGAATTTTATATGTTTAATAATGAAGAATTTAGAAGTAGACATTGAAAAAAATGGAGTGAAAACTAAAACTAACTTAAATCTAAGACCATCTGAAATATCATTAATAGAAAATAATATGAAAAGATTTAAGACATCTATGAAGGAAATGTCCCGGGGGACTAATGACAGTAACATATAAAACGATTGTAGTTGATAAACCAATAACATCAATTAGTTATAGTGATGACTATGGTAACTATATAGCTGCATCAAATATAGATGAAATTTTAGAAAGATATGTTGATGAAGGGGGAATTGAATATGATCATATATTTGTAGCATATAAACTTGGTGAAGATTTACATGAGGAACATATAAGGACAGGAGATTGGATAGGACTTCGGAGGAATGACATATAAAAAAGACATAGGCTTCTCAAACATAAGAATTCCAAATGAAAATGCAGATTTATTATATACTTATTCAAACTTTAATACATTTCCAGAAGAAGTATTTGTACATGAATTTTTGCATAACTTAGAAAGAATTGAAAATGAATGCAAAAATGAAATACCTGAACTGCATTCATATAAAGAATATGGTTATTCTGAAGATGATACAGAAGGACTGAAAAAATGGTATATCGACTATATGACATCTAATATAAACAATAAAAATATAGGATTAAGTAAAGAAGTATATTCAATGAAACCAGTGCATGACAGCTATTTTAGAACATCAATAGATTTAACACAAGAAAAATTTCACGAACCTGAAAATTTAGGGGAACATATAAACGAATTAATTGAAAAGATAAAAGGATATTTTATAGAAGAAGAAAAATGATTTATAAGAAAGGAATAACAATGGAAGTATCAGAATTTAATTATAATTTACCAGAAGAATTAATAGCACAGGTACCAATAAAAAATAGAGATGAATCTAGGTTAATGGTTTTAGAAAGACAAAAAGAAACTATAGGACATAAAACTTTTAGAGATATATTAGATTATTTACAATCAGGAGACTGTTTGGTAAGAAACAATACAAAGGTAATACCAGCTCGTTTATATGGTAAAAAGGAAACAGGAGCAAATGTAGAGTTTTTGCTTTTAAACAGAATTGAAGGAGACATTTGGGAGGCAATGGTAAGACCAGGAAGAAAATTACCAGTAGGGACAAAAGTGACTTTTGGAGAGGGACTACTAGAAGCGGAAATTTTAGAACTACTTAATGATGGAAATCGAAAAGTTAAGTTTTCATATGATGGAATATTTAATGAAATATTAGATAAGATAGGTTTAATGCCATTACCACCATATATAAAAGAAAAATTAGAAGATAAAAAGAGATATCAAACTGTTTATGCAAAATATGAAGGTTCAGCAGCAGCACCAACAGCAGGTTTACACTTTACAGAAGAACTATTAAAAAAAATACAAGAAAAGGGAGTAGAAATTGCGAATGTGACATTACATGTTGGTATAGGAACATTTAGACCTGTAAAAGTAGAAAAAATAGAAGATCATGATATGCATACAGAACATTTTTATATTAAAGAAGAAGATGTGGAGAAAATTAATAATGCAAAGAAAAATGGTAAAAGAGTCATAGCAATCGGGACAACCTCATGTAGAGTTTTAGAATCAATTGCAAATGAAGAAGGTTTAGTAAAGCCATATGAAGGTGATACACAAATATTTATATACCCAGGTTATAAATTTAAATGTATAGATGCATTAATAACAAATTTTCATTTACCAGAATCTACTCTAATAATGTTAGTATCTGCACTAGCAGGAAAAGAATATATAATGAAGGCTTACAATGAAGCAGTAAAAGAAAGATATAGATTTTTCAGTTTTGGAGATGCAATGTTTATTTGCTAGAAAAGAGGTTAGATGTTAGAATAGAGAATGTAGGTGAAGTCCTTGCATCTGCCCAATCATCGAAGAAACTACTTAAAAATATTGAAAAATAGGGAGAGAATAAAATGGAGAAACAACCAATAACATATGAATTATTACATGTAGATAAAAACTGTGGAGCAAGAAGAGGTGTAATACATACTCCACATGGGGATATACAAACACCAATATTTATGCCAGTTGGGACACAAGCAACTGTTAAATCTATGACACCAGAAGAATTAAAAGAAATGGTAGAAGCACAAATAATTTTATCAAATACATATCACTTATACTTTAGACCAGGTCACAAATTAATAGAACAAGCAGGTGGTTTACATGAATTTATGAGATGGGATAGACCTATTTTAACAGATAGTGGAGGATTTCAAGTATTTAGTCTAGGAGATTTAAGAACAATATCAGAAGAAGGAGTAGATTTTAAATCATACTTAGATGGAAGTAAGCATTTTTTTTCACCTGAAAAAATTATGGAAATTGAAAACTCATTAGGAGCAGATATAATAATGGCATTTGATGAATGTGTTAAATACCCTGAGACATATGAATATACAAAAAAATCTATGGAAAGAACTACTAGATGGGCAAAGCGATGTAAAGAATCACATGCAAAAAAAGACAAACAAGGACTATTTGGAATAATTCAAGGTGGATTTTATAAGGATTTAAGAGAAAAATCTGCAAAAGACTTAATAGAATTAGACTTACCAGGATATGCTATAGGAGGCATAAGTGTAGGAGAACCTAAAGAAGTATTTTTAGATATTTTAAATTATACAACACCATTAATGCCACAAAATAAACCAAGATATTTAATGGGGGTTGGAACACCAGACTATTTAATAGAAGCAGCAATAGCTGGTATAGATATGTGTGACTGTGTATTACCTACAAGAATTGCAAGAAATGGTACAGCATTAACATGGAATGGAAAGGTAGTGGTTAGAAATGCAACTTATGAAAAAGACTTCACTCCATTAGATACAGAATGTGATTGTTATACTTGTAGAAATTATACAAGAGCATATATAAGACATCTTGTAAAGGAAAAAGAAATTTTAGGAATAAGATTATTATCAATTCATAACTTAAGATTCTTGACTAAATTAATGGAAAGAGTTAGAATAGAAATCGAAAAAGATAATTTACTAAAATTTAAGGAAGAATTCTATAAAAAATATGGATATGAAAAATAAAAGGAGGGGAGCAAATGAGGTTACATGCAGATGATTTAAAGGAAGATAGTAAATTAAAAATAAATAAGCCAAAAGAACATAAAAATCATACAATTTTATTTGTAACAATAGCTATAATAATCACTTTAGTAATTATTTTTACAATAATGGTGATAATAGAAGATATACAACCCATAGATGAAACTATAAAAATATATGTTGATGGACAAGTAACTCAAACAGATACATCCATGTTTTTAATAGAAAATAATAAAGTATATTTAAATGTAAAAAAAATAGCAAATATTGTAGGATATGAAGCACACAGTGGAGAATATAAAATAGAAGCACAAGATACAAACAAGGTATATGTAGAAGATAAGCAAAAGCAAGAAACTGCTTCAATGTTTTTAAACTCTCCAACAATTAGCAAAATAGAACCAAATACAAATGACGAATATAAAAATTATACAATGTCTGAACCAGCTAGAAATGTGAATGGAGATATATATGTTATATCTGATGGAATAGAAATTGCATGTAATATCAAAGTACAATATGATTCAGCTAAAAAAGGTATATATATACAAACTTTACCATATATATTTGAAGTGTACAATAAAGCTGTACAAGAGCTAGGATTTACTGGTATAAGTAATGAATTTGAGAACCAAAAAGCAATATTATATGATAGAATAGTAATACAAAACTCTGATGGAAGATATGGTGTAATAGATGGAAATGGTGCAGAAATTATTGGAACAAGATATGCAAATATAAAATTTGATGAATATAATAAGGAATTCACAATAACAAATTCATATGATAAAGTAGGAATTGATTATATTAATGGAGAAACAAAAATTAATGTAAATTATGATGAAATAAAAGGTATACACAAAGAAAAAGGTTTATATCTAGTAAAAAGCAATGAAAAATATGGAGTAATTGATAGTGATGAAAAAATAATTATACACATTGAGTATGACGATATAGGAGTTGATATATCTCCATATATTACGAATACTATTAGGAAGGCAGAAAACACAAGCAATAATAAAAATGATAATAATGATAAAATAGACATAGATACTGTTAAGCAATATATATTTTTTGATTCTATTATAGCAGTTAAGCAAAATCAATTATGGGGATTTTTCAATTTAACTGGAGATAAAGTATCTGATTTAAAATACACTGATATAGGATGTAAGGTAAAAGAATTAACAGAAGAAGAAAAAAGAAATAATAGGTATAATAATAAACCTATTACTCCAACTAAAACTACAGGAAATTTATTATTAATAGATGAATATGAATTAATTGTAGTAGAGGAAAATGAAAAATATGGACTAATAAATACTTCTGCAAAAGAATTATTTAAACCAGAAGCAGAAGACATGTATTCAATTACTGATGCTGGAGTTAAGTCATATTATATGTTATATAAAAACAAAGTATATAATTTAGAAAATGACATATTTAATGAAATAGGATTAAGTAAGAAAAATGAAACATAAGTTGAAAGGATGATACAAAAATGAAAATAGGAATAGTAGGACTTCCAAATGTAGGAAAAAGCACAATGTTTAATGCAATTACAAATGCAGGTGCGGAATGTGCAAATTATCCATTTTGCACTATTGAGCCAAATATAGGAGTAGTTGCAGTTCCAGATGAAAGATTGGAGGTTTTAACTAAAATATATAATCCACAAAAAACAACATATGCAACAGTTGAATTCGTTGATATTGCAGGATTAGTAAAAGGTGCAAGTCAAGGTGAAGGTTTAGGAAATAAATTCTTATCACACATCAGGGAAGTTGATAGTATAGTTGAAGTAGTACGTTGTTTTGAAGACTCAAACATTGTACATGTTGAAGGGAGTATTAACCCATTAAGAGATATTGAAACAATTAATTTAGAATTAATTTTAGCAGATATAGAAACAATAAACAAAAGGTTAGAAAAAGCAAAAAAAATGTTAAAAGCAGACAAAAAATATCAATTTGAAATAGAAACATTAGAAAAAGTAAAAAAAGTTTTAGAAGAAGGAAAATCAGCAAGAACAATAGAATTTACAGAAGAAGAAAAGCCAATTATAGATGATACATATTTATTAACAAATAAGCCTATACTATATATAGCAAATGTATCAGAAGACATGTTGGAAAATGCAGAAAACTTAGAATATGTAAAACAAGTAAAAGAATATGCTAACTTAGAAAAAGCACAAGTAATACCACTTTGTGTAAAAATAGAAGAAGAATTATCATCATTAGAAGGACAAGACAAAAAGGAAATGCTAGAAGCATTAGAGCTAGAAGAATCTGGGTTAGACAAAGTAATAAAAGCAAGTTATGATTTATTAGGATTAATGTCATTTTTAACAGCAGGAGAACCAGAAGTAAGAGCATGGACAATAAAAAAAGGAACAAAAGCCCCAATAGCAGCAGGAAAAATTCACTCAGACATACAAAGAGGATTTATTCGAGCAGAAATAGTATCCTTTAACGACCTAGTGAACTGTGGCTCAATAAACTCAGCAAAAGAAAAAGGACTTATGCGCTCAGAAGGAAAAGACTACATTATGCAAGATGGGGATATTGTATTATTTAGATTTAACGTATAGGTATGTATTATTATGAATAAAAACTACAATTCAAAATATAAATTTGTAGCATTAATGCCCGCACTTCGAAGAAATTGCTTAAAATAATTAATAAATTTTATATTTAATAAAGGATAATAAAAAAGAAAGGAAGAAAGAAAAATGGAAGAAAAACAAAAGTCAGAAGGAAAGAAACTAGAAGAAAAATTATTTGACGTAAGAAAATGTGGATGGGAGGAATCATCAGAAGAAAAAATTAATTTAATAATGAAATTTTCAGATGAATACATGTATTTTCTAAATAAATCAAAAATAGAACGAGAAGTATCAATATTTGCAAAAGAAGTACTAGACAAAAATGGATTTAAAAACATAGAAGGATTAGAAAATATATCAACTGGAGATAGAGTATATTATATAAACAGAGAAAAAAGTGTATATGCAGCAATTATAGGAAAAGAAGGGTTAGAAAAAGGACTAAACATTGTTGGTGCACACATGGACTCACCAAGATTAGACTTAAAACCAAATCCAGTCTATGAAGAAGCAGGATTTGTATATTTCAATACTCAATATTATGGAGGAATAAAAAAATACCAATGGACAACCATTCCACTTTCAATACATGGAGTAATAGTAAAAACAAATGGAGAAAAAGTAACATTAAACTTAGGAGAAGATGAAAATGACCCAATATTTACAATAACAGACTTATTACCACATTTAGCAAGTGAGCAAATGAAAAAAACACTAAGCAATGGAATAGAGGGAGAAGACTTAGACTTATTAATAGGAAGTCGTCCATATAAAGATGAAAGTGTATCAGAAAAAGTAAAATTAAATATATTAAAATTATTAAATGATAAATATGGAATAACAGAAAAAGACTTTTTAAGTGCAGAACTAGAGCTTGTTCCAGCATTTAAAGCAAGAAGTTTAGGATTTGATAGTAGTATGGTTGCAGCATATGGACAAGATGATAAAGTTTGTTGTTATACAGCTTTAAGAGCTTTAATAGATATGAAAGAAATACCAGAAAAAACATCAGTATTAATACTATCAGACAAAGAAGAGATAGGAAGTATGGGAAATACAGGAATGGACTCACAAGTATTTGACAACTTTATAGCAGAACTATTAACAAAAGCAGGAATAAATAGACCAAATCTATTAAACAAAGTATTCTGTACATCAAATATGTTATCAGCAGATGTAGGAACAGCATATGACCCATTATATGCCTCAGTATCAGATAGAAAAAATGTATCTTATGCAGGATATGGAGTTTCATTAAACAAATATACAGGAGGAAGAGGAAAAGGAGGCTCATCAGATGCAGGAGCTGAATTTGTCGGAAAAATAAGAAACCTATTTGAAAGCAATAACATATTATACCAAATAGATGAATTAGGAAAAGTAGATGCTGGAGGAGGAGGAACAATAGCCTACATTCTAGCAGACAAAGGTGTAGATGTAATAGACTGTGGAGTAGCAGTATTATCAATGCATGCACCATATGAAGTTACAAGTAAATATGATATATACTCTGCATATGAAGCATATAAAGCATTCTTTGAACAAATGTAATAAAGAATTATAACATTAAATTTATCATAAAGTCTTGTACAGTAGGGGCACATTGCATGTGCCCTTTCCTATTATATAAATGCTATAATCGCTAGCCCTTGAGATTTTCTCCTTACAGTCGAAAACTTTGGTAGGGAGAGAACAAATTAAAGAAAAATCTTTGATTTTTCTTATTTGTTCTTATATTATATATTGCATAAAAATGGAAAATAATATAAAATAGTTTTAACAAAAATAGGAAATACAATAATTGCTTTTTTTAGAAAGGAATTGATTATGAAGAAATACAATTTTTTAAAATATGTATTTGTAATATTTGTAATAGTATTAATTATATGTGCAGTATTCTTAAATAAAAAAGGAAATGATGAAAACGCAGTAGAAGAAACAGCTCAAGAAAAGGAAGAAAAAAAATTGACGACAATAACAACATTAAGAATTGCTGCTATAAGCATTGATACAATAAATCCAATAACAAGCAATAATCAAAATGTGCAAGATATATCTAAACTAATATATGAGCCAATGCTATCAATTACAGAAGACTACCAAATTGAAAATTGTTTAGCAAAAGAATGGATAAACCTTAGCGATACAGCATATGTAGTAGTTTTAAAAGAAGGAATTAAATGGCAAAATGGAGGAGAACTCACAGCAAATGATGTGAAATTCACAATAGAACAAATTGCAGCAATAGGAGGAAACTCAATTTATTATTCAAATATACATCATATAGTAAATGTAGAAATATTAAGTACTTATACAATAAAAATAACAATAGATGATAAGATACCATTTTTTGAATATAATTTAACATTTCCCATAATGTCATCACAATATTATGAAAATGATGCAATTGCAACAAGTTTAAAAAATAATAATGCACCAGGAACAGGAAAATATGTGATTGGAAATATAACAAGCACAGAAATAGAACTAAAAAAGAACACTAATTGGTGGGGTCTATCATCTGGAAAAAATTTATCATTAGAAAATATTTTAGTAAAAATGTATGCATCTGCTGGCGAAGCGTATAATGCTTTTAAGCTAGGAAACCTTGATTTAATGACTACACAAAGTTTAAATTATGAAGAACATATAGGAACAATGGGATATAAAACAGTAGAATATATAGGAAGAGAATATGACTATTTAGCACTTAATTGTTCAAGTGGAGCACTAAGAAACGAAGAACTAAGAAAAGCAATTAACTATGCAATAGACAAGTCAAATATAGTAACCTCTGTATATGAAAATAAATATTATGTAGCAGACTTTCCAGTAAGTACATCAAACTATTTATATAAAGTAGAAAAAGTAAGTTCTAGTTATAACACAAATAAATCAAAAGAATTATTAGAAGAAGCTGGCTGGGAATTAGTAAGTGGAAATTGGCAAAAACAAGAGAGTGGAACAACTATGAGAGCAAGCTTAAATTTAGTAGTAGATGCGAATAATTTAAAAAGGCTTGCAGTTGCAGAAGAAATTGAAAAGCAACTAGCAGAAACAGGAATAATCGTAAATATAATAAGGGCAAATTCATCGCAATATGCCAAATATTTAGAAAACAAAAACTATGATATGATTTTAACAGGTAAACTAATTGGAATTAGCCCTGATCTAACAAGTTATATAGGAAATGGAAATCTATCACAATTTGAAGACACAGAAGCAAATGAACTTTTAAGAGAAATTGCAGACTTATCAGATAATGAAACTGAACTACAAAATAAATATAAACAATTAATAAGATTAATAGAAGAAGAAAGACCATATGTAAGTTTATACTTTAATAGAGGAACTGTAATATATACACAAGATTTACAAGGAAGAATAACACCAAATTTTTATAATATATTCTATAATATAGAAGAATGGGTAAGGCAATATTGAGATAGAGATTAGATATTAGAGACTAGAAGTTAGAATATGTAGGGGCACCTTTTGAGGCAATACCCCATAGAAATGACACCGCTGTACCCATGAAATATAGAAAATAATTATAAAATATTATGAATGAATATAGGGGTGAGCATTGCTCGTCCGTTTGCTGAATAAATTACCATGATAAATTACCTAAAAATATTGACACCAAATAAAAAAGTGGATATAATAATAACATTAAAATTAAAAAAGTAGAGAGGAAGAAAAAGTAATGAGCGTGAAAATTGAAAAAACAGAGAATGCAAATGAATTAAAATTAGAATTTACAATAGAAACAGAGAAATTTGAAAAAGCAATAAAAACAGTATATGCAAAGAGTTCAAAATATTTTAATATACCAGGATTTAGAAAAGGAAAAGCTCCATTTGAAATGGCAGAAAGAATATATGGTACAGAAATATTTTATGAAGATGCTTTCAATGAGGTTGTTCCACCAGTATTTGAAGAAGAAATAAAAACAAATAATATTGAACCAGTAAGTAAACCAGAAATTGAAGTTAAACAAATGGAAAAAGGGAAAGAATTGATTTTTACAGCAGTTATCCAAACAAAGCCAGAAGTAAAACTTGGAAAATATAAAGGTGTGCAAATTAGAAAAATAGAATATCCTGTATCTGAAGAGGATATTAACAAAGAATTAAATACAATGGCAGAAAGAAATTCTAGACTAGTTGTAGTAGAAGATAGACCAGTTGAACATAAAGATACAGTTGTAATGGATTTTGAAGGATTTGTTGAAGGAAAAGCATTTGAAGGTGGAAAAGCAGAAGGATATGAACTAGAAATAGGAAGTAATACTTTTATTCCAGGATTTGAAGATCAAATGGTTGGAATGAAGATAGATGAAGAAAAGGACATTAATGTAAAATTTCCTGAAGAATATTTTTCTGAAGACTTAAAAGGAAAAGATGCAACATTTAAGGTTAAAGTGCATGAAATAAAGAAGAAGGAAATACCAGAAATTAATGACGAATTCGCAAAAGACACAAGTGAATTCGACACACTAGAAGAATTAAAAGCTAGTATAAAAGAAAAATTAGAAGACGAGAATAAAAATAGAGAAAAGTATGAAACAGAAGATGAGGCAATAAAAGCTGTATGTGAAAACACAGAAATTGATATTCCATCAGGAATGATAGAAACAGAAATAGATAATATAGTAAAAGATGTTGAAACAAGACTACAATATCAAGGAATGAATTTAGAAAACTATTTACAAATGGTAGGAAAAACAACTGAAGAATTTAGAAAAGAAAATGAGGAACAAGCTAAAATATCTGTAAAAACAAGATTAGTATTAGAAGCAATAATAAAAGAGGAAAAAATAGAACCAGAAGAAGAAGCTATTAATACAAAAGTTACGGAAATGGCAGATGCTTATCGAAAATCAGCAGATGAATTAAAACAAAACGAACAATTTATGAACTATATTAAAAACTTTATAGTAAATGAAAAAGTTGTAAAATTTATTGTTGACAATGCAAAAATCAAATAATTAAAATTAATTGAACAAGGGAGGAAAAATTTATGTTAGATGAAAAAAATACATTAATACCATATGTAATTGAACAAACAAACAAAGGTGAGAGATCATATGATATATACTCAAGATTATTAAAAGACAGAATAATATTTTTAGGAGAAGAGGTAGACCAAGCAAGTGCAAATGTAATAGTTGCAGAACTATTATTTCTAGAAGCAGAAGATCCAGACAAAGAAATTTATTTATACATAAATAGTCCAGGAGGTTCTATAACAGCTGGTATGGCAATATATGATACAATTAATTATATAAAATGCCCAGTATCAACAATATGTATAGGGATGGCAGCAAGTATGGGAGCAGTACTACTAGCCTCAGGAACAAAAGGAAAACGTTATGCAACACCAAACTCAGAAATATTAATACACCAACCATTAATAATGGGTGGTGGAATACAAGGGCAAACAACAGAAATTAAAATACATGCAGATCATATGGTAAAAACGAGAGAGAAATTAAACAAAATTTTAAGTGAAAGAACAGGTCAACCATTAGAAGTAATTAATAAAGATACAGAAAGAGACAACTACATGACAGCAGAAGAAGCATTAAAGTATGGATTAATAGATGGAATAATGGAAAGACCACAATAAAATTAAAACAAGCCCAAAATTAGACATAGACGTGTAGTATATATTAATAAATCGTAGGGGCATGTTGTAGCGTGCTAGCAGAAATTAAAGATAATTTTAAAGCGGGTACATTGCAATATGCCCCTATAATCAAATTTTTTAAATATACAAAAGAATAGAGTATAAAAATGAAACCAAATGAAACAATAATAAAATATAATAAATAGGAGGCACGTTAATGCCAAAGAGTAAAGAGAAAAATATAAAATGTTCCTTTTGTGGAAAACCACAAACAGGAGTAAAAAGAATAATCGCAGGACCAGGAGTATATATATGCGATGAATGTATAGGCGTATGTAGAAATATATTAGATGAAGACGATTTAGAATATGATAATATGCAATATGCAATAGAAGAAGAAAAAAAAGAATTACCAAACCCACAAGAAATAAAAAATATATTAGATGATTATGTAATAG
The DNA here is from genome assembly GCA_948739805.1 of uncultured Clostridia bacterium. GTDB lineage: Bacteria > Bacillota > Clostridia > TANB77 > CAG-508 > CAKPSH01. The sequence continues at coordinate 59,018 of CAPYID010000007.1, read as the reverse complement.
GCCAAGAAGATGCGAAAAAAACTTTAGCAGTAGCAGTATACAATCATTATAAAAGAATAAATAATCAAGAAGATATTGATGATGTTGAAATTCAAAAAAGTAATGTATTATTACTAGGACCTACAGGTTGTGGAAAAACATTATTAGCACAAACCTTAGCTAAAATCTTAAATGTTCCATTTGCAATAGCAGATGCAACAACACTAACAGAGGCAGGATATGTAGGAGAAGATGTAGAAAATATACTATTAAAATTAATTCAATCTGCAGATTATGATGTAGAAAAAGCGGAACAAGGAATTGTATATATTGATGAAATAGATAAAATAACAAGAAAGTCAGAAAATCCATCAATTACAAGAGATGTTAGTGGAGAAGGAGTACAACAATCACTCTTAAAAATAATAGAAGGAACAATTGCTTCAGTTCCACCTCAAGGAGGAAGGAAACATCCTCATCAAGAGCTAATTCAAATAAATACAGAAAACATATTATTTATTTGTGGAGGAGCATTTGAGGGACTAGACAAAATTATTAACGAAAGAATAGGAAAAAAATTAATAGGATTTGGTCAAGAAAAAGATAGTAATCAAGAAATAGATAAATATAAAGCATATGAAGAGTTATTACCACAAGATTTATTGAAATTTGGACTAATTCCAGAATTTGTAGGGAGATTGCCTATTGTAACCACACTAAAAGAATTAAATAAAGAAGCACTTATTAAAATAGTGGCAGAACCCAAAAATGCTTTAGTCAAACAATATAAAAAATTATTAGAATTAGATGGAGTAGAATTAGAATTTGAAGATGGAGCACTACAAGCAATTGTAAATAAGGCGATAGAAAGAAATACAGGCGCAAGAGGACTTCGTTCAATTATAGAAGAAATAATGAGAGATATTATGTTTGATATACCTTCGAATAATAAAATTGAAAAATGTATTATAACTAAAGAAACAGTATTAAACCATGAGCAACCTAAATTAGTTATAAATGAAAATAAAGGACAAAACTCTACAACGAAAAAGAAAAGAAAAAAAGTAATAGAAAAAAACAAACAAAGTGCTTAAAAATTTGATAGTGAATAATGAATAATGAATAATTATTAACTATTCACTATTAATTATTAATTATAGTAGGGGAGGAATAAACATGTACAAAAAAGTTGAATTACCAAATGGTTTTCCAGGAATGGAAAGAGAAGTTTTAAACATGTGGAAGGAAAAAGACATAATAGATAAAAATTTCAAATTAAACAAAGATGGAGAATACTTTACATTTTATGATGGACCACCAACAGCTAATGGTAAACCACATGTTGGACATATTTTAACTAGAGTTATGAAAGATATTATACCAAGATATAAAGTAATGAAAGGTTATAAAGTAATTAGAAAAGCTGGATGGGATACACAAGGATTACCAGTAGAACTTGAAATAGAAAAAAAACTTGGAATATCTGGGAAAGCACAAATAGAAGAATATGGTGTAGAAAAATTTATCAAAGACTGTAAATCAAGTGTATTTAACTATGTTTCACAATGGGAAAAAATGACAAACCAAATAGGTTACTGGGTTGATATGGAAAAACCATATGTAACCTACCATAATGAATACATAGAATCTATTTGGTGGGCAGTAAAACAAATGTGGGACAAAAATTTAATATATCAAGGACATAAAGTTATGCCATATTGTCCAAGATGTGGTACAGCTTTGTCTTCACATGAACTTGCTCAGGGATATAAAGATGTAAATGATATAACTTGTATAGCAAAGTTTAAAGTTGATGAAAATAAATACATCCTATCATGGACAACAACTCCATGGACATTACCTTCAAATTTAGCTATATGTGTAAATAAAAATTTCACTTATGTAGAAGCTAAACTTAAAGAAGATATTGAAGTAGATGAGAATTGCAATATGAAACCAGGAGAAATATACATACTGGCTAAAGATTTGTGTGACAAAATATTGGGAGAAGGAAAATACAAAATAATAAAAGAATTTAAGGGTGAAGAATTATTAGGAACAAAATATGAGCAATTAATGCCATTTGCAAAAGTAGAGGGAAAGGCTTTTGTTGTAATACATGGAGATTATGTAAGTTTATCAGATGGCACAGGAATAGTTCATATTGCACCCTATGGTGAGGAAGATACTGTTGTTAGAAAACAAAATGGAATAGCATTTATAAATATTGTTGACAAAGATGGAAAATTCGTTTCAGAAATTACACCTTGGGCAGGAAAAGATATTAGAAAATGTAATGAAAGTATAATAGAATACTTAAAAAACATGAATCAACTATTTAAAGCAGAAAGACATATGCACTCATATCCACATTGTTGGAGATGTGACACACCATTATTATACTATCCAAAGGATAGCTGGTTTGTAGCAATGTCTACATTAAAAGATGAACTAGTTGAAAATAACAACAAAATTCATTGGTATCCAGATACAATAAGAACAGGAAGATTCGGAAACTTTGTAGAAAATGTAATAGATTGGTGTATTTCAAGAGATAGATATTGGGGAACACCACTTCCAATATGGCAATGTGAATGTGGACATGAAGAATGTATAGGAAGCATAAAAGATTTAAAAGAAAAAGGAATAAATGTACCAGAAGATATAGAACTTCATAAACCATATATAGATGATGTGCATTTAAAATGCCCTGAATGTGGAAAAGAAATGACAAGAGTAAAAGAAGTTATGGATTGTTGGTTTGATTCAGGATCAATGCCTTTTGCGCAATTACATTATCCTTTTGAAAATAAAGAATTATTTGAAAAGAATTTCCCAGCACAATTTATATCAGAAGCAGTAGATCAAACTAGAGGGTGGTTCTATACATTACTTGCTGTATCAACTGCGGTATTTGGAAAATCAGCATTTGAAAACTGTATAGTATTAGGACATGTCCTAGACAAAAAAGGATTAAAAATGTCAAAATCAAAAGGAAATGTTGTAGACCCATTTGAAGTAATGGAAGGCGAAGGAGCAGATGCTACAAGATGGCATTTCTATACATCAAGTGCACCATGGCTACCAACAAGATTTTCAAAAGAAGATGTTGGGGAAACCTCAAGAAGATTTTTAGGAACTTTATGGAATGTATATTCTTTCTATGTTTTATATGCAGAGATAGATAAAATTAATCCATTAGAACATAAAGGATTTATCTCAGAAAATGTAATGGACAAATGGATAGTAAGTAAATTAAACACATTAGTAAAATCTGTAGATGAAAAATTAGATGCATATGATATAACAGGAGCAGCACTAGATATAGAAAATTTTACAGATGAACTTTCAAACTGGTATGTAAGAAGAAACAGAAGCAGATTTTGGGCAAATGCACTAACAGATGACAAATTAGGAGCATTTATAACACTATATAGAGTTTTAGTAACACTATGCCAAGTAGCAGCACCATTTGTACCATTTATAACAGAAAATATGTATCAAAACTTAGTAGTATCACTTGATAGGAATGCTAAAGAAAGTGTTCATTTAAACATGTGGCCAGAATATCATGTAGAAGAAGTAGACAAAAAGCTAGAAGAAGAAATGGAATTAGCATACAACTTAGTAAAATTAGGAAGAAGTGCAAGAAACTCAGCTAATATAAAAAATAGGCAACCACTTTCAAAAATGTTAATATCAGAAAAAGCGATTCCAGACTATTATGGAGACATTATAAAAGAAGAATTAAATATAAAGACAGTAGTACTAGGAGCAGATTTATCAAAATATGTAAACTTTAATATAATGCCTAATTTACCAGTATTAGGAAAAACATATGGAAAACTAATTCCAGAAATAAAGAAATATATATCAGCTCAAAATCAAATGGAATTAGCATCAAAAATCAAAAATGGTGAATCAGTTATAGCGAAATTAGGAGAAACAGAAATAGAATTAAATGCAGAAAATTTACTTGTAACAATGCAAGGAATAGAAGGATTTGCATTTGCAGGAACAGGAACACTAGGTGTAGTATTAGATACAACAATAACAGAAGAACTAAGAGAAGAAGGGTATGTAAGAGAATTAATATCAAAAATACAAAACATGAGAAAAGACAAAGGATTTGAAGTATTAGACAGAATTACATTATATGTAAATGGAAATAAAACCTTACAAGACATTATAGAAAAGAATAAGCCAGAAATAAAAAAAGAAACATTAACAATAGAGATAGTATATAATGCAGAAAGAAAAGAATACACAGAATGTAATATCAATGGAGAAAAAATAAATATTGATGTAACTAAAATTTAAATATTAGATATGTAGGGGCGCCCTTTGGGCGTCCGTTTAGAAAACATAAAACAAAATATGTATTGTAGGGGCACATTGCATGTGCCCTCTATTGCAAAAAAACTATCATTATGGAGATAATGAAATTACCACCTCCATTCCTATGAAAAAAATCACGGATTAAAAGTGGCAACATACATCTGCTTATTCTCATTTCCTATGAAAATAAGTTTAATATAAAATTGAGAAAATGTCAATACTAAAAAGAACAAAAATTTGTATAATCAATAAAGATATTAAGGAGAAAAATAAATTATGAGAGCTTTAATAACAGGAGCCTCTTCTGGAATAGGAAGAGACATTGCAAGAGAATTATCAAAAAGAGGATATGACCTAGTAATAGTAGCAAGAAATAAAGAAAAGTTAGAAGAATTAAAGAAAGACTTAACAACAAAAGTAGAAATAATAGTTATGGATTTAACAATAGAAGAAAATTGCAAAAAATTATATGAACAAGCAAAAGATATAGATATACTAGTGAACAATGCAGGGTTAGGAGAATTTGGAAAATTTACAGAAACAGATTTAGAAAAAGAATTAACAATTATAGACACAAATATAATAGCATTACATGTATTAACTAAATTATATTTACAAGATATGACTAAAAGAAATAGTGGGAGAATACTAAATGTTGCATCAATAGCAGGATTTATGCCAGGACCATTAATGGCAACCTACTATTCTTCAAAGGCATATGTAGTAAGACTTTCAGAAGCAATAAGAGAAGAATTAAATAAACAAAACTCAAAAGTAAAAATAAGCTTACTATGTCCAGGACCAGTAAAAACAAATTTTAATAATGTAGCAAATGTAAAATTTGAAATAAAATCTTTAACAAGTGAATATGTTGCAAGATATACAGTAGATAAAATGTTAAAAAATAAATTTTATATAGTACCAGGCTTTACAATAAAACTAGCAAAGTTCTTTTCAAAACTAACGCCAACGGTGGTTCTAGCAAAATGTTCATATTACATGCAGAAAAAGAAAAAATCATAGAAAATTAAAAAGATATGTGTTATAATAATAAACTAGATAAAGAAAAAGAAAGGATTGATAGATAATGAAAGTAGTACCAATTACATTATTAACAGGATATTTAGGGGCAGGAAAAACTACACTTATAAATCATATTTTAAACAATCAAGAAGGATACAAAGTAGCAGTAATAGTTAACGATATTGGAGAAGTTAACATAGATGCATCTTTAATAGGAAAAGGTGGAGTTGTTACAGAAACTAATGACAGTTTAGTTCCACTACAAAATGGTTGTATTTGCTGTACTTTAAAAGTAGATTTAATGCAACAAATAGTAGACTTAATAAAATCAAGAAACTTTGATTATATATTAATAGAAGCAAGCGGAATTTGTGAGCCTATTCCAATAGCTCAAACAATAACTGTTTTGCAAGACTCAACAGAACAATATGGATTACCCCAAATTTGTAGACTTGATAATGTTGTATCAGTTGTTGATGCACTAAGATTAAGAGATGAATTTAATTGTGGAGAAGAACTAGAAAAAGAAGAAATAGATGATGAAGACATAGAAAATTTGTTAATACAACAAATTGAATTTTGTAATACATTAATTTTAAACAAAGTAGATGAATTATCTAAACAAGAATTAGAAAAAGTTAAAGCTGTAATAAAAAAATTGCAACCTAATGCTAAAATAATAGAGACAAATTATTCAAAAGTAGATGTAAAAGAAATAATGGACACAAATGCTTTTGATTTTGAAGAAGCAGCAATGTCTGCTGGATGGGCACAAGAATTAGACAAGCCTGAAGAAGAGGAAGAAGAAGGCGAAACAGAAGAATATGGAATAGGAACATTTGTATATTATCGTAGAAAACCATTTGATGAAGCTAAATTTGAAAGTTTTATAAATAAATTCCCCAAAAATATAATAAGATGCAAAGGAATAGTATGGTTTAATAACGACTATGAGATGTCTTATGTATTTGAGCAAGCAGGAAAGCAAAAAGGAATATATGAAGGTGGAGAATGGATAGCAACATTTCCAGAAGAAGAAATAAAAATGCTAAGAAAAGAAAATGCTGATTTAGAAAGAGACTGGGATGAAAAAATAGGAGATAGAATGGTAAAATTAGTATTTATTGGGCAAAATATGGATAAAAAAGCAATATCAGAAGAATTAGATAAATGCATTAACTAGAAATTAGAAGTTAGAGATTAGAAATTTTTGAGAATCTAACCTCTAATTATCTAACTTCTAACATCTAATTAGATATTGACAAAAAAATTGGTAATGATATAATGAAGAAAAAATTAGGAGGTAATAATAATGGCTTTAGTTACGACAAAAGAAATGTTCGAAAAATCAATGAAAGAACATTTCGCAATAGGAGCTTTTAATGTAAACAATATGGAATTAATACAAGGGATAGTAGAAGCAGCAAGTGAGGAAAACTCACCAGTAATTTTACAAGCATCTTCAAGTGCAATAAAATATGCAGGAATAAATTACTTAATGAAAATGGTAGAGGCTGCTGTAGAATCAACAGATATACCAATAGCAATTCATCTAGACCATGGACCAGATTTTGAAACTTGTAAAAAATGTATAGATGCAGGTTTTACATCTGTAATGTTTGATGGTTCAAAATATGATTTTGAAGAAAATATTAGACTAACAAAAGAGGTAGTAGATTATGCGCATGCTCATGGAGTTGTTGTAGAAGCTGAGCTTGGAAAATTAGCAGGAATAGAAGATGAAGTTAATGTTTCAGCAAATGATGCTATGTTTACAGATCCAGACCAAGCTAAAGAATTTGTAGAAAGAACAGGTTGTGACTCTTTAGCGATAGCCATAGGAACAAGTCATGGAGCATATAAATTTAAGGGAGAGGCAAAATTAAGATTTGATATACTAGAAAAAGTAAAAGAAAAATTACCAAACACACCAATAGTTTTACATGGTGCTTCAACTGTAATTCCAGAATTAGTTGAAATGTGTAATAAATATGGAGCAGATATACCAGGAGCAAAAGGTGTTCCAGATGAAATGTTACATGAAGCAGGTTTAAGAGGGGTATCAAAAATAAATGTAGATACAGATTTAAGACTTGCTATGACTGCCCAAATAAGAAAAACATTTGCAGAAGATCCATCTGCTTTTGACCCAAGAAAATATTTAACCCCAGCAAGAGAAGAAATCAAAAAAACTGTTAAACATAAAATACATGATGTTTTTAATTCATCTAATAAAGCATAAAATATATTGTAGGGACGCCATTTGGGCGTCCTTTAAAATGATGAATTTGTTTCACAAATTTTTCATGGAATTTTTAAGAGCAACATTAATTTTACGTTCAGCATCTTTCTTTGCAATATCCTGACGTTTATCATATAGTTTCTTTCCCTTACCAATTCCTAACTCAACTTTAACTTTATTATTTTTTAGATATAAACTAATTGGGATTAAAGAACAACTTTGTTGTTTTATTAGACCAAGTAAGTTAAATATTTCACGTTTGTTTAATAATAATTTTCTGTCTCGTAAAGGGTCTTTATTATATATATTTCCATTTTCATAAGGGCTAATATGCATACCATAAATAAATATTTCACCATTTTTTATATTTGCATAACTTTCTTTTAAATTAACTTTTCCATTTCTAATTGATTTTATTTCTGTTCCGTGTTAATACAATACCCGCTTCTATTGTATCTGTAATAGAATAATTATGATGTGCTATTGGGTTTTTAGCAATTACTTTTATTTCTGACATAGCAAAATTCCTTTCAAAAAAATTCAAATTTAGCCTTATATATTAAATATAAATTCATTATGAATTGATTATAACATGAATATCTAAAATTCACAATCAAAGTTTTGATTTTTTGTAATTAACCTTTTGTGCTATTAGCCTTGAATTATAAAAGAAATGACTTTACATATAAAAAGATATACATTATAATCAAACTAACCCTAATATTAAAGTGAGTGGAATATAAATGAATGAGTTGATTTTAAGATCTATAAAAGGAGATAAAGAAGCATATTCAGAATTGATTAAATTAATACAAAATGACTTATTTAAAGTGGCACAGGCAAGATTGGAAAATGTAGATGATAGTAATGATGCGATACAAGAAACATTAGTAATTGCTTATAATTCATTAAAAAAATTGAAACAACCTGAATTCTTTAAAACTTGGATTATTAAAATATTAATAAATGAATGTAACAAAATTTATAGAAATAATCAAAGAAGAATAAATATATTAGATAAATTAACAAAAAAAGATATAAAGAATGAGTATGAAGACGATAAAGTAATAGATATTGATAATAAGATGGAATTAGACAATATTTTAAAAGGATTAAATTATAATGAAAAAATATGCTTAGTGTTATTTTATGGTAGTAAATATTCACTTGACGAAATTTCTGAGATTTTAAATGTCAAAAAAGAAACAGTAAAAACTAGAATTAAAAGAACAAAACAAAAACTAAGAAAAGTTTATGGTGAAAGGAGAGATAATGAAAGTGCAACAAAATGATTATGATGATATAGATAAATTATTATTTGATTATTATCAAAATGATAATATACCAAAGGAAACTCAAGAAATTATAGATGATACTATTAATAACAAAATTAAGGACAAATTATTTTATAAAAGGACTTTTAAAGTTGTTGCAATATTTTGCACATTTTTTATAGTAACTGCAACTATGATTTTTGGAAAAGATATAGTAAGTTTATGGAAAAATATATTTGGACTAGAAGATATTAATATAAACAATCAAAGCGTAGTAGAAGCTATAATAGATAAAGATTATATTCAAAATATTGAAATGGATTATATCAAATTAAATAATAATTATAAAATAAAGGTTGATTATTTAATGCTTGATGATATTAATTTATATATAGTTTTCAATTTGATTAATGAAAACAATGAAAATAAAAATATAGATTATCGAATATCAATAGAAGACTTAATAATTAGTAATGAAAATAATGAGTGCATTTATAATGCAGATTCAGCATTACGTAACTCACGATTTTTGAGTTTAGCTGGTTGGAAAAGTGTAAAATCTAATAACAAAGAAATACAAGAGTTATTATTCATAATGACAAATGGAATGCCCAAAATGAAAACTTTAAAAATAGAATTTTCGAAGTTAGTATTATATGATAAATATAACCCAAGTAAAGAGAATATAGAAATAAATTACAATTGCCAGTTTAATATAGAAATTTCTGAAAAATTCATAGATAATGAAATATATGAATATAAGCCAAACAATATTAATACAGAGAAATATACAATAACAAAATGTATTGCAACAAACACAGGTCTTTATTTATTATACAAGACATCTGATATGAGTACAAGGTTCACTATTAATGACCTCAATGCCAAATCAAGTAGAGATATTATAGGAGAGGATTCAGATGGAAACATATATTTTATAACACAATTTAACATAACAAAGGACAAATTAAATGAAATAGATACAATTACATTAAATGATTGTACGAAAAATATAAAGTTAATAAGAAATAATAAAAAAATATGAAAAAATGACCACTTTTTAAAGAAAATTGATATCTAATAAATATAAATGAAGATAAAGGCTAATAAAAAATAGGAAATGTAATTAATGGAGGTCAATATGAAGATATTAAGAGTTATTGTTAAAGATATTAGAAATTTTATAAAAGAAAGAACTTTGTTATTTTTAGTTTTTATTTTAAGCTTGGTAATAGCCTCATTTTCATTTTGTATTTATATGGCTAGTAATATGCATATGGTAAATATAGTAAATTCATATAGAAAAATATCGAATACATACTTTATTGCAAATAAAAAAAAAGAGAACATTAGTCACGATAAAATACATGAATTAGAAACTTGGTTCAAACAAAGTAATATTCCCAACATTACAATAAAGATATATTCTGAAATTTTAACAGAAGAGAAAGAAAGCATAGAGGAAAATGCAAAAGAAAATCATACATATAATTCAACTGAAAAAAGATACAACATATTCATAGGTACAAATAATAACAAATCTACAAGAAGATCCTTTGTAGGAAATGTCATTTCTGAGAGAGATCTATATGAAGATACTTCATATGTAATGATAGATTATAATAATGTTAATGCAAAAAGAAATCCTTTTATTTTAAACAATACAATAAATATAGGAGGAAAAACTTATACAGTAAGAGCAATAGATAGAATAGACATAACAGAAATGGTAATAAAACATTCTAATATTAATAATTATGAAGGAGATATCATAAATGAAACAGAAGCATATGTAATACCAATTAATCAGTTTTTAAAAAATTATGAAATTTATGGCATTGAAATTAAAACATCTGACAATTTAGAAAATGAGCAAATATTAAAAATCAATAATTATATTAAAAGTAAATTTAATGATTATTATTTATATTTACCTCAAAAAACAGAAGTGGTAGAACTTAGAGATGTGAAAGAGCAAATATTTATATTTTCAATATTAATTGTACTTGCCCAAGTAAATATATTAGCATTATTTACTTATTGGATTGACAAGAACTGGAGAAAATATATGATTTATAGAATATGTGGGGCTAATAGAAAGAAAATATATGCATTAGTAACATGTGAAGCTGTAATTATAAGTATAATTTCAACTATATTAGGAAGTGTACTTTATTACATATTTACACCAGCACTAGCGAAATTTAATGTAACATATATACTTAAAATTAAGGACATTTGTCTAATTAATATGATAATAGTATTTTTTGTATTAATGATTATAAGTATAGAAGCAATTAAAATTTCATGTGTTAATCCAAGATATATAGAAAGAAGGTAAAAGATGAAAAATTTAAAGTTAATAGTAAAGTTTTTAAAACAAAACATAATAAAAAATACTATTATAATAATTCAGATAAGTTTATCTATATATGTATTTACAATATTATTAACACAGATAATAAATTATAAAAGTGCATCATCAATGCTATCAAAAATGGATTTAAATAATACAGTTATTTTTACAGAGTCGTTGCATATAAGCAATTTAATGCCATTATCAGACAATAGAACAGAGAAATATGAAAATATAAAAAAGTACTTAAATAATTTAAAAGGAGTAGCAGATGTTTATAATGTATATTCAACAGAAATACAATTAGAAGAAAAGGATATATTTACAGTAATGTATGATGATGGACTGTTAGAAAGACTAAACTTTAATTTAAAAACTGGAGAGAATTTCAGTGAGAAATTATTAAATGATGAAATAATACCAATCATTATCTCAGAAGGTTTAGAGAAATCATATAAATTAAATGATATATACAAACTTTCAATTTATAGTATTCCAAATAACGAAATTATTAATATGAAAGTTAAAGTCATAGGTATTTTAAGAGATGGTGCATATATCTATTCAGGAGATACAAAACAAACACTCCCTCAAGTAACAGATCTGTTTGTGGAGACATATGAAAATGAAGAACTAATAATTATGCCAAACCGATTACTAAGTACACAAAATTTCAGAATAAATAGTGGTTTTATGGTAGAAATAAGTGACAAAACTTTATTTATGAGAGAATCATATAATAAAGTAATAGAAGATGGTATAGGAAAATTTATACAAGAAGATGAATATGGAAATAATTTTTTTAATAACTTTATTGCTAATTATGATTACTATATATATATATTCATAGCAACTTATGTATTTGTTCTAATAAGTGTTGGAGGTTATAATTTATTAGCAACTTTAAATTATAGAAGATTATTGACAGTCTATTATATCAATGGAATGACATGGAGAAAGGGGATTACTTTAATAGCATTAAGAAATTTAATAATTGTTATAATTCCTACCTTAATAACTTCTATACTATGTAATTTATCCATGGCAACTAATAATGGAATAAAGTTTAATTATGAAATATTGATTATAACTATAATACTTTATTTAATAGTTTTCCTATTAACAACAATTGGAACTATATCAAGTTTAATTAATACGAAGCCAAGTGAAGTATTAAAGGAGGTTGAATAAATGGCATTAATTGAAATTAAAAATCTAAAAAAATATTATAACAAAGGAAAAGAAAGTGAAGTTAAAGCACTTAATGGAATTGACTTAAAAATAGATAAAGGTGATATGTGTTCAATTGTAGGAGTTTCTGGATCTGGAAAATCAACACTATTATATATAATAGGATTATTAGATAAATCTACAAGTGGTGAATATCTTTTAGATGGTAAGAATATAAATGATTTTTCAGAAAATAAGCTAGCGATTTTAAGAAATGAACATTTTGGATTTATATTACAAGATTTTGGGTTAATAGAAGAAGAAACAGTATATGAAAATATATATGTACCAATTTTATTTTCTAAATCTAGTAAGAAAAGCATAAATAAGAAAATAGATGAACTTTTGGAAAATTTAGAAATAAAAGAATTAAAAAATAAAAAAGTAAAGAAATTATCAGGAGGGCAACGTCAGAGAGTAGCAATAGCCAGAGCACTAATAAATGACCCTAATGTAATTTTAGCAGACGAACCAACAGGAGCATTAGATAGCATAAATTCTGATATAATCTTAAAATTATTGATAAAATTAAATGAAGAAGGAAAAACGATAATTATAGTAACTCACAATTTGGAAATTGCCAGTAAAGCTAAAAAACGTTTTTCTATGAAAGATGGGATAATAAAGGAATATAAATAAAAAAATGGAGGATGATATTATGAATATAAGAACCAAAATAATCGCAGGAGCAATGTTAGTAGTGATATTAGCTATAATTATAACATCAAATGTAAGTGCTTGTGGAATTACACATAAATCAACACATTCTACAACTTATGCAAGAACTATAGTAGAAGCACCAGCAGAAAACTCATATAATAATATGTTATTTGCAGCAACAATTGCATGGTCTGTTGATGCAGCAGGAAATGAAAGTTTTCATCAAGGACCTAATTCAAGAAAATATAATGCTCAAAAGGTAGAATCAAAGGTGTCTGTGCCAAGAGGAAGAGGAACTTGGTATGAGAGTAACTGGGAATATAATCAAATTTTTTGGTTTTTCCATTAGTTTTTATAGTATATGTACGCATTTTGTTGGTAGAATTAACATATACTGAAATTTTTACGTCTCGTGAAACACCATCTGTTGCAGTTGCAAAAGCCTCTATAGCCATAAAGTTACCATCATAGTAATCTACAATACTATTAGACTTTCCATAAAAACTTATTTCGCTAGGGTCATAATAAGCACAAGGAGAAATAGAACTGGCTTCAACAATATAATTAGTATTTGCAAATAATATTGTAATTACTAATATGGTAGCACTTAAAATATAGATGATTTTTTTCTTAAACAATATTAATACACCTCCTAATATAAAGTATAGTTTATTTAATGAAAAAAAGAACCAAAATAACTTAATATATATAATATGAAAAAGGACACATACATGTGTCCTAAAAATTAGTAAGAGTAAATATTAAATGTTACTCTAGATTACTATCTATCATTATGATTATCATCATTATTTGTAGTTCTTGTAGCATAATACCATATTGCACCAATAACTATAACTGCTGCGATTGCTAAAATAATCCATAGATAAGAATATGAAGTGTTAGTTGTATCAGTAGCAGTTGTTCTAACAGCAGAATATGCACCACCATCTCCATAATTTCCATTACCTATTATTGAACCATTATCAATCATATCATCGTCATTATTATTATCAGTTCTATCATTATTATTGTTATTATTCATTATATTATCAGTTACATTATTCATTGTATTTTCAGCATTTCCTGTTACATTCTTTATACCATCAGTTGCATCTTTTACAACATTTTCAGCATTATGCATAACATCATTAACTGTATTTTTTGCATTATTCATCATATGTGTTTCATTAGCGAAAACAGAAGAAGTAATAAATAATGAAACTGTAACTATTAAACCTATTGCTAAAATTCTTTTTAACATAGATGTATACCTCCAATTTTAAGATTTAGTTTAATTATAAAATTCAAAAAATAAAAAATGAACAATATAAAAAAACTTATTAATATTGTTAGAAAAAATAAAATTAATATACAAACAATAAATTGTACAAAATGAAAAAAATTACAAAAATATACTGACAAAAACAAAATATAAGTATATAATAAGTATATAATTGTTTAAGGAGGAAAAAATAAAATGGAGGAAGAAAATAAAGAGAATAAAGAAAAAACAGTTGATACTGATGAAATAATAAAAGAGACAACTGAAACAATAAATGAAGTAAAAGATCAAGTAAAAGATTCATTTAAAAAAGATGAATTAAAAAATAGTGCAAAAGAAACTACAAATTTTATAGTAGGAATGTTTAAAAATCCTATAGGTGAATTAAAAAATATTTCAGAAGATAAAACAAACAAAAATTTTAAATATGCAGTAATTTTAGCAATCGTTTGGATTTTAGCATCAATAATATTAGGATTATATAATTATTCAATAACATGGAATGTATTTAAATATTTATTAATACTATTAAAGGTAGCAGTAGCACCAATATTATCAATTTTAGTATTATCATTAACAATATTTATTTTAAATAAAAACAAGGATAAAAGTTTAGTAACAATAATGTCAGTAGTTACAGCTGCAAAATTACCAGTAGTTACAGCAACAGTAGTTAGTTTGCTAAAATTAATTAGTAAAGATGTTCAAATTGTAACAAATCCATTTGGACTACTATGTGGTGCAATAAGTACAGTACTTATATACTTTGGAGCAAAATACCTATTAGGAGAAAAAGACGATAAAACATATATAAAAAAATTTGCAATAATAGAAGCAATATATTATATAGCATATATAGTAGTGGGATTATTACAGATATATATTTAATTAAAATCATAACTATATGTTTTAGGGCACAGAAATGTGTTTTATATTTTTATTACAATAACCCTCCACCAACATTTCGCTACCGCCTTCATAAGAATTTAAAGGCAATTCTACTTTTAAACTTAAATTATATAAATAATAAATACTTTAAATACTAGAAAAACTTTTAAAATTATTGTATAATGTACAATAATGAGCTATATTGTAAAATTAAAAATTTTATTAATTAATAGGAGAATATATTATGCAATCTTTAAAAGAGTTATATAAAATAGGAAATGGTCCATCTAGTTCACATACAATGGGACCAAAAAGAGCAACAGAGTTATTTAGAAATAAATATAAAAATGCTGATAAATTTAAAATTATCTTATATGGGTCGCTTGCTATGACAGGTAAAGGACATTTAACAGACTACATTATAAAAAAAACACTAGATGGATATGAAGTGGAAATAGAATTTGATACAAAAACAGAATGTAAAGTTCATCCTAATACTTTTGATATTTTTGCCTATAAAGAAGGAAAATTATTAGGTACTTGGAGAATTTATTCAATAGGTGGGGGATCATTTAAAATTGCAGAAGAAAAAGAAACTATTATTAAAAATATCTATCCTCAAAAAAACTTTAATGAAATAAAAGAATATATAAAAGAAAATAATCTAGATTTATATGATTATGTATGTTTAATGGAAGGTAAAGAAGAAATAACAGAATTTTTAAAACAAGTTTGGGATACTATGAAATCAGCAATAAAAAACGGATTAACAACAACAGGAATAATACCTGGAAGATTAAAATTACAAAGAAGAGCCAAAAACATATATGAAAATAAATTAGATTTCGAAACAGAAGATATAAAGAAAACAAGATTACTTAGTAGTTATGCTTATGCAACAAGTGAAGAAAATGCAAGTGGAGGAGTAATAGTAACAGCTCCAACATGTGGAGCATGTGGTGTTTTACCAGCAGTATTATATTATATGAAAGAAGAATATAAAATAAAAGAAGAAGAAATAGTAAAAGCATTAGCAATTGCAGGTATAATAGGAAATGTTGTAAAAACAAATGCATCTATAAGCGGAGCTGAATGTGGATGCCAAGCTGAAATTGGAACAGCTTGCTCTATGGCTGCAAGTGCATGTGCATATCTATTTAAACAAGATATTGATAAAATTGAAAATTCAGCAGAAGTAGCAATGGAACATCATTTAGGATTAACGTGTGATCCTATTTATGGATATGTTCAAATTCCATGTATAGAGCGAAATGCTGTTGCTGCAATGCGTGCATTTGATTCTAGTACATTATCTTTAATTTTAGAAAAAAATAAAAAGATTTCATTTGATTTAGTTGTAGACACAATGTATGAGACAGGGAAAGACTTAAGTAAACATTATAGAGAAACAAGTGAGGGAGGACTTGCTAAAAAATACTGTAGGAATAAATACTATAATAAAGAAATGGAAGAAAAAATAGATAGAGATAATTGATATTTTTCCATAGCTTATTTTTTAAAAATTATAAAAACAATTGTAAAAAATCATTAAATTTGATAAAATAATCTAGAAAATATAATAAAAAGGAATGACTAATAAAATGGCAGAAATGAAAAAAGTTTCAGAAATATTTAATGATTTTGAAGAAAAAAATAACATAATGAAAGCAAAAATTTCAAATATAACAATGTCAAAAAAGACTAGAGAATTAAGTATATTTCTTCAAACAGATATTAAGATACAAACAGGTGAAATTCTATCATTTGAAATATATTTAAAAAATAGATTTAATGTAGCAAAAGCTACAATAAATATAGAATACATAAATGTAAATTCTAATAAAAAAGAAGATAAGGAAGAAAAAAATATCGAAAAAGAAGCACCAATTCAAGAACTAAGTCCAATAATTATAGGAACAAAAAGAGCTAAAATAAATGAAAAAATGATAAAAGTAAAAGAGGTTACAGCTGAAAGTGGAAAAGTTGCAATTTCAGGTAGAGTTACAAGAGTTGAAGAAAGGGAACTAAGAAATGGAAAAACATTGTATTGTTTTGATATATATGATGGAAGCAGTACTATTACATGTAAATCATTTGTTGAACCTGATAAATTAGAAGATGTTAGAGCACGATTACAAGAAAATAGTTACGTGGAATTAGAAGGAAATGCACAATTTGACCCTTATGCAAGAGAAATAACAATTATTGCAAATGTAGTAATAAGTCTACCTAAAAAAGAAATTTTAACAAGAATGGATAATGCAGAAATAAAAAGAGTAGAACTACATATGCATACACAAATGAGCCAAATGGATGGAATAACCCCAGTAGAAGACTTGATAAATAGAGCAAGAAAATGGGGAATGAAATCTATTGCTATTACAGATCATGGTGTAGCACAATCATTTCCACATGCAAATGATACTGTAAAAAAAGGAAATAATGATATAAAAGTTTTATATGGAGTTGAAGCATATTTATGTCCAGATGGTCAAACAAGTGTGTATGGAGAGGGAAATATAGATATTGATACGGAATATTGTGTTCTAGATATTGAGACAACAGGTATACCATATAGAAGTGAAATGATAACTGAATTAGGTGCTATAAAGATTAAAAATGGAGAAATTGTAGATGAATTTGAATGCTTTGTAAACCCAGAAAAACCAATACCTTATGAGGTAGTTCAAGTTACACATATTACAGATGATATGGTTAAAAACGCAAAAACTATAAAAGATGTTCTTCCAGAATTTATAAAATTCTGTGGAGACGATGTATTAGTTGCACATAATGCCAATTTTGATATAGGATTTTTAAGATATCAAGCAAATAAATTGGGATTAAAATTTAATAATACATATATTGATACTTTAAGCTTAGCAAAAGATTTGTTTCCAGAATATACAAAATATAAACTGGGTATGATTGCAGCAAACCTAAGAATAAAAGTAGATGTAGCACATCGTGCTTTAGATGATGTTAAAACACTTGTAAAAGTATTTGAGGTAATGTTAGAAAAATTAAAAGAACAAGGAGTTACAAAATTAAATGATATTGATGCAATATCTTCTAAAAATATGAACATAAAGAAGCTACCAACATATCACGCAATAATTATAGCAACAAATCCTATTGGACTTAAAAATCTATATAAATTAATATCATTTTCACACTTGGATTATTTTTATAAAAGACCAAGAATACCCAAAAGTATATATAAAAAATATAGTGAAGGATTAATAATAGGTAGTGCATGTGACCAAGGAGAATTATATCAATCTATTCTAAATGGATATTCAGAAGATAAAATAGAAGAAATTGCAAGGTTTTATGATTATTTAGAGATACAACCATTAGGAAATGATGAATATCTAATAAGAGAAGGTATTTTAAAAAGTCAAGATGATTTAATTGCTATAAATAGAAAGATAGTTGAATTAGGAGAAAAATTAGATAAATTAGTTTGTGCTACTTGTGATGTACATTTCATGGATCCAGAAGATGAAATATATAGAAGGATTTTGCAGGCTGGACAAGGCTTTGATGATGCAGACCATCAAGCACCATTATATTTAAGAACAACAGAAGAGATGCTAAACGAATTTGCATATTTAGGAAAGGAAAAGGCATATGAGGTAGTTGTAACAAATACAAATAAAGTAGCAGATATGTGTGAACCAATAAGTCCAATATCTCCAGATAAATGTACTCCATATATTGAAGGATGTGAAAAAACAATAGAAGATATTGCTATGAATAAAGCACATGAATTATATGGGGATCCATTACCAGAAATTGTAGAAACAAGACTTAGGAAAGAATTAGACTCTATCATAAAGAATGGATTTTCTGTTATGTATATTATTGCACAGAAATTAGTTTGGAAATCAAATGAAGATGGATACATAGTTGGTTCAAGAGGTTCTGTTGGTTCATCACTGGTAGCGTATATGACAGGTATAACAGAGGTTAATGGATTAAAAGCACATTACAGGTGTCCTAAATGTAAATATTCAGATTTTTCTGATCATGGATTTAAGAATGGAATTGACCTTCCAGATGCATGGTGTCCAAAATGCGGAAAAAAACTTGTAAAAGATGGAATAGATATACCATTTGAAACATTCCTAGGATTTAATGGAGATAAAGAACCAGATATAGATTTAAATTTCTCAGGAGAATATCAAACAAAAGCACATAAATATGCAGAGGTTATTTTAGGAAAAGGAACTACATTTAAAGCAGGTACAATTGGAACAATAGCAGAAAAAACAGCTTATGGATATGTAAAAAAATATTTTGAAGAAAGAAATCAAGTTATTAGTTCAGCAGAAATAAATAGATTATCTAAGGGGTGTACAGGAATAAAGAGGACAACAGGTCAGCATCCAGGAGGAGTTGTAGTTGTACCAACAGGGCATGAAATTTATGAATTCTGTCCAGTACAACATCCAGCAGATGATCCAGATTCAGATATTGTTACAACACATTTCGATTACCACTCAATAGATAAAAATATTTTGAAATTTGATATGTTAGGTCATGATGATCCAACAGTTATAAGAATGCTATATGATTTGACAGGGATAGATCCAACTAAAGTTCCATTAGATGATAAGACTACAATGTCTATATTTTCATCAACAGAAGCGATAGGGGTGAGAAAAGAGGATATAAATTCAGAAGTTGCTACATTTGGAGTACCAGAGTTTGGAACAAAATTTGTAAGAGGAATGTTAGTAGACACAAAACCAAGTACATTTGAGGAATTATTAAGAATATCAGGTTTATCTCATGGTACAGATGTATGGTTAAACAATGCACAAGAATTAATTAATAATGGAACAATAACTCTATCAGAAGCTATATGTACAAGGGATGACATTATGATTTATTTAATGAGTATGGGGTTACCTGCGCAAAATTCATTTAAAATAATGGAATCAGTTCGTAAAGGAAAAGGATTAACAGAAGACCAAGAAATTCTCATGAGGGATAATAATGTTCCAGAATGGTATATAGAATCTTGCAAAAAAATTAAATATATGTTCCCAAAAGCACATGCAGCAGCATATGTTATTAATGCTTTTAGAATTGCATGGTTTAAAGTTCATATTCCAAAGGCTTATTATGCAACAATGTACTCAATAAGGGCAGATGAATTTGATAGTGAATTTATGATTTTCGGAGAAAAAAAGGTAAAAGACAAAATGGAGGAAATAGATAAACTTGGAAACGCTGCAACACAAAAAGATAAGGGAATGTATAACGTTTTAGAATATGTACTAGAAATGTATAAAAGAGGGATAACATTCTTACCAATAGATATATATAAATCAGATGCTACTAAATTTAAAATGGAGCCTGAAGGAATTAGACCTTCATTATGTAGTATAGCAGGTCTTGGACAGGTAGCTGCTGAAAGTATAGTAGAAGCAAGAAAAGATGGAGAATTTATATCAAAAGAAGATTTAATGAAAAGGTCAAAAGCAGGAAAATCTATAATAGATTTATTAGATAAATTTGGGTGCTTAGATGGAATGAGCACAAGCAACCAATTAAGTTTATTTGATGCATTATAAACAAATGTATTATATATTAATTAATCAATTCGAAAAATTATTTAAACGAAATTGAAATAAGAAAATGTTAGGAATTAATTTATAGGGAATCTCGAGTATATCGAGAGGGCGCTGTAAATTAATTCCTTAAATTTTCTATAAAATTGAGTTGTATAATTTTGAGAATTTATTAATTTAATATATAATATAATTATAAATAAATTAATGTAACAATGTATAAATCAAACATAAAACTAATAAATGCACTGGGTAGAAAATATAAAATAACATTTTGTGGTCTTTTCCTTTTTGACCATTATATAAATTAATGAATATAAGAGGTAGAAGACTGCAAATAAATAATCCCAAATAAGTAATATTAAAATTACTAGCCATAAAATACGGAGTATAATATATAAAAGTTAAAATAGTAATAACAATATTTATAGACAACTTTTTATTTCTGTATAAATAGAAAAGGAAGATAATAAATACACCATAAAATCCATAATCAAAGTCAAAAATATCAGCAAAAACTGCAATAATTAAAACAATTATAATACCTAACATTTTATATTGAAATATATTATTATTTTGTTCTATTGTAGAAGAATCATAATTAGATGTAGGTACACATTGCAATTTGCCCTTTGATAAAATAAATTCATAAATAGATATAGACAATAGCCCCAATATCAAAGTAAAAATTATATTTAAAGACATTTTAGAGAAGAAGCAATAGCCAAACCAAGCGTATGGAACTTGGGAAATTATAGCAAATATTATTAACCTTACAATATATTTCTTTAAATTATGAGTATGGATATATCCTTCACTTATCTGAAATGCAAAAATAGGGAAGGCAATTCTACCAACAAAATTCATCCAGGAAAGATGTCCATATATTAAATATCCACTATGGTCAAACACCATAGTTATTATTGCAATTAATTTTAAAACATAAGCACTCATATAAATCTCCTTTATTATAAAGATTATGTTGTAGGAGGATTTTGTATCCATCACTTTTGGGTTGTATAGGAAAAATCAATTCAAAATATAGGGGCGAGCATTGCTCGTCCACAGAATTATTTTATATTAGTTTCCCTATTTTCATTATAGCAATCTATAAAGTATAAAGGTCTTCCTTTAGATTCGTAAAACGCTCGTCCAAGATATTCACCAATAATACCTAAGAATATAAGTTGTAATCCACCTAAAAATAATATTACAACCATCATAGAAGCATAACCAGGAACATCAATACCAGATATTAATGTTTTTGCAATTATAATCATCATATAAATAAAACCACATAATGAAACCAACATACCAATTATAGTAGCCCAACGAAGAGGAGAGGTAGTAAAAGAGGTTATTCCATCAATAGATAAATTAGCTAATTGTCTATAATTCCATTTGGTTTTACCAGCAACTCTTACATCTCTATCATATAATATTTCTTTTTTCTTATAACCAATCCAACTATATAGCCCCTTAGTATATCTTTGAGATTCTCTCATTTGGCGTATGGCTTCAACACAACGTCTATCTAATAATCTAAAATCTCCAGTATCAGTTTGAATCTGAATATTAGTCATACTCTGTAAAACTCTATAATATCCCCAAGAAGTTAATTTTTTAAAAATAGATTCTCCTTTTCTAGATTTACGTTTTGCATAAACATCATCATATCCTTCTTCCCAATATTTTAACATCTCAGGAATAAGTTCTGGTGGGTCTTGTAAGTCTGCATCAATATTAATCATACAATCCCCATTAATATAATCAAAGCCAGCAATCATTGCAACTTCTTTACCATAGTTTCTAGATAAATTAACATAACAAACTCTAGAGTCAGATTTTCTCATTTCTTTTAATATGTCTAAAGTTTTATCACGACTACCATCATTTACAAATAGAAGCTCAAAATTATATTGAGGAAGGCTATCCATTAATTTAACAAGTCTTTCATAAAGTATAGGCAATGCTTCTTCTTCATTATAAGTTGGAATTAATATTGTAACTAATTTTTTATTATCTTCCATAATATTTATATCATCCTTTCATAAAACGTAAAAATATTAGATTAATAATTTAATGTAAATTGTAGGAGAACCGTTTGAGGGAATACTTATTAGACATGACACCACTGTGCCCTTTTATTCCATTATTAAATATTATCATAAAAACCGCAAATAGTAAACAAAAAACTTGATATTTTTGTCATATTATAATAAAATAATTAAAGGAAAATAAAAAAATAAGGGAGAGAAATAAACAATGAAAGGTTTTAAAGAATGGCTATTAACTTTACCAATAATAACATTTAAGAATATATTAATATATTTAATAATAATAAACTTATTAGGATTTTTAATAATGTTGATAGATAAGAAAAAAGCAGAAAAAGGTAGATGGAGAATTTCAGAAAATACATTATTTGTATTTACATGGTTAGGTGGAGGAATAGGCACAATAGCTGGAATGTACGCATTTAGACATAAAACACAGAAAAAGAAATTTACAATAGGCATGCCTTTAATATTAATTGCAGAAATAGCATTTTTAATTTATATGATAATTATATAAGGAGGATATTATATGTCAAAACAAATAGTATATCATGGTAGTTACTGCAAAGTAGAAAATCCAGAAATAATAAAAGGTAAATTTACAAAAGATTTTGGGATTGGATTTTATTGTACAATATTAGAGGAGCAAGCAGAAAAATGGGCAAAGAAATATGAGACACCAAAGATTAACATATATGAATATAACGAAATTCCAAAGTTGAAAATAAAGAATTTTACATTGATGACAGAGGAATGGCTAGATTTTATAATAGAATGCAGAAGTGGGAAAAAGCATAATTACGATATTGTAATAGGTGCAATGGCAGATGACCAAGTATATAATTATGTAACAGATTTAATATCAGGACAAATTACAAGAGAAGCATTTTGGGAATTAGCAAAATTTAGGCATCCAACACATCAAATTGCATTTTGTACAGAAAATTCTTTAGAATGTTTAAAATTTATTGATGTAAAGGAGAAATAAAGATGGGGGAGCCACAAGAAGAAAATGATTTATTTTTTACATGTAGTCTTATTGAGTATATTGCAAGAAAAACCAAGAATAGCAAAAAGTTAATCATTGAAAAGTTAGGAGAAAAGAGAATAGAAAAAATATATAAATTAGCAGAGGTTTATCATTCAGAGGATATAGAGCAAGCATCAGATGAATTTATTAAAGAGGCAAAAATAGAAAATGGAGATTATGATAATATAATAACTTGTAAATATAGAATACCAACATATTGGGAGATAGGAAAAGTATATAAAAGACTAATTATAATGATAGATAATAATCCAAATAATTATATAAAAACATTAATTCAAGTATTATCTTCTTGGATTATAGAAAAGATTGATAATTATAATAGTAGTATGTATTATGAAAATCCAGATTACATATATGCGTGTTATATAGAAGGAAAAGTGTTATAGGGTTGAAAAATAGGAAAGGTAAATTAGGAAGTGAAATAGAATGGCGATTATTAATATAATAAATGAATTTACAGTTAAAAATATCGACAAGGCTGTTAAATTTTATGAGAATAGTTTTAATTTCGAGGTAGAAGAAACAGATGGTAATCCTATAACATGGGTTCAAATGAAAAAAGGCGATGTGATAATAATGTTAGAAGATTACAAAGAAGTAATTAAAGAAATAGATAAATTCCCAATTAAAACTAATACAAGTAATCTAGTAAAGTTTAAATATGATAATATAGAAGAAGTGGAAGAAATTTATAAAAATTTCAAAAAGAAGGATATAGAGTTTTTTATGGAATTAAAACAAACTGAATATGGAACAATAGAATTTGGAATATTTGATTTAGATAAAAATATGATTATTGTATCAAATTAATAAAATCAGAAGAAAATATAGAATTACCTAAAAGTATATAAAAGGGAATTTACATTGGAGAATTCTTAGAATAACTAAAATCTACTAATGCACAAACAATAGAATGTAATCATATTATATAATGATAACGATTATATAAGAAGGTTACCAAAATGATAAAAAAAATAATAAGAAAATTAAAAACAGGATTAACAAGAGGAATAAATAGTGTTGATATAGATTATAATATGCTACAAGATATGATAAAGAATGATAGTAATACAATTTTATTAGATGTAAGGAGTATACAAGAATTTAATGAAGGACATTTATTAGGAGCACTAAATTTACCTCTTGGAGAATTAAAAAATAAAGCTAGTCTTTTAATTCCGAACCATGGACAAACAATTATAGTATATTGCCAAATGGGGGGAAGAAGTAAAAAAGCTTCAAATATTTTAATTAAAATGGGATATACCAATGTATATCAATTAAAAGGTGGATTAGATTCAATCTAATCCACAAATCATTTTTGCTCTTTCAATGTCTTCAGAAGTTGCCTCACGCACATTCTCTAAATCATATGGAATATTTAAATTCTTCCACTTAAACTTTCCCATAGAATGATATTTAAGAAATTCAATTTTTCTAACTGTTTTCAAAGAAGATATGAAATCTCTCAAATTTTTCAAATCATCTTCATCATCAGTTATACCAGGAATAATAACTTGCCTAATCCACATATCTATATTATTATCACTTAAAAAACGTGCAAAATTTAATTCTTTTTCATTACCGAAACCAACTAACTTTTTACTTTTATCAGAGTCAATATGTTTTATATCTAATAAAACTAAATCTGTATATTTTAGTAATTCTTTTACATCATCAGTGATATCAACCATACCGTGAAGTATCAATAGCTGTATGAATACCATAATATTTTAGTTCCTTAAAAAGATTAATCAAAGGTTTTGACTGTATTAATGGTTCACCACCAGAAACAGTAACACCACCAGTAGGCATTATATAATTTTTATAATTTAATATTTTATTTATTATTTCATCTACTGAAATTAGTTCACCACAATTCAAATCCCAAGTATCACGATTATGGCAGTATTTACAACGAAGAAAACATCCTTGTAAAAATACGATATATCTAATTCCAGGTCCATCTACTGTTCCAAATGATTCAAAAGAATGGACACGCAAAAAATTATTCTCCATAAAATCCTCCAATAAAGATAAAATATGTAGGGGCGATTAGTAATCGCCCGCTAGTTAAAATAAATTTTTAATTATATCTTTTCGTGAATAGTCCTATTAATAACATCCAACTGTTGTTCACGAGTTAATTTTGTAAAGTTAACAGCATATCCAGAAACCCTAATAGTAAGTTGAGGATACTTTTCAGGATGTTCCATAGCATCAACTAATAAATCTCTATCAAAAACATTAACATTAATATGATGACCTGTTTGAGCAAAGAAACCATCTAACATACCAACTAAATTATTAGTTTGAGTTTCAGAGTCATGACCTAATGTTCCTGGTGTAATAGAGAAGGTATAAGAGATACCATCTTCTGAATAATCATAAGGTAGTTTTGCGATACTATTCATAACTGCAAGAGCACCATTAATATCTCTACCATGCATTGGATTTGCACCAGGTCCGAATGGAGCACCATAACGTCTACCATCAGGAGTATTTCCAGTATTTTTTCCATAAACTACATTTGATGTAATTGTAAGAACAGATAAAGTAGTTTTAGCATTTTTATAAGTTTTATATTTTTTAAGTTTTCCTAAGAAATCCTTAACTAAAGTGATACCTATTTCATCAGCTCTATTATCATCATTACCAAACTTAGGGAAATCACCTTCAATAGAATAATCAACAGCAAGACCAGTTTCATCCCTTATAACTTTAACTTTAGCATATCTAATAGCTGAAAGAGAGTCTACAACAACGGAGAAACCAGAAATACCACATGCCATAGTTCTTAAAATATCTTTATCATGTAAAGCCATTTCTAGAGCTTCATAAGAATATTTATCATGCATATAATGTATGCAATTTAAAGCTTTTAAATATATTTTTGCTACATAATCTAGCATAACATCATATTTACGCATAACCTCATCATAATCTAAATACTCAGAGGTAATAGGAGAGAACTCTGGAGTAATTTGTTTACCAGTTAATTCATCTCTACCACCATTAATAGCATATAATAGAGCCTTAGCAAGATTTGCTCTCGCACCAAAAAACTGCATTTGTTTACCAATTTTCATTGCAGAAACACAGCAAGCAATTCCATAATCATCACCTAAAGTAATTCTCATTAAATCATCATTTTCATATTGTATAGAAGATGTTTTAATAGAAAGACCTGTTGCAAATTTTTTAAATCCTTCAGGTAATCTTGTAGACCATAATACTGTTAAGTTTGGTTCAGGAGCAGCACCTAAAGTATTTAAAGTATTTAACATTCTAAAAGAATTCTTTGTAACTAAAGTTCTGCCATCAATTCCCATACCACCAATAGATTCAGTAACCCATACAGGATCACCAGAAAATAATTCATTATATTCTGGAGTTCTTAAAAATCTTACTAATCTTAATTTCATAACAAAATGATCCATAATTTCTTGGGCTTCTTCTTCTGTAATGTATCCAGCTTTTAAATCTCTTTCAAAATATATATCAAGAAAAGTAGAAATTCTACCTATACTCATTGCAGCACCGTTTTGGTCTTTAATAGCAGCAAGGTAACCAAAATATAACCATTGAACTGCTTCTTTAGAATTAGAGGCAGGTTTTGAAATATCAAAGCCATATTTTGAAGCCATACTTTTTAAAGCATTTAATGCAAGAATTTGTTCACTAATTTCTTCACGCTCACGAATAGTTGCTTCATCTAAATCATCAATATCTAGTAAATCTAAAACATGTTTCTTTTCTTCAATTAAAACATCAACACCATATAGAGCAACACGTCTGTAATCACCTATAATTCTTCCACGTCCATATCCATCAGGAAGACCAGTAAGAAGATGTGAAGAACGAGCAAGACGAACATCAGGAGTATATACACTAAATACACCATCATTATGAGTTTTTCTTATTGAATGATAAATTTTATCTAGTTCAGGGTCAACCTCTTTTCCACAAGCTTCACAAGATTTTTCTACAATTCTGATACCACCATTAGGCATAATTGCTCTTTTTAAAGGAGCATCTGTTTGAAGACCAACAATATCTTCTAAATCTTTATTGATATATCCAGGTTGAAAAGCATCAACACTAGATGGGGTTTTAGTATCAATATCAAGAACTCCACCTTCTGAATCTTTTTCTTTCTTGTATAATTCAAGAACTTGTTTCCAAAGCTCCTGAGTTTTTGGTGTACTACCAGCTAAAAAGCTAGAATCACCACAATATGGTGTGTAATTTTTTTGAATAAACTCTCTTACGTCAATTTCGGTTTCCCAATTTCCACCATCAAAACCATTCCATTGGGTAAATCTCATAAATACCATCCTTTCCTATTTTGCAAAATAATTAGATTTTCCACTGATAAAACATTAAATTTATAGTAAGTATATTAAGAAAAAATATAAAATTTTACAAAATCTCTATTAAATATATATATTTCTAATATCTATATTAGGATACCACAAACACAAAAAATTATCAATAAAAATTATAATAATAAATATATACTTTTTAAATAATATGTGTTAAAATATTTATGATAAATAAAATAAATAAGGAGTGGTAAAAATGGAATATAGATTTAAACCAGAAGGAGTTTGTTCAAAAGAAATGATAATAGAACTTGATGGAGACATTATTAAATCTGTAAAAATTGTTGGAGGATGTCCAGGGAACACAGTTGGATTAACATATATGATACAAGGAAGAAAAATAGATGAGGTAATTGAAAAATTAAAAGGAATTCCATGTGGAGCAAGAAGTACATCTTGTCCAGATCAATTAGCAAAAGCATTAGAAAAAGTGAAGAATAAAATTATTTGATTTGAAAAGTAAAAGAAAATGAATAAGAATTAACAAACATTATGAACAAATAATAAAAATACTTTCAAAAATATTATAAAGGAATTAAAATAAATGGAAAATGAGGTATATAAACTATTAGATAAATTAAATATTGAATATACAAAAATAGAACATCCACCATTATTTACTTGTGAAGATAACGAAAAATATAATATAAAATTTGATGCAGTAGTATGCAAAAATCTCTTTATAAGAAATAGCAATAAAAGTCAGTATTATCTGGTTTCTTTACCTTTAGAAAAAAGAGTAGATTTAAAATCATTACAAATGTTATTAGAAGAAAAAAGATTAAGTTTTGGAAATGAAAATGTACTTGAAGAAAAACTTGGAATAAAGAGTGGAGCAGTTTCTATATTCAATATTATAAATCTAAAAGATAATGATATTATTTTTGTACTAGATGAAGAAATATTAAAATATGAAAAAGTAGGATTCCATCCGAACGTAAATACAGAAACAGTAATATTTAATCCAAAAGAATTATACAGAATATTTGAATGTTATAATGTAAAATATAAATTTATTAAAACGTAGAGTATGCAAAATTATGACATTTTTATCGAAAAAAATAAAATTTTTAAAAATGATTATAAAAGTTAATATTGGTTATTAATCGTATTTTATAAAAATATATGCAAGGTTATAGATACCTTGTATTTTTATAGAAAAATGCTAAAATAGAGATATTAATAAAAAATACATTTAGTTTTAAATAGGTTTATTTAGAATTATTTAGTTTAAAAATATAAAGTTTGTGACTTAAATTCATGTAATTGCTATTTATGTTTACGAAAAAAGGCGAACAAATTACACGAATTTGTTTGGTATTTTACACGAATTTTTAGGTTGATAATAGTCATAATAAAAATAAGAGTTTTTCCCAGAGAACAGTGTTGAATATTTTGTATCTTATTGTGTTGCATATTAAGAATGTTGATTTTTAGAGTATTTGAGGGCTATTTAGTTTGGACAAAATGATATAAAAATGCCTAAAAAGGACTAAAAAAACTAATAAGAATAAAATTATTTGTGACCTAATTCGTAAAAATGAGTAGTGAAGAATATAAAAAATGAATTATTTTTTGAATACTATATTTAAGCTATTTTATAGGGTTAATAGAAGAAAAAAGAAAAGTCACAAAAAAATTATAGAATGCTTGATATAAAATAGTTACAAAGAAAATTTGTGACCTAATAGAAAAATTAAATAAAACAATAGAATATTTTAAAGAAATAAATCCGCAATTATTATATCCATGTCATTGTATTTCTTTAGAAGCAAAAATCGAAATAGGAAAAGAATTAAAAATAAATGAAATAGGAGTTGGATTAGAAATGGATATTAATTAAAACACATATGTAAGTGATAACTGAACGATTTTATTAAATTTGGTCGGTAGCGCCGACTGAATGCGTACTATGAAAAAATAAAGTCATAGAAATTTCTACAAATAGAGTGAAATTTTAAAAATTTATGGTATAATAAGAAATATAGGAAGGATGTGAAAATATGCAAAGAGAAATTACAGTTAGAGAATTTGAAACTACAGTTAATGAAGTAGATAATATAGAAGAACCAATAATAGTAAAAAGAGAAAACAAAAAAGATTTAGTGGTAATTAGTTTAGAACAATATCAAAAAGAAATGTTTTTAAGTAAACTAGAGAAAAGTAAAAAACAATATAAAGAAGGAAAAGTCCATAGTGCTAGAACAGTTTTTAAGGGGTTGAGAGAAAAATATGGATACTAATACCTATGAAATCATTTTAACAGATGTAGCAAAGGAAGAATTAGAAAATACTTATGAATATATATCAGAACACTTACAAGCAACAAATGCAGCAAATCGACTAATGGATAAAATTGAGCAAAGTATTTTTTTGTTAGAAACAAATCCATACGTATGTTTAGAAGTACAAATAAAACCACATAATGATGTATATCGTAAATTAGTAGTAGAAAATTATATAGTGTTATATGAAATAGAAGAACAATATAAACAAGTGGTTATTCATAGAGTGATATATGGAAGAATTGATTATTTAAGAATAGAAGATGAATGATTATAAAAATATATTAGACAATGCAAGGTTATAGATACCTTGTATTTTTTATAGAAAAATGCTAAAATAGAGATATTAATAAAAAATACATTTAGTTTTAAATAGGTTTATTTAGAATTATTTAGTTTAAAAATATAAAGTTTGTGACCGAATTCGTGTAATTGCTATTTATGTTTACGAAAAAGCGAAAAAAGGCGAACAAATTACACGAATTTTTGGTTAATAGATGTCATTTTTATCGGTCACAGCTAACACCACATAAGTTACTGTAACAATCAAAGATTGAACAGTAACTAAGTGCCACGCATACTGACGCTGTAACAAGCAAAGCTTTAACAGCCTCAGCAAAAGGAGGAAAAAATGTTTGAATTAGTATCAGAATATAAGCCAACAGGCGACCAACCAAAGGCAATTGAATATCTAAGTCGAGGAATAATGGAAGGTAAGAAATTTCAGACGCTTCTAGGAGTTACAGGCTCACGGAAAAACTTTCACAATGGCAAATATTATACAAAAAGTACAAAAACCAACCCTCGTACTTGCCCATAACAAAACATTAGCACGGTCAACTTTATAGTGAATTCAAAGAGTTCTTTCCAGAGAACAGTGTTGAATATTTTGTGTCTTATTATGATTATTATCAACCAGAAGCATATATTGCTTCTAGTGATACTTACATTGAAAAAGACGCAAGTATAAATGATGAACTTGATAAATTAAGACATTCTGCTACTGCTGCACTTTTTGAAAGAAAAGATGTTATAATAGTATCTTCAGTTTCTTGTATATATGGTTTAGGAGACCCTATTGACTATGAAAATATGATAGTATCATTAAGACCAGGAATGGAAAAATCTAGAGATGAAATCATGAAAAGGCTAATAAATATGCAGTATACCAGAAATGAGATTGACTTTAAAAGAGGTACTTTCAGAGCAAAGGGAGATGTCTTAGAAATTTATCCTTCTGACCAAAGCGAGAGTGCAATTAGAGTTGAATTTTGGGGAGATGAAATTGAAAAAGTAAATGAAATAAATCCTTTAACTGGTAAATCAGTAGGGTTAAGAAATCATGTTATGATATTTCCAAACTCTCATTATGTTACAGAAAAAGGAAAGTTAGATAAGGCAATAGTTGATATAGAAGAAGAATTAAAAGAAAGAATAAAATACTTTAAAGAATATGATAAGCTAATAGAAGCACAAAGAATTGAGGAAAGAACAAATTTTGATATTGAGATGATGAGAGAAACAGGTTTTTGCCAAGGAATAGAAAATTATTCAAGACATATAAGTGGACGAGTACCAGGCTCAGCACCTTTTACATTATTTGATTATTTACCAAAGGACTTTTTGCTATTAGTAGATGAATCACATGCAACAATACCACAAGTTAGAGGAATGTTTAATGGTGATAGAGCACGTAAAGAAAATCTAATAAAATATGGATTTAGATTACCATCTGCATTAGATAATAGACCACTTAAATTTGATGAATTTGAAGATAGAATTAATCAAGTAATATTTGTATCAGCTACACCTGCAGAATATGAAAGTGAACATTCTAAGGAAAATGTAGTTGAGCAAATTATAAGACCAACAGGACTATTAGACCCCAAAATAGAAGTAAGACCAGTAGAAAATCAGATAGATGATTTAATAGGTCAAATAAAAATGAGAACAGAAAAAGATGAAAGGGTACTTGTTACAACTCTTACAAAGAAAATGGCAGAAGATTTAACAAGTTATTTAGCAGGTGTAAATATCAGAGTAAGATATATGCATTCAGATATAAAAGCATTAGAAAGGATGGAAATAATAAGAGATTTAAGAGTTGGAAAATTTGATGTTTTAGTAGGAATAAATCTTTTAAGAGAAGGATTAGACATTCCAGAGGTATCATTAGTTACAATACTAGATGCAGATAAAGAGGGATTTTTACGCTCAGAACGTTCATTAGTTCAAACTATAGGTAGAGCAGCAAGAAATGTAGACGGGAAAGTCATAATGTATGCAGACGAATTAACAGAATCTATGGAAAAAGCAATTAAAGAGACAAATAGGCGTAGAAAAATACAGGAAGAATATAATAAGAAAAATAATATAACACCACAAACTATTAGAAAAGGTGTAAGAGACACTATAAGAGCTACAATAATAGAAGATATTCAGTCAGAATATGGAATAAAAGAAGAAGAAAGCATAGAAGATGTAATCAATAAATTGACAGAAGAAATGTTAAAACATGCACAAAATATGGAATTTGAAGAAGCAGCCATTTTAAGAGATAAAATAAAGGAGTTAAGCGAAATTAAATAGGAGATGATATATAAAGCATTGAAAATAAAAAACTTATATGCTAAAATATAAAAAAATAAAATGAGAAGGGAAAACAATGGATAGAAATCATATTAGAAATTTTAGTATAATTGCACATATAGATCATGGAAAGTCTACATTATCAGATAGAATAATAGAAATGACAGGAGTATTATCTAAACGTGAAATGGAAAGCCAAGTATTAGATAATATGGAATTAGAAAAAGAGCGTGGAATTACTATAAAATCTCAAGCAGTAAGAATGATATATAAAGCTAAAAATGGAGAAGAATATATTTTTAATTTAATAGACACACCAGGACATGTTGACTTCAATTATGAGGTATCTAGGAGTTTAGCAGCATGTGATGGAGCAATACTTGTAGTGGATGCTTCTCAAGGAGTTGAAGCACAAACTTTAGCGAATGTTTATCTAGCAATAGATAATAATCTTGAAATAATACCTGTAATAAATAAAGTAGATTTACCAAATGCAAGACCAGACGAAATAAAAAAAGAAATAGAAGATATAATAGGAATTGAAGCAGAAACAGCACCATGTATTTCAGCAAAAACAGGATTAAATGTTGAAGAGGTATTAGAAAGAATTGTAAAAGACATTCCAGCACCAAGAGGAGATGAAAATTCACCAGCCAAATGTTTAATATTTGATTCATATTATGATAATTACAAAGGAGCAATTGCTTATGTAAGAGTATTTGAAGGGACAATAAAACCAGGAGACGAAATAAGACTTATGAAAGCAAACAAGGTATTTACAGTAGCAGAGGTAGGTTATTTTGAACCAGGAACATATATAGAATCAAATGAAATAAAAGCAGGAGAAGTTGGATATATTGCAGCAAGCATAAAAAATCTAGAAGATATACATGTTGGAGACACAATTACAGTTAATTCAAATCCCGCAACAGAGGCATTACCAGGATATAAAAAAGTAAATCCTATGGTATATTGTGGAATATATCCAATGGATGGAAGCCAATATGAGAATTTAAAAGTAGCACTTGAAAAATTAAAGCTAAACGATGCTGCCCTTCAATATGAACCAGAAACCTCAGCAGCATTAGGATTTGGATTCCGATGTGGATTTTTAGGATTATTACACTTAGAAATAATACAAGAAAGATTAGATAGAGAATTTGACTTAGGGCTAATAACTACTGCACCATCAGTTATATATAAGGTACACAAAACAGATGGTACAATATTAGATTTATATAATCCTACAGATTTACCATCAGGGCAAGAAATCTCTTATATTGAAGAACCAATAGTAAAAGCAGAAATATATACACCTAAAGAATATGTAGGAAATCTAATGCAAATATGTCAAGACAGACGAGGAAATTATATAGATATGAAATACTTAGATGAAAACAGAGTTACTTTAATATATGATATGCCATTAAATGAAATAATATATGACTTTTTTGATAACCTAAAATCTAAAACAAAGGGATATGCATCTTTTGACTATGAATTCAAAGAATATAAACGTTCAGAACTTGTAAGACTAGACATACATGTAAACAATGAACCAGTTGATGCTTTATCATTTATAGTATTTAAAGGCAGTGCTTATAATAGAGGAAGAAAGATGGTAGAAAAACTAAAAACAGTAATACCTAGACAATTATTTATAATACCACTTCAAGCAGTAGTAGGAGGAAAAATAATAGCAAGAGAAACAATATCAGCAATGAGAAAAGATGTATTAGCAAAATGTTATGGAGGAGATATAACAAGAAAAAAGAAACTACTTGAAAAGCAAAAACGAGGAAAAAAGAAAATGCGTCAAATAGGAAACGTCGAAGTACCACAAGAAGCGTTTCTATCGGTTTTAAAGCTAGATGATGAGGAATGATGTAGGGGCGAATGAGTCAAGTAAAATTTGCGGAGCAAATTTTACTTGGTGCACAATGCCCACTAAAAAAATAATATGAAAGGACAACAATAACTATGAAAAATAGAAAATCCCAATATAGCAAAAAAGGTTTTTCAAAAGAAAATATAAGAAAAAACAATGATGCAAGAGTAGATAATAACAAACCAGAAAAAATATATGATGACATAATAGAAGGTCGTAACCCTGTTTTAGAATTATTAGAATCTGGAAAGGATATAAACAAAATATTTATACAATCTGGAGAAAAGAATGGTTCAATAAATAAAATAATAGCAAAAGCGAAAGAAAAAAGAATAGTAATGGTAGAAGTTCAAAAATCCAAACTAGATGAAATATCAGAAACAAAAAATCATCAAGGAGTAATAGCAATAGTTCCACCATTTGAATACTGTGATATATATGATATATTAGAATATGCAAAAGAAAAAGAAGAAAAACCATTTATACTAATTTTAGATGGAATAGAAGATCCACATAATATGGGGTCAATCATTAGAACAGCAGAAACAGCAGGGGTACATGGTATAATAATACCTAAAAGAAGGTCAGTAGCAGTAAATGCAACAGTAGCAAAAACCTCAACAGGAGCTGTAGAATATGTAAAAATAGCGAGAGTTAGTAATATAAATGATACAATAAAATACTTAAAGGAAAATGGTGTATGGATTTATGGAACTGATGGACAAGCTAAAAACATGTATTACAAACAAGATTTTAGAGACGGAGTAGCTATAATAATAGGAAGCGAAGGCTTTGGAATGAGTGATTTAGTAAAAAAGAACTGTGATGGATTAGTAAAGATTCCAATGAAAGGAAAAATAAACTCATTAAATGCATCAGTATCAGCAGGAATTGTAATGTATGAAATTGTAAAACAAAGAATAAAATAAGGACACAAAAAATTTACAAAGTAACAAAAATCGGCATAAAAACAAGGAATGCGTAAGAAAAAGGAAAAATAACCAAAAATTAATAAAAAATATTAAGAAAAAAGTCTTGAAATAAATTTTGTTTATTGTTATGATATAAATGTATATATCTGTATAGCTAAAAAATTCTAAAATTAAAAATAGAAATGTTATAGTTATATATTAATAATATCTTAATATTTTAGATATTATAAATTCAATTATTAAAAATCTATTTAAGGAAGAGTGCAAAAATGATAGAATTTAGAAATGTAAAAAAGGTATATGGAACAACAAATACACCAGCTGTTGAAAATGCAAACTTTAAAATAGAAAAAGGAGAATTTGCATTTTTAGTAGGAGCATCAGGTTCAGGAAAATCAACATTAATAAAAATGATATTAAAAGAAGAAGAACCAACATCAGGAAATATAATAATAAATGGAAAAGACACTACATTCTTAAAAAAAAGTAGAGTTCCATATTTAAGAAGAAGTATGGGAGTAGTGTTTCAAGACTTTAGATTATTACCAGATAAAACAGTATATGATAATGTAGCATATGCAATGTACATAGTAAGAGCAACGCCAAGACACATAAGAAGACAAGTACCAATGGTATTATCACTAGTAGGGCTTAGTGGAAAAGCTAAAATGTATCCCAATGAACTATCAGGAGGAGAACAGCAAAGAGTAGCACTAGCAAGAGCATTAGTTAATAATCCATCAATGATTATTGCAGATGAGCCAACAGGAAACTTAGACCCAGAGACAGCTTGGGACATAATGAATCTATTAAATGAAATAAACTTAAGAGGAACAACAGTAGTAGTAGCAACTCATGCAAAAGATATAGTTGATGAAATGAAAAAAAGGGTAATTCAAATAGATAAAGGTGTAATAGTAAGAGACGATAAAAAAGGTGGTTATAATAGTGAGATATAATATTATTAGTTATTTGATTGGAGAAGGATTTAGAAATGTTTTAAAAAACAAAAAATCTACAATGATTTCAATAACAACCATGTGTTTAACAATGCTAATGTTTGGAGCATTCTTTATACTAGGAGAAAATATTAATCATATAGTAACAAATATAGAAAAACAACAAGGAATGCAAGTATTTTTAATTAAAGATGCAACAGATGAAGAAATTCAGCAAGTAGGACAAGAAATAAAAAAAATTGAGGGTGTTAATACAGCAAAATATGTATCAAAAGAGGAAAACCTAAATCAAATGAAAGAGAACATAAAAAATCATGAGCAATTTATGGAAGGAGTTACAGAAGACAGACTTCAAGCATCATACACAGTTACTTTAACTGATTTATCATTAAACAAAGAAGTTCAAAGACAAATAAAGGAAATAAGAATAAATGACAGAAGAGTAATACAAGATGAAGATATTGTAGCAACAGATAGTACAATTGAAACATTATCTTCAATAGCAAAAGGGTTAAGGATAGGAATATTAGTAATTCTCGTTGCACTAATAATAATATCAATTTTCATTATATCAAATACCATAAAATTATCGGTTCATGCGAGAAGAAAAGAAATATCAATTATGAAATATGTAGGTGCAACAAATAACTTTATACGATGGCCATTTATAGTAGAAGGAATGATAATAGGAATAATAGCTGCCTTAATTACAATTATAATAGTTGGATTTGCATATAATGCAATTGCAGTACAAGCAGTACAAGTTGAAACTTTACAAAAACTAAATATAAGTTTAGTATCATTTGCAGATATGATTAATTTAATTATGATAATGTATTTTGCAATAGGAATAGGAATTGGTGTATTAGGAAGTGGAATGTCGATGCGTAAATACCTAGAAGTGTGAGATTATATATAGGAAATACAAACGAAAGGAATGAATAAAAGTGAAAACAAAAATAAACTTAGGATTATCATTATTAGTAGTAGCAATATTAATCTTTTCTACAATGTGTAGTACATATGCAGTAACACAGCAAGACATACAAGATACTAAAGAGGAAATTAACGAAATTGAAAAACAAAAAAAAGAAATAGAAGATAAAATGTCACAAGAAATGAAGGAGATACAAGAACTTGAAGGTGACATTGATGAGGTTGAATTTAATTTAGGTAATGTACAAAGAGAACTAAAGGAATTGCAAAAAGAAATAACACAATTAGAGACAGAACTAGAACAAAAGAAGCAAGAATATGATAGAAAATATGATCTTGCATGTGAAAGAATGATAGTACAATATAAATATGGAAATAAGACAATATTAGATGTATTATTAAATTCTACAAGTTTAACAAATCTTTTATCTAGTTATTTTACCCTAAATGAAATATTAGAATTAGATGAACAATTATTAGATGAGTTAGAAAAAGAAAAAGAAAAAATAGAGAATGATAAAGTAACATTAGAACAAAAGAAAACAAAGGTAGAAAGTGAAAAACAACAAGTAGAAAAACAAAAAGTGGTACTTGCAAATAAAAAATCAGAAAAACAAAAAAAGGTTTCAAATTTAAGCGCCGAAGAAGCTGCATTACAAAAAGAAAAAGAAGAAAAAGCTGCTGAGTTAGCAAGACAAGAAGAAGAATGGAGAAGATTAGCACAACAAAATGCAAATACAGGAGGTTCATATTCTGGTGGTAGTTTACAATTCCCATGTCCAGGATTTTCAAGAGTTTCTTCATACTTTGGTTCAAGGGGTAGCCCATTAGCAGGAGGCTCATCATATCATAAGGGAGTAGATTTAGCAGCGCAAAAAGGAACGTCAATCCTTGCGTCAGAATCTGGTACAGTTATAGCAGTTTATACAGGATGTTCGCATAATTATGGAAAATCAAGGAGTTGTGGTTGTGGTAGTGGATTTGGAAATTATGTTATGGTAAGCCATGGTGGTGGATTAGTTACAGTATATGCACACTGTTCGACAATTAATGTAGGATTAGGAAGTAAAGTAGCAAGAGGAGCAACAATTGCCACAGTAGGTTCAACAGGAGCATCAACAGGATACCACTTACATTTCGGAGTATTACAAAATGGTACATATGTAAATCCTGCACCATATATAGGTCTATAAAAATAAATTGTGAATATAATATATAGTGGCAACAAAGATTAGATGCAAAAATAATAAAATTTATTTTATTATTTTTGCATTTTTGCAAGCTGAATATTATAAATTTGATGAGCTAATTTATCTTCAATATATAAGTATAATGTTCATTAACTTTTGCAATTAAGAATGTAAGGAGAGGTAAAAGGCTAACTTTTCCAACCAGGGTTTGTGCCTTAGAAAGGAATGAGATTAAAAATGCAAATAAACAAAGAAAAATTATCACGAATATACAAAACTGTAATGCTAATAATTATTACTGCTGTTGTAACATTCTGTGTAACAAGTATTTTATTATATAGAGCTGGAGGTATCAAATACATTGCAGTAACAAAGGGCGATACTACTGGATTAGGAGCAACATTAACCTCTTTCAAAGAATTACTAAATAAAAGATATTTATATGATATGAACGAAAGTGAAATGATAGAAGCTGCAATAAAAGGATACATTAGTGGAGTAGGAGATGAATACACAGAATACTTTACTCCTGAAGAAATGAAAACATTTACAACATATACAACAGGAAACTATGTAGGAATTGGAATCTATATGGAAGCAGATACAGAAAACAATTTTATACGAGTTTCATCTACTATAAAAAATAGTTCAGCAGAAAAGGCAGGTTTGCAAGCTAAAGACATAATAGCAAAAGTAAATGGAGTTTCTTATAATGCTAGTGAATTAACAAAAATGTCTACAAACATAAAAGGAGAAGAAGGAACAACAGTTGATTTAGAAATAATAAGAAATGGGCAAACAATTAACTATACATTAGAAAGAGCAAGTGTAGAACTATATCCAGTAGAAGGAGTAGTATTAGAAGAAAATATAGGTTATATAGAACTTGCTACTTTTGATGAAGGATGTGCAGAACAATTTAAAACTGCATATGA
Source organism: uncultured Clostridia bacterium (assembly GCA_948739805.1). Taxonomy (GTDB): domain Bacteria; phylum Bacillota; class Clostridia; order TANB77; family CAG-508; genus CAKPSH01. The sequence goes on along the minus strand of CAPYID010000007.1, from coordinate 18,957 downwards.
AGAGTTAAAAAATAAAAATGTAAAATCATTAATCATAGATTTAAGAAACAATGGTGGAGGAATAGTAGATGAAGCATTGCAAATAGCAGATTATATTTTAGATAAAGATTCTACAATGTTAATAACAGCAGATAAGAACAAAACAGAGGAAATAGAAACATCAAAAAATGATGCCATTATAAACATACCTATTATAATTCTAGTAAACAATGAAACCGCAAGTGCATCAGAGATATTAGCAGGAGCGATACAAGATTATAAGAAAGCAGATATTGTAGGAGAAAAAACATATGGAAAAGGAGTCATACAAGAATTATATACATTAAATGATGGTAGTGGATTAAAAATAACAATAAAAGAATATTTTACTCCAAATAGAAACAAAATTAATAAAATAGGAATAACACCAAATTATGAAATTGTAAATAAAAAAGAAACAGAAGAAGATGAACAACTAAAGAAAGCAATAGAATTATTAAAATAAAAGAGGTTTTACCATTCCAGTCAAAAATGGATGTGAAATATAAATAATTTCAACCAAAAGGGTTGAAATTTCTTTTTATTTATTATAAAATTCAATAGTTAATATACAAATGAACTGAAAGGAAGGTTATTAAAAGATGATAACACTGGAAGATGTTAGAAAAAATCCAGAAGTACAAGCTCTAGTAAGTGGCTCCCAGCAGCAACTAAATGTATTAGGATATACAGAGCACTCTATAAGGCACACATCAATTGTATCAGAAAGAGCAGGAAAAATTTTACAGGACTTAGGGTATCCACCAGAAAGAGTAGAACTAGCAAAAATAGCAGGATACTTGCATGACATAGGAAACTGTGTAAATAGGCAAGACCATGCACATTCAGGAGCAATACTTGCATACGACATTTTAAAAGATATGGGAATGGAGCCACAATTAAGAACAGAAATAATGACAGCAATAGGAAATCATGACGAAGCAACAGGTACAGCTGTAAGTGATATTTCTGCTGCATTAATCTTAGCAGACAAATCAGATGTACACAGAAATCGAGTTGTAAAAACAAATATAGCAACATTTGATAAACATGATAAAGTCAATTATGCAGTTACAGATGCACAACTTATTCTAGACAAGGAAAAGAGGAAAATTGTTTTATCAATAAAAATTGACACAGAAATATGTCCAGTATTAGATTACTTTGAAATATTTATAGACAGAATGATAATGAGTAAATTTGCAGCAAAATATTTAAAAATATGGTTTGAACTGATAATTAATGATACAAAATTATTATAGATTGAAAGGATTGAGAACAGTGGAAAAAAAATTAAAGATTGCACTAATAATATTAACAATGGTATTAGTTACTATAGTAGGATTTGGAGGAGTTTATGTAAAGAAATTAGTATCCTACAATAATATATTACCAGATTATGAACTTGGAACAAATCTAAGAGGTTCGAGAATAACAACATTAAAAGTGGGAGACCATACACATGAGGTGATTCGTGATTCTGAAGGTAATGTTGTAGATAAAATACCAGAAGGCGCAGATGAAAATTCATATACAAAAGAGCAAGTACCAGAAAATAGTGAAGAAAGCAAAACAATAGAAAACTATAAAAAAGCAGAAAAAATTATAAGGGGAAGATTAAAAAGTTCTAAAATATCAAAATATGATGTAAGATTAAATGAAGAAAATGGAAATATATATATAGAATTAGAAGATACAGATAACACAGACACAACTTTATCACATCTATTAGCAAGTGGAAAATTTGAAATAATAGACACAAATGATAAAACAGTATTAATGACAAATGATGATGTAGATAACGCAAACGTATTATATAGTTCAACAGAGACTGGAGTTAATGTATATTTAAACGTTAAATTTAATAAAGAAGGAAAGAAAAAAATTAAGCAAATTAGTAAAGACTATACAAAAGTTGAAGAAGAAAACAAAGAAGGAGAGACAACAGAAGAAAATGAAGATACTTCTACAGAGAAAACAGTCACAATGAAAATTAATGATGAAGAATTCTTATCAACACATTTTGATGAAGAAATAAGCGAATTAAATATATCAATGGGATCAGCAAGTACAGAAAGTAATACAATAAATGAAAATATAGAACAAGCACAATATTATGCAACATTATTATCTAATGGAGAAATGCCACTAGAATATGAAGTTCAATCAAGTGACTATATACAATCTATATATGCAAACAACGTATTCCAATATATCCTTTTAGGAGTAATGACATTAATAATATTAATAAGTATAGTATATATCATAATTAAACACAAAAAATTAGGTTTATTATCAGCAATAGTTTATATTGGTTCAATAGCATTATTATTAATTATAATAAGATATACAAAAACAGAAATAGGACTAGAAACTATAATACCTAGTATAATACTTATATTAATAAACACATATGTAAATTGTAAAATTTTAAGAAACTTAGACAAAGATGATTCTAAAGAAGATAGAAAAACAAAAATATATAAATCATGCTTAAAAGTAATAGATTTATTAATAATAACTCTAATTCCATCAGTTATATTCACATACAATTCATTTTCAGCAATTTCTTCAATAGGAACACTTTTATTCTGGGGAATAATTGTAATAGCATTAATGAATGTTATCTTTACAAGAAAATTACTAATAGAAGAAGCAAAAAAATAAATTGAAGGAAGGAATGTTAGATTATGAAAAACATGAATAATATTATGAAAATAATAACTATAATAGTAGCACTAATTATATTAGCAGGAATAATTATGATATGTGTAAAAGGCTATAATTACGATTTATTATATTCAAAATCTGTTAGAATGAATATATATTTAACCAAAGAATTTAAAGTAGATGAAATTGAAGAAATAGCAAAAGAAATTTTAGGCACAAATAAGCTAAAAGTACAACAAGGAAATACATTTGGAACAGTTGTATCAATAGTAGCAAAAGAGATAACAGAAGAACAACAAAACAATATAATCCAAAAATTAAATGAAAAATATGAAATAGAAATTAATAAAGACAATGATATAATAGTAACACAAATACCTCAAGCAGATATATTGAAAATGATAACAAAGTATATATCACCATTAGTCATAACAACAATAGTAATACTTGTATATTTTGTAATTAGATACAAAAATCAAGGAATTATAAAATGTATAGGAATTCCAGTATTAACACTAATTGGAGTAAGTGCATTATATGTAAGCATAATAGCATTAACAAGAATACCAGTTAATGAATTCTTTATAATATTTTTAGTACTTATATATTTCTTAACATTAATTTGCAATGCGATAAAATTAAATAAACAATAATTTGATTTATAGGCACATCGAAGTGAGAAAAACCATGAGAATAAGAAAATTCCTCTTATTCCCATGGTTTAATGCTCCACAAAATTTTACTAAATACACTGTGCCAATACAATATTATTAAAGGTATAAAAGGAGGATTAAAAATGTTAGAATCAATGGAAAAAATTGTGAACTTATGTAAAGCAAGAGGATATATATATCCAGGCTCAGAAATATACGGAGGATTAGCAAATACGTGGGACTATGGACCATTAGGAGTAGAATTTAAAAATAATGTAAAAACAGCATGGAGAAAAAGATTTATTCAAGAAAATAAAATGAATGTAGGATTAGATGCAGCAATACTTATGAATCCACAAACATGGGTTGCTTCTGGGCATGTTGGAGGATTTTCAGACCCTTTAATAGATTGTAAAGAGTGTAAATCTAGACATAGAGCAGATAAACTAATTGAAGAATGGGCTACAAAGAATGGCAAGGATGTAATAGCAGATGGTTGGTCTGACGAACAAACAGTTAAATACATAAATGATAATAATATTGTTTGCCCTGTATGTGGAAAATTGAACTATACATCAATTAGAAAATTTAATTTAATGTTTAAAACATTTCAAGGTGTTACAGAAGATGCAAAAGCTGAAATATATTTAAGACCAGAAACTGCACAGGGAATATTTGTTAATTTCAAAAATGTTTTAAGAACTACAAGAAAAAAACTACCAATGGGGATTGCACAAATAGGAAAAGCATTTAGAAATGAAATAACACCAGGAAACTTTACATTTAGAACAAGAGAATTTGAACAAATGGAGCTAGAGTTTTTCTGTAAACCTGGTACAGACTTAGAATGGCATTCTTATTGGAAAGAATATTGTAAAAATTGGCTATTATCTTTAGGAATGAAAGAAGAAAATATAAGACTAAGAGACCATGAAAAAGAAGAATTATCACATTATAGTAATGCTACAACAGATATAGAATTTGCTTTTCCATTTGGTTGGGGAGAACTATGGGGAATTGCAGATAGAACAGACTTTGACTTAAAAAAACATATGGAATTTTCTAAAGAAGATATGACATATTTAGATACAGAAACTAACGAAAAATATGTGCCATATTGTATAGAACCATCATTAGGAGCAGATAGAGTAGCACTAGCATTTTTATGTAATGCATACGATGAAGAAGAAATTGTAGACGGAGATACAAGAATAGTACTACATTTACATCCAGCACTTGCACCATATAAGGTTGCAATACTTCCATTATCTAAAAAATTATCAGACAAGGCAAATGAAGTATATGATATGTTATCTAGGAAATTTATTTGTGATTATGACGAAACAGGAAGCATAGGAAAAAGATATAGAAGAGAAGATGAAATAGGAACCCCTTATTGTGTAACAATAGATTTTGATACATTAGAAGATAATACAATAACAATAAGAGATAGAGATACAATGGAACAGATACGATTACCAATAGATGAACTAAATAAATGGATTGAAGAAAAAATGGAATTTTAAAATTAAAAATAAAAGGAGAAATCTGTAACTCAAGAAGGGATGATAGCAAATGCAAGAAGAACAGCAAATAACATTAAATGACCTAATATCTACAATAAAAAAGAATAATAAAATAGCAGATATAAAAACAGTAACAAGAGCATATAATTATGCTTTACAATATCATGGAGCACAAAAAAGAAAATCAGGAGAACCATATATTATACATCCATTAAATGTAGCAAATATTCTTGCAGGATTAGGAATGGATACTACTACAGTTTGTGCTGCTCTATTGCATGATGTTATAGAAGATACAGAAGCAACACGTCAAGATTTAATAAAAGAATTTGGAAAAGAAGTAACAGAAATTGTAGATGGTGTAACAAAGTTACAAAAATTACAATATACAGATAAAGAAGAACAACAAGTTGAAAATTATAGAAAAATGTTTTTAGCTATGGGAAAAGATATAAGAGTAATACTCATAAAATTAGCAGATAGATTACACAATATGAGAACTTTAAAATACTTAACAAGAGATAGGCAACTAGCAATCTCTAAGGAGACAATGGATTTATATGCACCACTTGCAAATAGAATAGGTATGTATTCATTAAAATGGGAATTAGAAGATTTAAGTTTTAAATATTTATATCCAGATGAATACAGGGAAATTTTAGAAGGATTAAATGAAAAAAGAGAAGAAAGATTAGACTTTGTAGATAAAATAAAAAAAGAAATTACAATAGAATTGAAAAAAGCAAAAATAGTTGCAGATACAACAGGAAGGGCAAAACATATTTATAGTATTTATAGAAAAATGCAAAGAGATGGAATAACTCTAGAACAAGTATATGATTTGTTTGCATTAAGAATAATAGTTAATTCAGTAAAAGATTGTTATGCAGCATTAGGTGTTGTTCATGAACTATATAATCCAATGCCAGGAAGATTTAAAGACTATATAGCTGTTCCAAAAGCTAATATGTATCAATCACTACATACAACTTTGATAGGACCAAATGCAACACCTGTAGAGGTACAAATACGTACTTGGGACATGCATAGGATTGCAGAATTTGGTATAGCAGCACATTGGGCCTATAAAGAAGCAAATAGATTTAAGAAAACTACAGTAAAAGTTGAAGAGGACAAACTATCATGGTTAAGAGAATCTTTAGAATGGCAAAAAGAAATGAATGACCCAAATGAATTTTTAAACACATTGAAAAAAGAATTATTTGAAGATGAAGTATATGTATTCACCAAAAATGGTGAAATCAAAGTACTGCCAAAAGATGCAACCCCAATAGACTTTGCCTATAGTATACATACAGAGATAGGAAATAGAATGACTGGGTGTAAAATAAACTCACAGATGATGCCAATAGTAACAAAATTAAATAATGGGGACATTGTAGACATAATGACATCTGATAATGCAAAAGGACCAAGTAGAGATTGGCTTAAATTTGTTCAAAGTACTAGAGCAAAAAATAAAATTCAACAATGGTTTAAAAAAGCAAATAGGGAAGAAAACATAGAAAAAGGAAAAGAGTTACTTTCAAGGGAAATAAAAAGAGTAGGACTAACAGAAACAGAACTTTACAAACAAGAATATATTAATGCAATGCTAGAAAGATATAAATTTCCAAATATAACTGAAATGCAATCATCTGTAGGATTTGGAGCAATATCTGCAGGGAAGATAGTTTCTAAATTATTAAACGAGTATTCTAAAGATCATAAAGAAGAAGAATTAGAAAAGAAAATTGAAGAGCTATCAAGTTCAAGCAAAAAAATTCAAGGAAAACCAACAAGTTCTGGTATTATTGTAAAAGGTATAGATAATTGTTTGGTTAAATTTGCAAAATGCTGTAACCCTGTACCAGGGGATAGTATAATTGGTTATATAACAAAAGGTAGAGGAGTTTCTGTTCATAGAAGCGATTGTATAAATGTAAAAGAACTATTAGAACAAGAGGATAGAATAATTGAGGTTTCTTGGTATGAAAAAGCAAAAACTTCTTATAGTGTAAATATAGAGATATTTTCAAATGATAGAGATGGATTATTATCAGATATTGTAAGAGAATTTGGAAATGAAAAAGTAAGCATTATGGATATTCGTTCAAAGGTTACAAAAGAGAAAATAGTCATAACAGAGGTTAATACAGAGATAGAAAATCTAGAAACATTAAATAGATTATTTAGAGTTTTAAGAAAGATTGATAGTGTGTATGAGGTTAAACGTAAGAATTAGATAGAAGGGAAAATAATAAAGATGATACTAAAGACATTAAAGATAAATACTTTTTTAGCAGATCCAACAAATTGTTATATAATACATGATGAGATAACAAAAGAAACTATGATAATAGATCCAGCGGGTGAAATATATAAAATATTGGAAATGCTAGAAATTTTAAAAGCTAAATTAAAATATATAGTAGTAACTCATTGTCATGGAGACCATGTAGGTGGAGTAAATGAATTAAGGCAAAAAGCTGGAGGAACTATACTATTACATAGAATCTGTGAAAAAAACATAAATAATCAAGAAATAATGCTAACAGAATATATAGGAATGGAACCTGTAATATTAAATGATGTTAGAAGAGTAGATGATGAAGACTTACTGCATTTAGGAAATATACAAATGCGAGTAATTCATACTCCACGGACATACAAGTGGAGGAATATCATTATATTGTAAACAAGATAAGATGTTATTTTCAGGAGATACTTTATTTAGAGGTACTTGGGGAAGAACAGATTTACCAACAGGGAATTTAGAGGAAATTATGAATTCAATAGTAAATAAATTATTAATATTACCAGATGATACATTAGTTTATCCAGGGCATGGAGTATCAACTATTATAAGAGAGGAAAAACCGATATATTTAAAATTAGAACCTAGAGGGTATTAAAAGAACAAATAAGAAGAATTAAATAATTAAAATATAACAATATATAGGATAATAATATAAAGAAATTATGTAATAAAATTAAAAATAAATGAATATATATAATAATGATGTTTAGGACAAGGAGAATCTAATGAAGATTACTGTTATAAATCTAAAAAAAATTATTAAATATATATTCATTTTTTTTGTGATAACCATAATATTTATATTATTAGTAAAATCATTAAATACAGATAAAAAAAGAGAACAAAGAGAAGATAGAATATCATTACTTCAATGTATGAAATATGAATTACCAATAACAAGAGTAGTAAAAGAAAATATAAGTATAGAAGAAAATGATGAAAATAATTGGGGAATAAAAATATTATCAATGCAAATTGGGATATTTGATAATATAATAAAAAAACAAGAGCAGGAAGTCGCAGTAGAACCACCACAAGAAGAATATATAGAGCCAGAAGAACAAGAAGAAATAAAGTCAGAACCACAAGATTTAGAAAATAAGGATACTAAGATAATAGACGAAAACAATATAAAGGAAACATATACAAATAAATATAAAGATATAAAAATAAACAATCAAACTAATTATGATATTTCATCAATATTAGAAAATGCTTCATATGAATTTACAAATAATAAAAAAGTTATTATATATCATACACATACATGTGAAAGCTATACTCCAACAGAAAAGTATAGTTATCCAATGACAGATTCATATAGAACTACAGACCTAAACTTTACTGTATCAAAAGTAGGAGATGAGTTAACATCCCAATTAGAAAGATATGGATTTAATGTTATACATAACAAAACCTACCATGACTATCCATCATATAATGGTTCATATGGAAGGTCATTAAAGACATTAGAAAGTATATTAACCAAAAACAAAGATGCAGAAATTACAATAGATTTACATAGAGATGCAGTTGGAAGTAAAAGCAATTATGCACCAAGCGTACAAATAGGAGATGAAGTTTGTGCACAAGTTATGTTTGTAATTGGAACAGATGGTTCAGGGCTTGCACATGATAACTGGAAAAAGAACTTACAATATGCAATAAAAGTTCAAAGTATTGCAGATGAATTATATCCAGGATTATTTAGACCAATAATATTAAGAAATGCAAGGTATAATCAGCATTTAACAACAGCATCTACAATAATGGAAGTTGGAGCAACAGGAAATACTTTGGAACAATGTTTAGCAAGTATGAAATATGTAGCAAATGTTTTACATAAAGCTACAGAATAAATAAAAGTGCAGAGGATAAATATTGAAAATACTCCCAAAATCCCCTTTACAGATTTACATAAATATGGTAAAATATTAAAGTGATTTTAATAAAAAATTTTTGGAGGTTAAAAATGAAAGAAAAAATAGCGAAATATAGGTCTCTTGAATATGTAAGAGGTCCTCAAGTAAGGCAATTAAATGTTGAAGATCAAGAAAATTTTAGGAGCTATATTAATTCAGTAAAAGAGCAAAATTTTATTATTACAGAAAGAGTAAAAAGTTTAAAAACAGCACAATTTATTGGAAAATATGCTAAATACATAAAAGACGCATTATTTGATGAAATTGAAAGACTAAAAGGAACAACAATGATGGTACATCAACAAAGAAAGCTAGGAGAAGTAACAGATAGAAAAATACATATACATAATGCTGGAAATATAGGATATAAAATAGCAAAAGGAATTTTTAGAAATGAAGATATAGCAAAAGGAGTAGAAATAGCGACACTTCTTCATGATACTGGACAACCTGCTTTAGGGCACCTTGGAGAAAACACATCTTCAAAAATATCAGCTATAAAGCAAGGTGGACCAAGACCTCATAACGCAACTGGTGCTACTCATATTTTATATAGATGCTCAAGTAAAATCAAAAAAGCAATAAATACTGGGATAGCAATTGAAACAATAACAGAAGAAGCAAACAAAAGGAATGTAAGTATTGAAGAAATATCCAACAACCTAAAATTAGGAAAAGAACCTAATCTAGAAAATAAAATTAAAAGTAAAGGGGAAGAATTAAAAGAGCAAATAGATGAAGCAATAAAAACTATAGCAATGTCAGCAGGAAGGCATAATGGTGAAAGAGGTACTGCCAATATTTTACCAAATTATAAAATAACATTTAGTGATTTCCATAAAGTATTAGAAAATTGTTTTATATATGAAGGAGCAGATAAAGAAATGCAAGCTGCTAATATGATAGATGCAATAGTAAAAATATCTGACCAAATATCATCTATTCCATATGACATGATAGATGGACAAAAAGGAGGACTAACAATTGATATACCTACAAGTTATGCTGAACCAGTTTCACAAATTCTAGGTATAGATAAAGAAAAGGCAATAGAAATGCTGGGAGGAAATGACACAGAATTAAATAAACTCGTATTAAAAATACAGGAAAGATTAATCGAAGATTTAATAAGAAGTAGTAGTAAAGAAATGATAAAATTGAGTTTAGAAGCATCACTATATGGAAAAAAGGATAAAGAGACAGGACAAACTAAAGTGCAAGGACTTAGAATGCCAACATACTCTGAATATTTACCATACACTAGTGGAGAAGAAGAAAGTAGAATTTTACAGGAAGCATGGTATAAATGTGCAGAAAAATTATCTAATGAAATACTACAAACAGATAGAATGTTCTCAAGACAACTTAATGCAATATTTAAAATGAAAGAAGATGATCCTAGAAGAGAAAAATACAAAGACACTATAATGCAACAGTATGAAGGAAAAGAAGAATATAGAGACTTTATCAGATATGTACTAGAAACTACAACAGAAGAATATGAATTTATAAAACACGATTGCCATAAATATGGAGTAAATTTACTCATAGAGAAAATAGAGAAGGCTAAAGCAAGATTTAAAAGTGAAAAAGGAGAATATATAAATAATATAGATGATGAAATAGAACAAGGAGTATATGATTATATTTATTCATCAAATAAAGGAATACCAAATCCAATAAGTCAGGAAGGATATACAGACATAGAAATTGAGACAATATATAAAGATATTAATAGTATGAGATCCATACAAGGTAAAAAGAAATTGCTACTAGAAAGAGATGAAAGAATAGCTTCACAATTGGCGCTAGGATATATCGAATCTAGATTTAATGATTCAGGATTTGTAAACTTTTGTCTTAAAATAGGTGCAATAACAGAAGAAGAAGTAAAAATTCTCAGAAAGCCATATGATCCAGTATCAAATTCTTATTTCATAACAGATAGTATAGTGAATGCAGGAAAAGCATATGAAGAGGCAACTCTTGAAATTTAAAAAAGCATATAAAAATGCTTGCGTTTTAAAAATTTTTGTTGTATACTAAGAAAGTATTAAAAATTACCTTACTCTTGGAAAAAGGTGAAAGCACCACTTTTTCTATGAATAAGGCGTATATAAAAAAATAGGAGGTGTAATTAAATGACAGTAGAAAGAAAACAAGAAATAATTAATACTTATAGAAGAGATGAAAAAGACACAGGTTCTTCAGAAGTTCAAATAGCTCTTTTAACAGAAAGAATAATAGAACTAACAGAACATTTAAAAGTTCACAAAAAAGATAATCATTCTAGACGTGGACTATTAAAAATGGTTGGTAAAAGAAGAAATTTACTTAACTATCTAGAAAAAAATGACATTGAAAAATATAGAGAAATAGTTGAAAAATTAAATTTAAGAAGATAATCATTAGATGTAATTTAAACGTCAATGATTACAAGGAATAATTCCTTAAGTATATTATGGACGTTTGAGAAATATGTCAAACGTCCAAAAGTGTATTAATTAACATAAATTAGAAGTAGCTTGGATAATATTTTAATAAAAGTACAAAATAAATATAAATTAAAGTATTATCGAAGTTACGAACTAATTTATGTAACAAAAAGAAAAGAGGTAAAAATATATGTTTAAAACTTTTGAAACAGAATTAGCAGGAAGAAAATTTATAATTGAGAGTGGTAAAACTTCAGAACTTGCCAATGGAAGTGTTTGGGTAAGATATGGGGAGACAGTTGTAATGGTAAATGTTACAGCATCTAAAGAACCAAAGGAGGGAATTGACTTTTTTCCATTATCAGTAGATTATGAAGAAAAATTATATGCAGCAGGAAAAATACCAGGAAGTTTTACGAAAAGAGAAGGAAAACCAGCAGATAAAGCAATACTTACATCAAGAGCAATAGATAGACCATTAAGACCATTATTTCCAAAAGACTTTAGAAATGATGTATGTGTAGTAGCAACAGTATTATCAGTAGAACCAGATAATTCACCAGAAGTTGCAGCAATGATAGGAGCATCAGTAGCACTATCAATATCAGACATACCATTTGGTGGACCAACAGCGGCAGTAAATGTTGGATATGTTGATGGACAAATTATAATAAATCCAACATTAGAACAAAGAGAAAAAACAGACTTAACATTAACAGTTGCAGGAACAGTAGACAAAATCGCAATGATTGAAGCAGGTGCAAATGAAATTCCAGACAATATTATGTTAGAAGCAATAAAAACAGCACATAATGAAATCAAAAAACTTTGTGAATTCATATCAAAAATAAAAACAGAGATAGGAAAACCAAAATTTGAATATAAATCTTTTGAAGTAGACCATGATTTATTTGATAAAATTGCAGAAAAATATGAAGAAAGAATGTATAATGATGTACAAGAAGTAGACAAGACTGTAAGAGATGAAAATGTAGACCAAATAAAAGAAGAAGTTATGGAATACTTAATAAATGAGCTTGGAGAAGAAGCAGTAGAAGAAAGAAAACAAGAAATAGGAGAAATACTTTACAAATTAGAAAAAAGATGTGTAAGAAAAATGATTTTAGAAGAACACAAACGTCCAGATGGAAGAAAATTAGATGAAATAAGACCATTATCATGTGAAGTAGGACTATTACCAAGAGTACATGGTAGTGCAATATTCACAAGAGGACAAACTCAAGTATTATCAATTGCAACATTAGGAATGGTTAGTGAAGAACAAATATTAGATGGACTAGACGAGCAAACATCAAAAAGATATATACATCAATATAATTTCCCAGGATACAGTGTTGGAGAAGCAAAAACATCACGTGGACCAGGTAGACGTGAAGTAGGACATGGTGCACTTGCTGAAAAAGCATTAGTACCAGTAATACCATCAGTAGAAGAATTTCCTTATACAATAAGAGTTGTATCAGAAGTATTAAGCTCAAATGGTTCAACGTCACAAGCAAGTATTTGCGGAAGCACATTAGCATTAATGGATGCAGGAGTTCCAATAAAAACACCAGTTGCAGGGATTTCTACAGGACTTGTAACAGATGAAAATGATCCTAATAGATATGTAATGTTAACAGACATTCAAGGTTTAGAGGACTTTTTTGGAGATATGGACTTTAAAGTAGGAGGGACACATAAAGGAATAACAGCAATTCAAGTTGATATAAAAATTGATGGGCTATCATATGATATAATAGCACAAGCATTTGAAAGAACTAAAAATGCCAGAATGTATATTTTAGATGAAATAATGGCTCCACAAATTGCAAAACCAAGAGAGGAAATTTCTAAATACGCACCAAAAATAATAAATACCAAAATTAAAGTAGAAAAAATCAAAGATGTTATAGGACCTGGCGGAAAAATGATTAATAAAATAATTTCTGAAACAGGTGTAAAAATGGATATTGAAGAAGACGGAAATGTATTTATATATGCGGCAAACCCAGAAGATGGAAATAAAGCCTTAGAAATGGTAAATGAAATTGTAAAAGAAATAGAAGTAGATGGAATATATGAAGGGATTGTTACAAAAATAACAACATTTGGAGCATTTGTTGATGTAGGAGCAGGAAAAGAAGGACTACTTCATATTTCGAAAATATCAAAACAAAGAGTAGCAAAAATTGAAGACATATTAAAAGTAGGAGACAAAATAAAAGTTAGAGTATATGAAATAGATGAACAAGGAAGAGTAAATCTAACACATAAAGAATTTGAAGAAGACAAAGAAGTTTAAAATTTTTATATTATTTTCAAAATATGACAAAAAATGAAGAATATTTAAAGAAAAACTTGCCAAGAATAAAATAAAAGTAGTATAATATATAAGGATATAAAATAAATTAAAAATAAAGTGTTAAAAGTTAAAGTAAAATTGATTTCTTTAACTATAGCAAATGAAATAACTATTATAAAAAATAGAAGGAGAGAAAAAATGATATATTTATATGTATTGCAACAAGCACTAGTTTGGATTATTACAATATTTTGGTTATATCAATTATTAATTAGTTTATGTTCTTTAGTTAAATTAAAAGATAAACCTATGTTAGAAAAAAAAGACAATAGATTTATGGCAATAATTCCTGCTCATAATGAAGAAATGGTAGTAGGAAACCTAATAGAAAGTTTAAAAAATCAAAATTATCCAAAAGATAAATACGATATTTATGTAATAGCAGATAATTGTACAGATATGACTAAAAAAATAGCAGAAAAAGCTGGTGCTATAGTATATGAAAGAAGATCACCAATGGAAGAAAGAACCAAAGGTCATGCATTACAATGGTTTTTAAGAAAAAAAATAGCAGAAAATGCGCAATATGATGCATTCTGTGTATTTGATGCAGATAACATTGTTGACGAAAACTTTTTAGTAAACATGAACAAAAAGCTTTGTCAAGGTGAAGAAGTAGTTCAAGGTTATAGGGATATAAAAAATCCAACAGATAGTTGGGTATCAGCAGGATATGCAATATTTTATTGGATGATGAATAGATTTTATCATTTAGCTAGATACAACTTAGGTTTATCTCCATTAATAAATGGTACAGGATTTATGGTTAAGTTTGATGTTGTAAAACCTAATGGTTGGGAAACAGAAACTTTAACAGAAGACATTGAATTCTCATTACAAAGAATAATTGCAGGAAAAAAATTAGGATGGTCAACAGATGCAATTGTATATGATGAACAACCAGTAGAATTTAAGCAGAGCTGGTCACAAAGGTCTAGATGGACAGTTGGACATATACAATGTATGGGAATTTATACAAAACAATTAGCTGTAGCAGTAAAAGAAAAGAAAACAGCAATGAACTTTGATGGATTATTATATATAGTTGGAAGCATACCAATGTTTATAATAACATTATTATTACTTTCATTAAACTTTATATTATATATTACGAATAACTTTACAGGAGCAGAATTAATAGAAAACTATGCTAGATATCTTATTCCTACATTTTTACTACCAATAGGAACAGCATTAGTAATAATGGTATTAGATAAAAAACCAATAAGACCAATGATAAAAGGATTATTATGTTATCCATTGTTTTTAGGTTCATGGTTATTAATAAATTTCAAATGTTTATTTAAAAGAGAAACAAAATGGGAAAAGATTGAACATGTAAGAGACATAAAAATACATGAAGTAATATAGAGTAAATGTAATAAAGGTAATAAAAATTTAGACACCAGATATACCTCCAGTTATACTGGAGGATATATTTATATATTTAAAGGAGAGAATTTTGTTGAAATGGTGAACTATTATGGATATGAAGAAGTTAGCCTAACAGTAATAAAAAGATTAAATAAGAAAAAAGTATTTGGGCTTTTACTAATAATATTATTTATACTATTAATGATATTATTATATGTATTTAGCATACACAAAAAAATGTTAAAAGTTAAAGAAGAAAACCAATATGCGAATATAGAAGATAGTAATAGTAATATCTCAAATGATGGAGAAATATCAAATCAAGAAACTATAACTAAAGAAGAAGTAATAGATATAGTAAATTCAGCAAAACTACCTAAGTTAACACAAGTAGGAAGGGAAAATATGAATAATATATATGCTACAAATGAAAAAATAGCATATATAACATTTGATGATGGACCTTCACAAAATATAACTCCTCAAATTTTAAATATATTAGACCAATATAAAATAAAGGCGACATTTTTTCTATTAGGACGTAATGTAGCAAGATACCCTAGTCTAGTTAAGCAAGAATATGAAACAGGGCATTATATAGCAAATCATGGATATAGTCATGAATATAACACTATATATACAAGTGCACAAACAGTTTTAGATGAGTATTTAAAAACAGAACAATTAATAAGAACTGTAATAGGGCAGGAAAGCTATTGTTCACATCTATTTAGATTTCCAGGAGGAAGTGGAGGAAAAAAATATAAAGACGTAAAAACAGAAGCAAAACAATTATTATCAGATAATGATATTTTATATATTGATTGGAATTCTCTTACAAACGACTCAGTAGGAAAACCAACACAAGAAAGTATAATGAGCAACTTAGTAAGTACAGTAGGAACAAAAAATAGTGTTGTAATATTAATGCATGATGCAGCAACAAAGCAACTAACAGCAGATATGTTACCACAAGTATTAAATTATTTAATCGAACAAGGTTATACGTTTAAAACATTTTATGATATTATAATGTAAAAAGAAACCTTTTATATAAAGGTTTCTTTTTACATCATATATCATGTTTTGTAGATAAATTTTAAATTAATGAATAGTGAAGAATGAAAAATTAATAGTGAATAGTAAAATGTGCTTATTTCACATTATTAAATAACTATTCACTATTAATTTTTCATCATTAATTATTCACTGTGACTTGTTAAAGTCGCACATTTTTGGCAGGGGTGGAAGGAATCGAACCCTCATCAAAAGTTTTGGAGACTTCTATCTTAACCGTTGGACGACACCCCTAAGTGACTTATTAAGAATACCACATTTATAAAAAAAATGCAACAGGTATTTAAAAAATTTTTTAACAATATAACTTCACAAAAAATAAAAGATTTGATATAATACTATCAAAAATAAGTAAAAAGGAGAAAAGGTTGAAAATAATTGGTAACGATTCTTTTACAACCAGGTTTGTGCCTTAGAAAGGAATGAAATTAAAAATGAAAAAAGTAGAAAGTGTATTATGGGGAATTGTATTTATAACCATAGGTTTAATAATAGCTGGTAATGTTTTAGGAATTACTAATATTAACATATTCTTCAATGGATGGTGGACATTATTTATTATTATTCCATGTTTTATAGGATTATTCAAAAACAATAGGAAAACAGGTGATATTATAGGATTAATAATAGGTATAGCATTATTATTAGCATGTCAGGATATTTTAAAATTTGATTTAGTATGGAAACTATTATTTCCTGTTATCTTAATAATAGTAGGAATATCATTTATTTTTAGAGATACAATAGGAGGAAAAATAACAAAAGAAATAAAAGAATTAAATAAAAATAGAATTAATTCAAATGAATACTGTGCAACATTTTCAGAGCAAAATGTTAAATTTGACGATGAAAAATTTAGTGGAGCAGACTTAACAGCAGTATTTGGTGGAGTAAAATGCGATTTAAGAAAAGCCATTATAGAAGAAAATCAAATAATAAATGCAACCAGTATTTTTGGAGGTATAGAAATATTTGTACCAGATAATGTGAAAGTAAAAATAAAATCAACCCCTATATTTGGAGGTGTTTCAGATAAGGCAAATTACAGTAAAGAAGAACAAGCACACATTATATATATAAATGCAACATGTGTATTTGGAGGTGTTGAAATAAGATGACAACAGCACAAAAAGTAATAAAATATTTAGCAATAGCATTTGCTATATTTCTTATAATAAATATAATATCAGGAATTTTATGGGCACTATTCGGTTTTTCTTTCATTTTTGGACTACATAATACACAAAATGATATAATAAGTGAAGAAATAGAAACAATAGACTTACAATATACACATATAGATACATTAGATATAGATATTGCTTTTAGCAATTTGATAATAAGAAATGGAAACGATTTTAAAATAGAAGGAGACAATAATCATATCAAATGCAAACAAAGCAATCAAACAATATATATAGAAGAAAAGGAACATCATTGGTTTCCGCAAAATAACAGTGGAGACTTAATAATCTATATACCAGAAAATTTAGAATTTGAGAAAGTAAGAATTTCAACTGGAGCAGGAAAAATCAATATAGAAAAAATAGTATCAAAGAGACTATCATTAGAAATAGGAGCAGGAGAGACACAAATTGGGGAATTACAAATAAAAGACAAAGCTGATATTGATGGAGGAGCAGGAAGCGTTATAATTTCATCTGGACTAATAAATGATATGGACTTAGATATGGGAGTTGGAAAAACAGAAGTCAATGCAAAATTAACAGGTAATTCAGATATAGATTCAGGAATAGGAGAACTAGATATCAATATAAATAATTCAAAGGATGACTATAAAGTAAAAGTAAGTAAAGGAATAGGTACAATAAAAATAGATGGAAAATCAATATCAGAAGATACAATATATGGAGATGGAGAAAACTATATAAAAGTGGATGGTGGTATAGGAAATATTAGAATAGACTTTAAAGAAAACGAAAGATAGATAAAAGTTAATATTATTTAGATAATGAATGTAATGGGGTTGCAATTTATGCAACTCTTTTATGTTACAAAAAGAATTAGATATAGAAAGACAGCACATTTGCAAGGATTACAGACTTGCAATATTATGTAAAATATGCTAAAATTAAATTAAGGTGCCCAAGTGGTACAGGTATAATAATTTTTTGTAAAAAATAAAAGGAGAGAAAAAAATGGTTAGAAAAATTTTTAGGATTTTTGAAAACGTTGCTTTGGCAAGTCAGTTACCGAAAGAGGTTAG
Source organism: uncultured Clostridia bacterium (assembly GCA_948739805.1). GTDB lineage: Bacteria > Bacillota > Clostridia > TANB77 > CAG-508 > CAKPSH01. The sequence goes on along the minus strand of CAPYID010000007.1, from coordinate 370 downwards.
CTGGGGAGGAAGAAAGGCAATAGCTTCATGTAGTTTCGCTGGATATGCGAAACTTAATGAGATACAAAATACTAAAAAGAAAGCTGAAAAGTCAGTAAAGGTTGGAATAATGGGCGGAGCCATAGGTGTTGTTTCGCTATATACAAGTCAGGATGTAGGAATTCCTACTGTCCCTCCTACTCAGCAGGAGACACTTGCCATTGAAACAATGGCGCAACAAGTACCAATGATAAAAGGGCTACATTATTCAATACCAGTAGAAGCTGTAAATGCAACAGAGGTACAAGCTGAAGTTGTAAATACAGAAGGAATGCAAGTAGAAGCTGTAAATGCAACAGAGGTACAAGCTGAAGTTGTAAATACAGAAGGA